>DATEGE010000074.1:0-50015 GCA_035280265.1 Gemmatimonadales bacterium | reverse complement strand
CCACTGGTCGCCGTGGCGCCGCGAGCAACCAGCCGTTAGGTTTCGCCGCCGTTTCGACCGGAGTGAATCGCCGTGCGCTTGCGTGATTTCTTCGCCGACGACGCGATCAACCTGAACCTGCAGAGCACCACCAAGGACGATGTTCTGAAGGAGCTCGTCGGGCTGCTCAAGCTCGACGACAAGTCCGAACAAACGCTCGTGAAAATGTTAAAGCGCCGGGAAACCCTCGGGTCAACCGGAATCGGTCAGAACATCGCTATCCCGCACTCGCGGGCGCTCGCCGTCAACCAGTTGCGGGTCGCGTTCGGGCGGAAGCTCGACGGCATCGACTTCAACGCGATCGACGGCAAACCGGTGAATTATTTTTTCCTTATCGTCGCGCCTCCCCTCGAAGTCTCCAACCAGTACCTTCCGGTCCTCGGGAAAATCGCCCAGTTCGCCAAGGAGCCCGACGTGCCGACGAAGCTCGCCCGGATCGGGACGGCACAGGAATTTCTGAAGCTTCTGGAAGACAAGAATATCTGACGCGACGTCGCTTCACTCCCACTCAATCGTCGCCGGCGGCTTCGAGCTCACATCATACACCACGCGGTTCACGCCTCGGACTTCATTGATGATCCGACTGCTTATCCGCCCCAGCGCCTCCGGCGGGAACGGGAACCAATCCGCCGTCATCCCATCCCGACTGGTCACGGCCCGCAGGGCCACGACGTGGTCGTACGTGCGCCCGTCCCCCATCACCCCGACGGACTTGATCGGCAGCAGGACCGCGAACGCCTGCCAGATCTGATCGTACAGGCCGGCCGCGCGGATCTCCTCCATGTAGATCGCGTCCACGCGGCGGAGGAGATCCAGGCGCTCGCGGGTCACCGGACCGAGTACGCGGATCGCGAGCCCGGGTCCGGGAAACGGATGCCGCCCCACGATCTCCTCCGGCAACCCGAGCTCCCGCCCCACCTGCCGCACCTCGTCCTTGAAGAGCTCCCGGAGCGGCTCGATTAGTCGCCACGGGAGATTGGGCCGCAGCCCGCCCACGTTGTGATGGGTCTTGATCGTGACGGACGGCCCGCCGCGCGGCGACGTTGATTCGATGACGTCGGGATAGAGGGTCCCCTGTACCAGGAACTCCACGTCGCCTGCACCGACGTGGCGGGCGGCCTCCTCGAACACGTCGATGAACGCGTGCCCGATCCGGCGGCGCTTCGCCTCCGGATCGGTGACGTCCGCGAGCGTCTCGAGGAACCGGGCTTCCGCGTCCACCACGCGCAGGTCCATGCCCAAATGGGCTCGGAAGGCCTGCTCCACCTGCTCCCGCTCGTTGAGGCGCAGCAGGCCGTGGTCCACGAAAATGCAGGTGAGCCGATCGCCGATGGCGCGGTGCACGAGCCCCGCGGCCACGGCGGAATCCACGCCACCGGAGAGGCCGCAGATCGCCCTGCTGTTTCCACCGACGAGGGTCCGGATGCGTGCGATCTCATGCTCGACGAAATGGCCCGGCGTCCAGTCGGGCGTGCAGCCGCAGATGTCGAACAGGAAGTTGTCGAGGATCTCGCCACCGCGCGGCGTGTGCGCCACCTCGGGGTGGAACAGGACCCCGAAAATCGGCCGCGTCTCGTGCTGAAAGGCCGCGACCGGCGCATTCGAGCTCGAGGCGGTCACGCGAAACTGGGGCGGCGGCTGCTCGATCCGATCTCCATGACTGGCCCATACCGTGATGCAGTCCTGCGACTCGAATCCTCCAAAGAGGCCTCCCGCGCTCGCGTCTCGGACGGTGACGTCGGCCCGCCCGTATTCGCGCTCCGGCGACGGCTTGACCTTGCCGCCCGCCAGATGGGCGACGAGTTGCATGCCGTAGCAAATGGCGAGGATCGGGGTGCCGAGCTCGAGCAGCTCGGGGTCGGCGGTCGGCGCACCGGGATCGAACACAGAGCTCGGGCCGCCGGACAGGATCACGCCCCGGGGCGCGAACTGCCGGATGAAAGTGAGATCCGACCCGCGCGCCGCCGGATGGATCTCACAGTAGACGTGCGCCTCACGCACCCGCCGCGCGATGAGCTGTGTGAACTGGGAGCCGTAGTCGAGGATCAGGATACGGTTCACGCCTGGTACCACGTGGTGGGCTCGAGGATCTCCCCGCGGAGCAGGTCGTCGAGCGTCTCGCGCTGCCGGGCGATGTAGTACCGGTTTCCTTCGACCAGGACCTCCGGCGGCCGGGGGCGCTGGTTGTAAGTCGAGCTCATAACGAAGCCGTACGCGCCCGTGCCGAGCACCGCCAGGTATTCTCCGGGCTCGACTGCCGGCAGCTTCCGATCGAGCCCCAGGAAGTCCCCTGATTCGCAGATCGGACCCACGACGTTGACCAGCTCCTCCGGCCGCGCCCCATCCTTGAGTGGCACGATCTCATGATGCGCATTGTAATGGCTCGGCCGCACGAAATCGGTCATCCCGGCGTCCACCACCACGAACTCCTTGCCGCCGGCGTGCTTGCGGTAGAGCACCTTCGTGACCAAGACGCCAGCGTTCGCGACGAGATATCGACCCGGCTCGCACACGAGCGCGAGTCCTGCCTGCTTGATCGGCGGCGCCACCGCGGCAGCGAAGGCCTGCGGGCTCGGCGCCTTCTCGTTGTGATAGCGCACGCCGAGTCCGCCTCCCACGTCGAGCGCCTCGATCGTGGCGATCCCCGAGGCGCGAAGCGCCGTTACGAGCTCCAGCAGCTTCACCGTACCGCGATGATAGGGCTCGACATCGGTGATCTGCGAGCCGAGGTGCATCGCGAGGCCGCGCAGGGTAAGAAGCGGCTCAGCTGCGGCGCGCTGGGCCACGCTCACGACTTCGTCATAGGGCACGCCGAACTTCGCGGTCTTCTCTCCGGTCTTGGTGTACGGATGGGTCTCGGTCGCGACGTCGGGGTTGACCCGGATGCCTAGGCTGGCTGGCTTCTTCTGCTTATGGGCAACCGCGATCAGGGCATCGAGCTCCGCGGGGGACTCGATGTTGAGGAATCCCACGCCGACGCGGATCGCTTCCTCGAGCTCGGCCGCCGTCTTGCCGACGCCCGAGAAGACCATCGACGCGGCGTCGAACCCCGCGGCGAGCGCGCGGCGCAGCTCGCCGACCGAGACAATGTCCGCTCCGGCACCCACGGCCTTGAGTACGCGGAGCACGCCGACGTTGCCGTTCGCCTTCACCGAGTAGCAGATCCGGTGTGGCACGTCTTTCAACGCGTCGTGGAGGGCGTGGTATTGGCCGCGGATCAGGTTGGCGCTGTAGACATACGCAGGCGTACCGACGCGCTCCGCGATGGCGCGGAGCAGGGCGGGATCGAACGCTAGTACGCCCGCACCCACTGTTGGACGGAGTGTAATGACAATCGCTTAGCGTGGCCTCGCCGGAAAATAGCCCGGTGCTGCGCCGCGCGGTACTCAAGCACCTTCGTCCCCTGTCGCCGACACACGTGCCCGGCTCTTGTCGACGCGGCCCGATCTCGTGGGTTTGTACCATGAGTCCTAGTGCTGGGTCGCGGGGCTGACCGCGATGGCCTCCGAGCACAACTCATTCCGGGAGGCGCCAGGCTCGGCGTCATCGTCGCCACCGCCATCTGGGTGTGGCTTGCCCTTGTGGATCTCATCGCCGGCCAGCCGTTCCGTACGTTCACCGTGCTCGGCGGGATCGCCCTCTTCACGGTGCTTCACTACCTGGTCAACATCGCCTACGGGTAGCGATCGTATCTGGGATCCACGGCGCGGCCCGAGAGCCAAGCCTACTGATCGCGGTGGCATTCGGGTTCGTCATCACCCAGTTCGCGTTGGCGATGGTGACGGTCCTGCTCGCTCGTATCGGGCTCGGCGAGCTCGCCTGGGTCCGCCTTCTCGGCGGAAATGTGATTGGCGCGGCAATCGGACTCGTCATGCTATCGCGAAAGCACGCTCTGCGAGAGGTAATGGGGGAGGCGGAAGAGGAGGAAGCTGAGTAGGCGCTCTCGAATGCTAGTACGCCTGCGCCCACACCGCTTCCGCGATGCTCGGCTTGCCGCACCACATGCACGTCCGAGGCGGCTCGGGTGAGCGGAACTCCGGATCGGGCAGCACCCGTACGCTCGCCGCCGTCTCTTGCTTGATCTCGGCCTCGCAGGACGCGGAGCCGCAGAAACCGCCGTACGCGAACCCACCACCCGCCTTCATGAACTCTTTAAACTGTGCCTTGGTGGCCCCGCGGATCGAGTGCGCCTCCCGCCGCTCGCTAGCCGCCTGGAACAGCGCCGCCTGGATTTCATCCAGCGCGGCCAGTACCACGCGCGCGATCCCATCGACCTTCGCGGGCGTCTTGCCGCCGGCGCGACGGGCAGTCATGACCTGCCCCGCGGCCACGTCCCGCGGCCCGATCTCGAGCCGCAGCGGCACGCCCTTGGCTTCCCACTCGAAGTACTTCGCGCCGGGTTTCATGTTCTCGCGTGAGTCGAGCTCCACCCGGACGCCCGCTCTCGCGAGCTCGTCCTTTACGTGACCTCCGACACGCAATACCTGTCCCCTCTCATCCTCCGATTTCCAGATCGGCACGATCACCACCTGTACCGGCGCCAGCTTCGGGGGGCAAACCAACCCGTTGTCGTCGGAGTGCGTCATCACGAGGCCGCCGATCATGCGCGTGGTCACGCCCCAGGACGTGTTCCACACGTATTCGAGGCCGCCCGCCGCGGTCTGGTACTGGACGTTGAACGCCTTCGCGAAGTTCTGCCCCAGGTTGTGCGACGTGCCCGCCTGCAGCGCCTTGTTGTCCTGCATCAGCCCTTCCAGGGCGTAGGTGCGGAGGGCCCCGGCGAACTTCTCACTATCGGTCTTGCGCCCGGTGATGACGGGCATCGCCATCCACTGTTCCTGGAACGTGCGGTACACACCGAGCATCTGTCGGGCTTCGGCCTCGGCCTCCGCTTCGGAGGCATGCGCGGTATGCCCTTCCTGCCACAGAAACTCCGTCGTACGAAGGAACAGCCTGGTGCGGAGCTCCCAGCGCACGATGTTGCACCACTGGTTCATGAGCAGCGGCAGGTCGCGGTAGCTCTGAATCCACTTGGCGAACATCGCGTAGATGATCGTCTCCGAGGTCGGCCGGACGACCAGCGGCTCCTCGAGCGCCGACTCCGGATCGACCATTACGGCCTGCGCGCCCGTCTTCCCCGTGGCCTTGAGCCGGGTATGGGTCACGAGCGCGACTTCTTTCGCGAACCCTTCCACGTGCTCCGCTTCCTTCGCGAGGAAGCTCATCGGAATGAAGAGGGGGAAGTAGGCGTTCTGATGACCGGTGGCCTTGAACATGTCGTCTAGGGCGCGCTGCATCAGCTCCCACAGCCGATAGCCATGCGGGCGGATCACCATGCAGCCGCGCACCGGCGAATAATCGGCCAGCTCGGCCTGCATGATCACGTCGTTGTACCACTCGCTGTAGTCCTTGGCGCGCGGTGTGATCTTCTGAGCCTGGGCCATCTACTTGAACACGCCTGTGCGCAGTTTCGTCAGCGGCACCTTGCGCTGCCTCCCTGTCTTGAGGTCGCGAATCACGGCGACCTTGGCCTTGCGTTCGTCGGGCCCCACGATCACGGCCCGGGGCGACCCGTGGGCGACGGCGAGCTCCAGCTGTTTGCGGATCGGCCCGTGCCGGAGCGCGTATTCCACGGCGACCCCCCGATCGCGTAACTGGTGTGCCAGCTCCAGCACGAACGCGACGTCCTCGCCGCTCACCGCAATCAAAAAGGCGTCGAGTTGACTCGGCGCCTCGGTGGCTTTGCGCTGTTCCTTCAAGAGTTCGCCGAGGACGACATCTCCCATGCCGAAGCCGACACACGGTAAATCTATGCCGGCGATCTCTTTGATGAGGTTGTCGTAGCGGCCGCCGCCACAGATGGCCCGCAACGACTGCTTCGCGTCGAACAGCTCGAAGACGATGCCCGTGTAGTAGGCGAGCCCTCTCACGATCCGAAGGTCGACCTCCACGAATTCCTCGAGCCCCATCGCACGGAGACGCCCGATGCACTCCGCCAACGGCTCGGCAGCAGGCGACGTCATCAGGTCCGGCTTCGGCTGGCCCCGCGATGTACCGAGCGAGCCTAGGAACGCGTACACTGCCGCCTTGCGGTCCGGCGATGCGCCAAGCGCCGCATGGACCTCACGCTCGGTGGCAGCGGGGTCGCGCCCCCACTTGTCAAATGCCGCGAGCACAGCCGGGATTTCCGCTTCCCTGACGTCGCGCCTCAGCAACTCCGCCGCCATGATCCGCCGGTCGGACACTCGAAGCCGGACATCTTTCGCGCCGAGGCCGAACGCACGGGCGATATCGATCGCGGACGCCATGATCTCGGCATCCGCAGCCGCGCCCGGCTCGCCGATGATGTCCATGTTCAGCTGAAAGTGCTCGCGCAGCCGCCCCCGCTGCTGGCGCTCGTAGCGGAACAGCTGAGGGATGGTGAACCAGCGGATCGGCTTCTTCAGGGCCTGGGCCCGCGCGCCCACCATCCGGGCCAGGCTGGGCGTCATCTCCGGGCGCAGGGCGACGCGGCGCTCTCCCTTGTCGGTGAACTCGTAGAGCTGGCTGACGATCTCGTCACCGCTCTTCGTGGTATACAGCTCCAGCGGCTCGAGGGGCGGTCCATCGTACTCCTGGAACCCGTAGCGATGGGCGACGTCGCGCCACGTTGCGAAGATGTGATTGCGGAGAGCCAGTTCTTCGGGGTAGAAATCGCGAAAGCCAGGTAAGGCTTGTCCTTGCATCGCAAGAAATTAGCCGACCGGCGCGAAGCCGGGCAAGCGGGCGAGCGCGTCGCCGACCGTATGGAACGATCCGGTGACGATGACCGTCGCCGCACCATCCTGCACTCGCTCGAGCGCGCGCTCGAAGTCCGGCTCGAACCCGTGCGGCACCGCAAGGTCGCCCAGCTCGTCGGCGACTCGACCGAGGTCCCAGCGGCGCCGCTCCGGCGCGGTCGCCGGAACCGTGAACGTGAACGCGTCGACCTCGCCCTTCAGGCGTTCGATCATGCCGAGGTAGTCCTTGTCGCCCAGCACCCCGACCAAGGCGTGACGAGGGTGGGGGGGATCGTACTCGCGGAGTGTGTCGGCGAGGACCCCCGCCCCGTCGGGATTGTGTGCCACGTCGAAGATCCAGCGGCCCCGCACGTCGAACCGTCCGGCGATGTAGGCACGGCCAAAGCTCTCAGGCCAGTCACTCCGGACCGCTCCAAAGGAGTCCGGCAGCGAGTTCAAGGTCGCGAGCGCGACCCACGCGTTGGCCTGTTGGTGGCGGCCGCGTAATCCCAGCAGGCGAGTGGCTGGCGCGGTGGTATCCACTACAGTGATGGGGCTCGCGCCGCGCCGCCCGGCTTCCGCGACGAGCACCTCGCGGACGGTGGGATCCGGCTCGCCGGTGACGAAGGGGACGGCGCGCTTCGCGATCCCGGCTTTCTCCCGCGCGATCGACGCCAGGTCGTGCCCCAGGTAGTCCGTATGCTCGCGCGCGATCTTCGTCACCGCCGCGACGAGCGGAGTGATGACATTGGTCGCGTCCAGCCGGCCGCCGAGCCCGACTTCAATCACGGCCACGTCCACCCCCCGCGCGGCCAGATCGGCGAAGGCGATGGCGGTCGTGGCCTCGAAGAAGCTCGCGTCCAGCCGTTCGATATGCGGCTGTAAGAACGTCGCCCACTCGACGAAGGCCTCTTCCGGGATCGGCACGCCGTCAACCACCATGCGCTCGCGAACCGACACGAGATGCGGTGACGTGTACACGCCCACCCGCCACCCCCGGGCGCGAAGCTCGGCAGCCACGAACGTGCAGGTGGACCCCTTGCCGTTCGTCCCACCGACGTGGATCGACGAAAAGCGCCGTTCGGGATGGCCGAGCACGTCGAGCAGCCCTTCGGTCGGCCCGAGGCTCCACTTGATCCGGCTGGCTTGTCGTGCGAAGAGAAAGCGGCAGGCGTCCTCGAAGGACAGCCCCACCCGGGTCAGTCGGCGGCCTCCGCGGGCTGTCGGCCGCCCATATGCCGCAGCAGCTGCGCCGTGGTGTCGCGCAGCTCGCTCCGTGGAACCACGGCGTCCACCATCCCGTGCTCCAGCAGAAACTCGGCGGTCTGGAAGCCCTGCGGCAGGTCCTGGCCGATGGTCTGCTTGATCACGCGCGGTCCGGCGAAGCCGATCACCGCACCCGGCTCCGCCAGGATGACGTCCCCCTGCATGGCGTAGGAGGCCGAAACGCCGCCCGTCGTGGGGTTCGTGAGGATCGAGATGAACGGGACGCGCGCCGCGCGCATCCGCGCGATCTCGACGGACGTCTTGGCCATCTGCATCAGGGACAGCACCCCCTCCTGCATGCGGGCCCCGCCCGACGCCGACACGATGACCAACGGGACCCGCCGTTCCGCCGACCGCCGCGTGAGGCGGGCGATCTTTTCCCCGACCACCGAGCCCATCGACCCACCCATGAAGTTGAAATCCATCACCGCGAGGTCGAGGGGCATGCCATCCAGGCGGCCGTAGCCGGTGCGCACCGCCTCCAGCGGTCCGGCCTTCTCCCGAGCCACATCCAGGCGTTGCGTGTAGCTCTCGAAGTGCAACGGATCAGTCGACTTCAGCTTGGCGTCGAGCTCGTGCCACGACCCCTCGTCCATCAGCAGGTCGATGTAGTCCTGTGCGGGGATGCGGCGATGGTGGCCGCAATTGGGGCAGACATTGAGCGCGCGGACGAACCGGTCCTTGATGTCGATGTGACCGCACTCGTCGCATTTTTCCCACGCGTCGGCTGGGATCTCCAGCTTGACTCGTTCGGACGTGCGCGGCTTGCGCTCTTTTTTGAACCAGGCCATTCGCGCCATGGAGGGGGCTCGGAAGGCGACAATTTGGGAGGGGCCCTCCCCCCGCGCCAGCCCCGTCAGCGTAACTCGTTGTTACAGTTCAGCATACCCGGACTGTCGCGCTTCCCACGCTACGCGGAGCGAGATGCCGGTAGCCAGGAAGCACGTGAGCAGGAACGAGCCACCGTAGGAGAAGAAAGGAAGCGGAATGCCCGTGATCGGCAGCAGGTTCACGGTCATGCCGACGTTCTCGATGATGTGCGTGAACAGGATGCCGGTCACTCCGAACACGCACAGGCTCGAATAGGGATCGGTCGCGCGGCGGGCGATCCGGAGCAGGATGAGGAGCAGAGCGGCAAACAGGCCGAGTGCCACGAGCACACCCAAGAACCCGAGCTCCTCGCCTACCACCGAAAAGATGAAGTCCGTGAATTGGGCAGGCAGGAAGGCCAAGCGCTTCTGCGGTCCGTGCAAGAACCCCTGGCCGAGGAACCCCCCCGATCCGATGGCGATCTTGGACTGGATGACGTGCCAACCCGTAGCGCGTGGGTCCTCCTGAGGATTCAGGAACGCGAGCAGCCGGTTCTGCTGGTAGGGCGCGAGCCGTTGCCAAAACGGGACGGCGATTACGCCCATGACGAGGTTCGCGAGCATCACGGCCAGGCCTTCCCAAACGTACGGCCGCCACCACACGAGCAGCGCCACGAGCACGACGATCCACGCGCCCCACGTGACGGTCGAGAACGCCAGTATCAGGCCGATCACGGGAGAGCCGAGCAGCACCAGCAACGACGGCTTGGTCCCCGCCCAGAACAGCATCGCGAACAGGATCGCGATGAACACCATCGCGCTGCCGAGGTCGGGCTGCTTCGCGACCAGCAACGTCGGAACGCCCGCGATGACGCAGGCGGGCAGTAGATCGCGCAGTGTGGCCGGGGCCTCCCTCCGCTCCGCCAGCCAGCGCGCCAGCATCAGGACGACGGCGAGCTTGGCGAGCTCCGCCGGTTGACCGATCCGCACGCCGGCGATGGTGATCCAGGAGCGCTCGCTTGCTGCCGTCCCGCCGCCTGTTCCTATGAACAGGGTGAAGAGCAGCACGAGAACCGTGATCCCGTAGGCGTACGGCGTGGCCCACTCGAGCAGACGCGGCGAGGTGCGGAACATCAGCACCGCGCCGACCAATCCAACGGCGAGCCAGATCAGCTGCTTGTGCCAGAGTGTCGTCACGAATGACGGGATGTCCGTCTGACCGGCCGAGTACAGCGTGGCGAGGCCGTAGACCGAGAGGGCGAGGACGACCACCCCGAGCGGCTTATCGAGCTCGCGGACGGGGGGTCGCATGGCCAGTGTCCGGGGGCGCGGGGGGTGCGGGGGGTGCTACGCTGTCGAACGGCAGCGCCGGAGGTGGCATCGTGTCCGCTGGCATCGCCGTGGTGTCCTCCTCCGGAGGACCGGGGAGGACCTGCATCGGACGCGGCGCGGTATCGGTCGGCAGCACTAGGCGGAGGCGCGAGGCGCCCGTCGTATCCACGCCCAAGTAGTGCCCGATCACGCGGGTGACGAGCGGCGCGACGTACGGACCCTCGCGGGCGAACTCGACGATCGCGCCCACCACGATCTCGGGTTTGTCAACAGGCCCGAAGCCGATGAACCAGCCGTGCGCGGGCCCATGCGGGTTCTGCGCCGTGCCGGTCTTTCCTGCGATGGAAATGCTGCCGCCGAAACGTCCCGCGCCCCGCGCGGTGCCTTGCTCCACTACGCGGTTCATCGCCTGGCGCAGACCAGCGATCTGCTCGGGGGAGAGGTTGAGATTGGCAGCCTGCGTGGAAGTTGGGCGCACCAAGTATGGCGCCCGCTCCCTGCCGTCACTCGCGAGCATCTGGTAGAACCGCACCATGTTGACGAGCGTCTGGGCGTTCTCTCCCTGGCCAATGGCCAGGTTCAATGTCACCGCCGCCGTCCAGCGCCGCGGTCCGTAGTAGCGATCGTAGTAATCCGTCCCGCTCGGGAACTCGGACGCCATTTCTCCCGGAAGGTCCACGCCGGTGCGAGAATGAAAACCCAGCCCGCTCGCGTCCTCAAGCAACGACGTGAGCCCGAGCTTCAGACCTAACTGGTAGAAGTAGACGTCGCAGCTCTGGGCGATCGCGTCCACCAGCGCCAGGTCGCCGTGACCTCGTGCCGACCAGCAACGGAAGAAGCGATTGCCGTACTGCAGGCCGCCGCGGCACGGGATGGGCATGTGGGAGTGCAGCGTCACGATGCCGCGTCTCAGGGCCATCGACGCGACCGCGAGCTTCCACGTGGACCCGGGGGGATAGCGGGCCTGGATGGTGCGATCGAACAGCGGATGCGCCTCGTTCTGGTTCAGCCGGCGCCAGTAGTTGGGGTCCACCCCTCCCACGAACGCGTTGGGATCGAAGCCGGGGGCGCTGTAGAGGGCGAGGATCTCGCCGGTGTTGGGGTTCATGGCGAGCACCGCGCCCCGCTGCCCGGCCGGGAAGATCTGGGCGATGTAGCGCTGCAGCTCGAGGTCGATGGTCGTGTGGAGCGCGTGTCCCGGCACCGGGAGCAGACGGGACGCGGCGCCGGCCTCGCGGACCACATGGCCGAGCGCGCTCACCTCCACGAACCGTACGCCATCGGAGCCGCGCAGGGAATCGTCGTATTGGCGCTCCAGCCCGTCCTTTCCCAGGAGCCCTCCCAGCCGCACGGTTGCGAAGCGCCGCTGCGTCCGTTCCGCTTCCGTCAGCTCGCCGACGTACCCGACCAGGTGCGCGACCAGGGCGCTGTCGGGGTAATGGCGCTTGGGCTCGGGCTGGATGAGCAGGCCCGGGAAGATCAGACGTCGTTCTTCGAGTGCCGAGACGACCTCGAACGTCGCGCTCGGGAGCACGGTCAGCGGCAGGTACGGCGTCCGCCGATAGCGGGCCAGCACCCGCTGGATCGCCAGGCTGTCGAGCTTCACGATGGGGGCGATGCGCCGTAGCGTGGCCCGCAGCGAGTCCTGATCGGCGCCCGGCAGCAGGGCCACGGTGTACCCGGTGACGTTCTCCGCGAGGATCTTGCCGTTGCGATCGGTGATGATGCCGCGCGGGGCGGGCAGCGGAATCGGCCGGAGCCGGTTCGTCTCCGATTGCAGCTGGTACTTCGAGTGCTCGAGGATTTGGGTGCGAAAGAACACGATCACCAACGCCCCCATCGCGCCCCAGGCGGCGCCTCGGGCCAGACGCAACCGTCGGTCGAGCAGGTGGGGGTGGAACGTGCTCATGCGTCGCTCAGCCTAATCGCGAGGTGACGCCCGAACAGCCACAGCACGACTACCCCGGCGACGGCCGTGGTCAGACCCTGGATCGGCGACCAGACGAGCAGCTCCCAGCCGAGCATGCCGCCTTTCAGCTTCCCGGAGGCGAGCGCCACCGCCACGTTGCGGCACCACGTGCCGGCGAAGAACAGGCAGCCGTTCACGAACAGGTTCTCCGCGAAGAACACCGCCTTGCTGCACGACGATAGATACCCCACGAGCGTGTGCGCGAGCGCGCCGGCGCCGAACGACGCGGGCGTCAAGGCATCGCGCACCAGGCCGACGAGGAAGCCGGCGGCCGCGCTCGGCCCCGGCCGGGCGCGTATGGTATAGATCAGCAGGGCGAGCAGCAGAAAATCGGGCGCCACACGGTCGCCGCCGAGCCAGCCGCGGGCGGAAAATTGCAGCACCACCAGCACGAGGAGAATGACGTAGAAGCGATACTTGTCGGTCCGCCTCATGGCGTTGGCCCGCTCGATTCGAACACCGCTCGCAGGTCGCTTCGCACCGGCGCCGAGGTGAGTATCATGACGTGTGTGACGGCGGCAGGGTGCACGGCGGGCCGTACCAGGTAGGTCCGCTCCCATCCCTCGGCCTCTCCGGCGAGACCCACCACCGTGCCGATCGGGATGCCGCGCGGCAACACCCCACCCAACCCTGACGTGAGGATCTGGGCGCCGGTCTGCACCATCTGCCGGTAGGCCACGCCTTGGAGCTGTAGCAGCCACACACCCGGCCCCTCACTCCCGCGCGGAGCCACGATGCCGTAGACGCTTCCGTCGGCAGCCATTGCGCTCGCGCGAAACTCCGGATGCGCCCAGGTCACCACGACGCTCGTCTGTTGATCCACCGAGCTCACGATCCCCACCAATCCCTCGGGGCTCACCACGGCGGACAGCGGTTTCACCCCCTGCTTCTTCCCGGCGGAGACGATGAAGCTGAGCGCGCTCGTCGGCTCCGATTGCTTCAAGACCTCTGCCGGGACGTAGCCGCTCCCGAGGCGCGTGCCCAGACCCAACAGGCTTCGCAGCCGGATGTTTTCGCCGCGCAGCTCGGGGAGGAACGTAGCGGCGAGCGCGGCCGAATCGCGCTGCGCGACCACCGCGTCGTAGCGCTCCAAGGAGGCGGCCAGCAACTCGATCTGCCGCTGCAGCGTCAGCAGCGGGGCGAGGACGGTCTGACGGAGACCACGCGCCAGTGGGTCGCGGATCCGTTGGGGCAGGCTCATGGCGGCAATGGAGAGCACGACGCAGCCGATGAAGGCGAGCGTGTCGGCGCGCGAGCCGTAGCGGTCCGCTGCGAGCGCCATCGTCCTAGGTCGTCAGGACGTTGCGGTATTTCTCCGGGTCGTCGAGGATCCGCCCCGTCCCCCGCACGACGCAGGTCATCGGGTCCTCGTCCAGGTGGATCGGCAGGCCCGTCTCCTGCTGCAGCAACACGTCGAGACCGCGGATCAGCGCTCCGCCGCCCGTCATCACGATCCCGCGGTCGACGATATCCGAGGCGAGCTCGGGGGGAGTGATCTCGAGGGCCCGCCGCACGGCGTCCACGATCTGCTGGATGGGCTCTTGCACCGCTTCGCGGATCTCGCTCGAGTGCACCCGCACGATCTTAGGGATCCCGGAGACGAGGTCGCGACCTTTCACCTCCATCTCGCGCTCCTCCCCCACCGGCGCGGCCGACCCGATTTGAATCTTGATCTGCTCCGCCGTGGGCTCGCCGATCAGCAGGTTGTAGTTCTTCCGCATGAACTGGACGATCGCCTGGTCCAGCTCGTCGCCGCCGGTCCGAATCGACGTGTCGGACACGATGCCGGAGAGCGCGATCACAGCGATCTCGGTCGTGCCGCCCCCGATGTCGATGACCATGTTGCCGGTCGGTGTCTCGACCGGCAGTCCGACGCCGATCGCCGCGGCCATCGGCTCGGCGACCATGTAAACCTCCTTCGCTCCAGCCGATTGGGCCGAGTCGCGCACGGCCCGCTTCTCCACCTCGGTGATCCCCGACGGCACGCACACGATCACCTTGGGCTTCACGCGGAACAGGTGGCGGTCGATGATGGTCTTGAGGAAGAACCGCAGCATTTTTTCCGTCACGTCGAAGTCGGCGATCACGCCATCCTTGAGTGGCCGGACGGCCAGGATGCCGTCGGGCGTGCGGCCCAGCATCCGCTTCGCCTCGAGCCCGATACCCTTGATTTTCCCCGTCGACTTCTCGATCGCCACCACCGAGGGCTCGTTGAGCACGATGCCCTCCCCCTTCACGTAGATCAGCGTATTGGCGGTGCCCAAGTCCACGGCGATTTCATTCGCGGGACTCCAGGCTCCGAGCTTCAAATTCGGCCAGCGTAGGGGCACAGGGGCACGAAGTCAGTGGGTGAAAGTTGTCCGGGGGGCGCGCGCGAGCGCCTCAACCTAATGAAAAGCGTAACTCCAAGCAAGGCTGATGCTTGACGGCTCTCGCGGTGGCCGCTACCGTTCGCCCATGCGACCCGTGCAGTCACCGTCCGAGATCGCGGTGGTGGACTTGAACGTATGCGACCGGTGCGGCCTCTGCCTGCCGCTCTGCCCCCCCGAAGCGATTCACCTCGACCTCGCCGACCTTGTCGTCGATCGAACGACCTGCACCGGCTGTCGCAAATGCATCGCGCCCTGCCCGGTCGGCGCACTTGCGATGGTGCCAGCGTGATGCGGGACACCGATGTCCTGGTCATTGGTGCGGGGCCGGCGGGAGCGCTCGCCGCCGCGGAGGTCAAGCGCGCCGCTCCCCAGCTTCAAGTCGTGCTGCTCGAACGCGACAGCGCGGTGGGGACGCCGGTGCGCTGCGCCGAAGGTGTAGGCGACGCCGGGTTGCGCGAGTTCGCGGATCCCGAAGGCGCGCCGTGGGTGGCTCGCAAGATTACGCGCGTGATCTTCCTCGCGCCCGACGATACCGAGGTGAAGGTCGCCGAGCGCGACGTCGGTTGGATTCTCGATCGCACCCGCTTCGACGCGTTTCTCGCGGAGCGGGCGGCGCGGGACGGCGTCGAGGTCCTCGTCGGCACCGAGGCCGCGGGAATGTCACGGCGGTCGGATGGCCGCTGGGAGGTGGGGCTGCGCGGGGTCCACGGTGAGGCGACCTGCTGTGCGCGGATCGTGATTGGGGCGGATGGAGTGGAGGCGATGGTGGGCCGCTGGGCCGGCCTCGACACTCGCGTCGCCGCGCGCGACATGGAATCGTGCGCCCAATACGTGCTTCAGGGCATCGATTTCGATCCGGACGCGATCTACTTGCAGTTCGGCGGCCACATCGCGCCGGGCGGGTACGCATGGCTGTTCCCGAAGGGACCACACGCCGCGAACGTCGGGCTCGGCATCGTCGCGCTGCGCGCGGACGGCCGCAACGCGCGCGAGTATCTGGATGACTGGATCGCGCGGCGTTACCCGTCGGGCAAGAAAACCGCCTACACGGTAGGCGGTGTGATCGTGCACACCACCATCAGACAGACGTACACCGATGGCGTCATGGTCGCCGGCGATGCGGCGCATATGATCAACCCCCTCTCCGGTGGCGGCATCGTCAACGCCATGAAGGCCGGCCGGCTTGCGGGTCAGACGGCGGCAGCGGCGATCTGCGAGGGCGACACCAGCGCCCGGCGGCTCGCCGCGTATCACGCGGCGTGGATGGAACTGCTCGGGAGCGACCATCTCAAGTACTACCGTCTCAAGCGCGCGCTCGAGGACCTGGACGATCCGTTCTTCAACGCGCTGGCGCGCACCGCGAACGCGATCCCCAGCGAGAAGCGCACGCTGGGCCGGATCTTCGCGCACGCGCTGGTCAAGCACCCCCAGCTGATTCCGGTGGCGGCGAGATTCTTCATTTGACGGGGGGGGAGGGGCGGATGCTGAGCATCGACTTACGAGGCAAGCGCGCCCTCGTAGCGGGGGTGGCGGACGACGCCGGGTACGGCTTCGCGATCGCCAAAGCGCTGGCGGAGGCGGGAGCGACGGTGTGTGCCGGCACCTGGCCTCCCGCCCTGAACATCTTTCTCAACCTGCTGGAGCGCGGCAAAATCGATGAGTCGCGCCGCCTCCCCAATGGATCGATGCTGCAGTTCGAGAAGATCTATCCCCTCGACGCAGCATACGACGTCCTCGCCGACGCGCCCGCGGATATCCGGGGCAACAAGCGGTACAAGGATGTGGGTGACTTCTCGGTGGCCGGTTTGGCCGAACGTCTGGTCCAGGACTTCGGGCTCCAGCCGCTCGACATGGTGATCCACTCGCTCGCGAACGGCCCGGAGGTGAAAAAACCGCTCCTGGAAACGAGCCGCGGCGGATACCTCGCGGCGGTCAGCGTCAGCGCCTACTCCTTGGTCTCGCTGGTGGGCCGGCTGGGACCGCTCATGCGGCCGGGCGGCTCGGTGCTGTCCCTCACCTACATGGCGAGCGAGCGTGTGGTACCGGGATACGGTGGTGGGATGTCGTCCGCCAAGGCCGCGCTCGAGAGCGACACGCGGACGCTGGCGTTCGAGGCGGGTCGCAAGTACGGCATCCGCGTCAACACCATCTCCGCCGGTCCGCTGGCGTCCCGGGCCGCGAGCGCCATCGGCAAGATCGAGCGGATGGTCGAGTATTACGCGGCCAACGCCCCGCTCTCGGAGGCACTCACCGCCCGGGAGGTCGGCACGACGGCCGCGTTTCTCGCGAGCCCGTTAGCGAGCGGGATTACGGGAGCGACCATTTACGTGGACAAAGGATATCATGCGATGGGCGTGGCGGTGGGGACCGAAAACCTGTTGTAGTCGTCAGTAGCTTCATCACGCTCGTCCCCACCGCACACCGGTTCGCCGCATGCGCCGCGACGCGGGCCAGAGCGCCCAGGCTGTCGTCCCGTAGCCCCCACGGCGGGGTCCCAACATCCCAGCTATACACCGGCACCCGCGCCAGGCCGAGCGGGCCTCCGTTGCCCCGGACGCCGCCGAACCCCAGCTCATAACCCGCTGCTTCCGCGATGCGCTCCACACCCCGGTCGCACGCCCCGAACGGATACGCGACCGCGCGGCCGGCGCTCGATCCCAAGCGGGCGATCAACGCGGTACGAGACCGCACCAGCTCGGCGGACGCCTCGGCGTCGGACAGCCAGGTGAGCCGCGCGTGGGTCGCCGTGTGGGACCCGAAGTCGAATCCGCGCGCACGCCAATGCTCGATCGCGTCCCAGTCGAGATGCCGCACGCGCTGTCGGGTATAGCGCCCATCCCACGTGTTCAACGCTCCTACGTAGTCAGTCACCAGGAACGTCGTCGCGGTGAATCCGAGGTCGGCGAGCAGCGGGTAGGCATCATCGGCGAGAGAGGCGTAGCCGTCGTCGAACGTGAGAAGCAGCTCGGTACGCGACGCCACGTTGCCACGTTGCAGGCGGGTCGTGTATTCGCCCAGCGACAGCGTGCTCCACCCTCGCTGCGCGAGTGCGTGCATCTGGCGCGCAAACACGTTGCGCGCCACCCGCGTTACACCGAGCTCGAGCGCCCCGCCGATCCGATGGTAGCACAAGACGGGGGGGACCCGGTTGTCGAGCGATGTCACCCCGCGGCGCTCCCTCCCGGCCAACTCCCGCCGGCGAGGACGGCGCCCGCGTCGCTCCACCGGTCCGCCGGCTCGGCCGCGCGGCAACGTCGATACAGGTCGCCCAGCCAGGAGGGCACCGACCGAACGGACTCGAGCGGTTCGGCCCGGTCGGCCGGCGTGCGGCCTGTCAACATCTCGTGCAGCATCACGCCGACGGCGAACACATCGTCGCGGGAGCCCGTGCGTGATCCACCCGTCCGACGCTCGGGAGCCAGATACTCGTCCGAGCACAGCGCCGTCATCATGGCGCCGTGGCCGCTGCCCGACGGAGCGGCTCCGCCCCAACTCCGCTCCACCGCCTCGAACACGCCCGCGTCACTCACCAGCGTCTGCCCGTCCGCCAGCAGCACGTTCTCAGGCTTCAGGTCTCCGTGCCAAACGCCCGCCGAGTGCGCGTGTGCGAGGGCGTCGAGGATGTCGCGCAGCACTTCCACCGCGCGCCGCAGCGGCAGCTCGCCGTGCCGCGCCAACGCGGCGCGCAGGGTCGTGCCCGGGACGAACCGCCGCGTATGATAGACGAGCGAGCCCGCGCGCCCCCCACCCTGTGGGACCACGAGCCCGCGATGTCCCAGCCGCGCCCCCAGCGACGCCAGCTCGGTTTCGAACTTGACGTGGTCGACCCCAAGTGACAGCGGCGTGGGCAGTACCTTGACCAGCAGCTCGCTGTCCGCCGCCTGGTCGAGGGCCACGAACATGCGACAATTGCCGACAGGTCGGACCTCTCGCTCGACCCGATACGCGGGCCCGAGCGCCTGTCCCAACGCCGCACGGAGATCGGCCACGGTCTCAAGCGTAACGCGCGAGCACGCCGCTCGCCATGGCCGGAGCCTGCTTCTCAGCCTTGGCGCTACGTCATCGGCGCGACTCGCTGCGCTTGCATCACACCTATTGATGCGGCCAAAGCCACCCGAACGTGCCCGCGGTCAGCAACCCGTACACCAGGCCGTCGATGGTGCCCTTGATCGTCGTGAGCCACGCGCGCCGATACCAGATCGACTGCGGCCACAACGCCAGCGAATAACCGATGAACGCCGTGACGCCGGCGAACCGGAACACCGCCAAGTACGTCGCTCCGGGAGGAAGCGCGCGACCCGTCACGTACGCCGCGAACACGCCCACCACGAGGCAGTAGACGAACCATTGCGCGAGGTTCTTCCCCATCCCGGTCACGCCACTCGGCAGCACCGTCATCATGACGACCGGCCCCCGCTTCATCTTCTCCTGAAATTCGGGCGAGCGCATCGCCTGACTGGTGGCGGGGCGCGGCATCATGTAGTCGCCCGGCGGGATGTTGAGGGGACGGAGCGCGTTCATCACTTGGTCTTCGTTCGCCAGCTTGGGGTAATCGCTCTTGTGCCACGGCAATGCCATGTGGATGATCGAGCTCGCCACGAACACGATCACCGCCGACAGCAGGATCGGAAGCCACAGCGCGGCTAGGCCCGTCATGACGACCTCCTTCGAGTGGAGAGTTGCACTTGATCGGCAAGCGTCTGAGGGGCGCGGTTGCGCCACGCGATGAGCAGCGCCTCGCGTACGGCGGCCTTGCGCGCCGCCTGCAAGCGGACGCTCGTGCTTCCAGCACGACCCCACGCACCGTTGACGGGTACGAACGTTTCCGGCTCGGCGTGGATGAACAGCTCCTGTTGCTCGGGGGTGAGTTTCACCATGCCCCAGCCGACGCGCGGATAGCCCAACGTCGCGAAGACTCGACCGGCCACACGAAAATCCGGGTGACCCATGTGCGCGGACTCCGACGCCTGCGGCAGGCTCAGGGCCGCCTTACGGAATTCGGCGGCCTTCATGGCGACACCCGCGGCACGCCGTAGCCCCGGGCCATCGCCGTGGCCGCGAGCACCATGAGGACCACCACGCCGGCCTGGATGAAGCTGATACGCGCGAACCGGCGGGCGGCGTGTACGTCGGGCTGCGCGCCTCGAGCCACGGCACGACGCCACGCGATGAGTGCGATCATCGGCTGCAGCTCGAGCGCCAGGATCAGGGCCAGCAAGGCCATCTTGATCCAGAACACCGAGTTGTGGACGTAGTAGAACGTTCCCTTCTCGAGGCCCCCGAACACCCGGGCCAGCCCGGTCGTGATCCACACGAGGGCGGCGATGCCCCACCAATTATCGGCGTAGAACACGCGCCGCAGGCCGGCGACGTCGAGCGCACCTTGCAGCGCGCGACCGCGCCCCCACACCGAGCCGAGACCGATCCCGAGGGCGAGCAGGTGGAGCGCGGCGAGCAGCCAGCGGATGGTCAAGTGCCCGTACTCCCGAACCCTCCCGCGCCGCGCTCGCTCGGCGGCAGCTCGGCGACCTCCGCCAGCTCGATTGTCTCCACTCGCTGAAACACGAGCTGCGCGATGCGAGTCCCGCGCGTCACGCCGACCGGCGCGGTGCCAAGGTTGATCATCGGGATCATCAGTTCGCCGCGATAGTCGGAGTCGATCGTCGCGGGCGCATTGGGTAGGGTGAGTCCGTGCTTCAGCGCCAGCCCGGAACGAGGCCGCACCTGGGCTTCGTAGCCGGACGGAATGGCGAGCGCCAGCCCGGTGCGCACCAACCGTCGCTCCAACGGCTGCAGCGTGAAGTCCGGCTCGGCGCTACGTACGTCGTAGCCTGCAGAACCGGGGGTGTGGCGCTCGGGGAGGGGCAGACCGTCGTGGTGGGGCAGCCGTCGCACCTGCACCACCGGCGGCGGCATCAGCGTACGACCCTGAGATCGGCTTCCAGCGCCGGCTCGAGCACTAGCGCCGGCGGCTCGGCCTCGATCAAGTATTCGAACTGGCGTCGGAACTCTTCCACCGACACGCGGGCCGTCGCCGCAAACCGTGCCAGCTCGTGCGGGTCCTCGAAGTCGTCGCGCCGCAGCCGGATCATGTAGCGGCGCGCGATGGCGTAGCGTGTCGAGGTGATGTCTACCTTCCGCGTGCGCGCCCGTCCCGTCGTCTGATCGATCATCGTCCGGAAGGGAATCGGGACGAACTTTCCCGCCTGCATCGAGATGACGACGGCGTTGCCGCCCCCCAGCACGTACTTGGCGGCGCAGTAGCCGAGGTCCCGCGTGTACTCCATGTCCATGGGAATCGGATCGGCGCAGCGCAGCTCGTAACCGATGTTCTTGGCGGCCATCGTCGCCTTGAGGTTGAATCCCCGCAGACGCTTCGTCACTTCCGTCTTGATCACTTCACCGATGTTGACCTCGGCGATCCGCACGTTGCCGTGGGTATCTCGCTCGACCTCTTCCAGGCCGGCGAGCTCGGCGGGCTCGATGCCGAGCACCAGGCCCTCGGCGATCACCGCGACTCCGTCGCGGCGACCATAGGAAAGCCGCTTGATGATCGCGCCCACGAGCGTATCCACGATCGCCTTCAGTCGCTTGCCCTTCTCTCGGAACTCCTCGGGGATGAGCGTGAGGGTAGCGCCGGCGGCCTTGCCGATGCCTACGGCGAGGTGGCCGGCGCCGCGACCCATGGCGATCACGAAGTACCAGCGCGACGTCGTCTTCGCGTCGACCATCAGGTTTTTCACGATCTCGGCCCCGTAGTGGCGCGCCGTCTGAAAACCGAAGGTGTCGACGTGCGCGGGCAGGTCGAGATCATTATCGATGGTCTTGGGTACGTGCACGACCTGGAGGCGTCCGGCGGCCCGCTCCTCGAGCTTCATCGCCGAGTACGCCGTGTCGTCGCCCCCGATCGTAATGAGCTGGGTGGCGTTGAGGCGCAGCAGCGCCAACACGGCGTTCTCGAGATGGGTCGGGTCCTTAGTGGGATTGGCCCGTGAGATGCCGATATGCGAGCCGCCGCGAAAGTGGATGCGACTGACCTCGTCGATGTCGAGCGGCATGACGTGGTCGATGTCGCCCTGCATGATCCACTCGAAGCCATCGCGCACGCCCAGGACGTCGACGCCCTCGAGCCGCGCCCGAATGGTGGCGGCGCCGATGACGCTGTTGATGCCGGGGGCGGGGCCGCCCCCCACCAGGATCGCCAGCGTTTGGCGCTCGGTCATCCCACGAGCGCCTTCGGATCAACGGCGGGCAAGCCGAACGCTTCCGCCACGGCAGGATACACGACTTTTCCTTCGATCACATTGAGCCCCAGGAACAGCGCCGGATCGTCCTTGCAGGCGCGCCTCCAGCCGAACCGCGCCAGCCGCTTGGCGTACGGAAAGGTGGCGTTCGTGAGGCCCAGCGTCGAGGTGCGCGGTACGCCCCCCGGCATGTTCGCGACCCCATAATGGATGATGCCGTCCACGACGTATACGGGATTCTCGTGCGTGGTGGGCCTGATCGTCTCAATGCAGCCCCCTTGATCCACGGCCACGTCGACGATCACGGAGCCCGGTTTCATGAGCTTCAAGTCGTCGCGCCGCACGAGCTTCGGCGCCTTGGCGCCCGGCAACAGCACCGCGCCGACCACCAGGTCGGCCCGGCGTAGCTGCTCGAGCAGGTTGTGGCGGTTGGAGTGCAGCAGATCGACATTGGGCGGAAGCACATCGGCCAGGTAGCGCAAGCGGTCGAGGGATAGGTCGAGCAGCGTAACATGGGCCCCGAGGCCTGCCGCCATCTTCGCCGCGTTGGCGCCCACCACGCCCCCCCCGATGATCATCACGGCGGCGGGGAGCACGCCGGGGACGCCCCCGAGCAGGATGCCGCTTCCCCCGTACACCTTTTCCAGATACTTCGCGCCCTCCTGCACCGCCATCCGCCCCGCCACCTCGCTCATCGGCGTGAGCAGCGGCAGCTCCCCCGACGCGAGCTGCACCGTCTCGTACGCGATCGCCACGATCCCTGACTGGATCACGGCCCGCGTGAGCGGCTCTGACGCGGCGAAGTGGAAGTAGGTGAAGACCACCTGCCCCTTCCGCATGCAGCGCCACTCCGGATCGATCGGCTCCTTCACTTTCACCACCATGTCGGCCTTGGCCCACACGTCGGCGGCGTTGGTCACCACGGTCGCGCCAGCGGCCCGATACGCGTCGTCCGGAAAGCCCGAGCCGACCCCCGCCCCCTGCTCCACCAAAACCGTATGCTGGTCACCCACGAGCGACTCGACGCCCGCCGGAACCAGCGCCACGCGGTTCTCGGCCGTTTTGATCTCTCGCGGTACCCCAACGATCATCGTTGACGCCTCTGCGTGACGTCTTTGCGTGACGTTTTTAATTCTTCTCCGGCCCCAGCCAAACAACCGTCTGCCGCTCCGGAGCGAAGAACTCCGCCGCCGCAGCCGCGATCTCGTCCTCACCCAGCCCGGTGATGGTCGCCACTACTTGATCCAGGCTCTGATAAGACTCACCGTGCACCGAAAAGGCGGCCAAACGATACATCCGGGACGACGGACTCTCCAGGGAGAGCATCAGCTGCCCTTGCGTCTGCTGTTTCGCTTCGGCGAGCGCTTCACCAGCGAGCCCCTCGCGCGCCAGCTTCGCGTACTCTTCCCGGATCGCCGCGGCAGCCTGATCGGCGGTCTTGGGCTGGGTGCCCACGTATACGCCCGAGACGCCGACCTGACGGTAGAAGCTCGTGAACGCATAGATCCCGTACGCCAGGCCCAGCTCCTCGCGAATCCGCTGGAACAGACGACTCGACATGCCGCCCCCGAACACGTTGGCGAGCACCAGTAACGCGTACTTGCGGGGGTCGGCGTAGGGCACCGAGTCGGTGGCGAAGACGATGTGGGTCTGCGCCGTGTCCTTGGCGTGGCGGGCCGCACCGCTGCGGACGGCCGGAGGGGGAGGGGGAGTGGTCGTCGCGGAAGAGGCGTTGGCGGAAGAGGCGTCGCGCGGAGAGGCGTCGAACCAGCCCTGCTTCTCCAATTCCTTCAACAGCTGCTCATGGGTGAGGTTACCCGCCGCGGCGATGACGCAATTCGCGGGGAAATAGGCGCGCCCGTGCAACCGCTTCAGGTCGTCGGTCGAGAGCGCGCTGACCGTGTCGCGCGTGCCCAGAATCGAATAGCCGTAGGCGTGCTGCGGCCAGAGCGCCTGATACGCGAGATCGAAGACCTGATCGTCGGGGGTATCCTCGACCGTGTTGATTTCCTCGAGCACCACGTTGCGCTCGAGCTCCAGGTCGCCCGGGCGCAGCACGGGGTTGCGCACCAGGTCCGTGAGCACGTCCAGTGCCTCGGGCAGATCGGTGTCGAGGACCCGCGCCTGGAACGACGTGGTGTCGCGGGAGGTGTAGGCGTCGAGCGAGCCACCGCGGGACTCGAGGGCCAGGGCGATCTGCTGGGCCGTCCGCCGCTCAGTGCCCTTGAACACCATGTGCTCGAGCAGGTGCGAAACGCCCATCTTGGGCCGGGGCTCGTGAGCGCTGGCGCTCCGCACCCAGATGCCCACCGCGGCGGAGCGGACGCTCGGCACCCGCTCCGACAGGACGATGACGCCGCTCGGCGCGCGGGTCTGGAACGCCTCGCGGTCGAGCTGGACCGTCTCCATCAGTGCGAGCGCGCGGGCTCCGGCTTTTCGAGCAGGGCTTTCCGGGAGAGGCGCATGCGGCCGCGCTCGTCCACCTCGAGCAATTTGACCCGCACGTGATCCCCCTTCTTCACTACGTCTTCCGTGCGCTCCGTGCGGCCGTGTTGCAGCTCCGAGATGTGGAGCAGCCCTTCGACGCCCGGCAGGATCTCGACGAAGGCGCCGAACGCGGTCGTGCTCTTCACCACGCCCTCGTACACCTTGCCGACCTCCGGCTCCTGCACGAGGGCCTGGACCATGTCGCGCGCCCGCTCCCCGCCCTCGCCCACGGCGGAGATCGTGACCAGCCCATTGTCGTCCACGTTGATCTCGGCGCCCGTCTGCTCCTGGATGCCCCGGATGGTCTTCCCCTTGGGGCCGATGAGATCACCGATCTTGTCGGGCCGGATCTGGATGGTGATGATGCGGGGCGCGTACTTGGACAGCTGGGACCGGGGCCGGGGAATCGCCTGATCCATGTGATCGAGGATGTGCAGCCGGGCCTGTTTCGCCTTCTCCAGCGCTTCGCTGATGATCTTGAAATCGAGGCCCTCGATCTTGATGTCCATCTGGATCGACGTCACGCCCTGGCGCGTCCCCGCGACCTTGAAGTCCATGTCGCCGAGGTGGTCTTCCGTGCCCAGGATGTCGGTCAACACGGCGACGCGCTTGCCTTCCTTGATCAGGCCCATCGCCACGCCGGCGCACGCCGCCGTCATCGGTACGCCCGCGTCGAACAGCGCGAGGGAGCCACCGCACACCGTGGCCATCGACGACGAGCCGTTCGACTCGAGAATGTCGGAGACGATGCGGATGGTGTAGGGGAACTGCTCGTACGGCGGCAACAGCGCCTGCAACGCCCGCTCGGCGAGGGCGCCGTGCCCCACCTCGCGGCGCGAGGTTCCGCGGATCGGTCGCACTTCGCCGGTCGAGAACGGCGGGAAGTTGTAGTGCAGCATGAACGACTTCGACGTTTCCTGCGCGACGTCGATCGAGTCGATGCGCTGCTCGTCTGACACTGTCCCCAGGGTAGCCGAGACCAGCGCTTGCGTCTGGCCGCGGGTGAACAGCGAGGAGCCGTGGGTGCGCGGCAGCACACCTACTTCGCAGCTGATGGGGCGCACCGTATCGAGGTCCCGACCGTCCACGCGCTCGCTGTGGGTCAGCACCTGCTCCCGCATGGTGCGGTACTCGATGTCTTCGATCGTGCTCGCCACGTCCTTCACGTTCTCGGGGAATTCGGCGGCGAGCTGCTCCTGGATCGTCGCTTTGAGCGCCGCGAGTGCCTGCGCACGCTCCGCCTTCTCGGGCAGATTCAACGCTTCGGCGACCCGGGCCTCCGCCAGCTGCTTGACGCGGTCCACCAGCCCCGCCGGGGGCTCGACCTTGGTCCACTCCATCTTCGGCTGGCGCGTGTCGGCCGTCAGCTCCTGTGCCGCGTCGAGCAGCTCGCGGATGCCTTTGTGCGCGACCTCCAGCCCCTTGACGATCTCGGGTTCGGTGAGTTCCAGGGCGCCGCCCTCGACCATGACGATCGAGTCGGTCGACCCGGAGACTACCATGTCGACGTCTGAGAACTCGAGCTGCTGGAAGGTGGGATTCAGGATCCAGGCCCCCTCCACCCGCCCTACCCGGACCGCCGCGATCGGGCCGTTCCAGGGCACCTTTGACATCGTGAGCGCCGCCGACGCGGCGGTCACCCCCAGCACGTCGGCGTCGTTCTCCTGGTCGGCCGACAAAACGTAGATGAAAACCTGCACCTCGTTCTTGAATCCTTCCGGGAACAACGGCCGGACCGAGCGGTCCGTGACCCGCGCCGAGAGGATCTCCTCGTCGGAAGGGCGTCCCTCACGCTTTAAAAAGCCGCCGGGAATCTTGCCGGCGGCGTAGCTCTTCTCGCGGTACTCGACGGTGAGTGGAAAGAACGGGAGGGTCGAGACGTTGTCCGACACCGTCACCGTGGCGAGGACGACCGTCTCCCCGAACTGCAGGAGACAGGAGCCGGCGGCCTGTTTGGCCAGCCGCCCTGCCTCGAGCTTCAGGGGGCGTCCCGCAAACTCGCGTTCGACGTGTTTCACCATAATGCCTGTCTAGAGCACGAAGAAATGCGCGGGGCGCCCCGGTGCTCTTCCGGGGCGCCCAGCGCGACGCCAGCGGTATTAATGGCGGAGACCCAGCTCGTCGATCAGCTGCCGATACCGCTCCAGGTCGGCGCGCTTCAGGTACTCGAGCAGGCGGCGGCGCTGCGATACCATCTTCAGCAGGCCCCGTTGCCCATGGTAATCCTTGGCGTGCACCCGAAAGTGGTCGGTGAGGCTGTTGATCCGCTCGGTGAGCAGCGCGATTTGGACCGGGGCGGACCCCGTGTCGCCTTCGTGCTGCCCGTACTTCCTGACCGGCGTCGTCTTGTCGTACATCTGATCCCAGTTCCCTAATTGTTGAGCGCGCAGTAACTTAGACCGCCAACACGCCTTTGTAAAGGCCTCGTGACCACCGCGCCCCGCGCGCCTTCCGACCTGGTCGGCCGCACCGTCGGCCCCTACGACATCGAGCGCCTGCTCGGCCAGGGCGGGTTCGCGTGGGTATTCGCGGGTCGCGAGCTGGACGGGTCACCGGTCGCGGTCAAGATCCTGATGCCGCGCTACGCCGGTGACCCCCAGTTCGAGGGCCGGTTCCGCAACGAGGCCGAAATCGCCGCGCAGCTCCAGCACCCCAACATCATTCGTATCCGATTCGTGGCCCGCTCCGGAGGCTATGTCTACTTCGGCATGGATCTGTGCCCCGACTCGCTCGGCGCCCGGCTGGAGCGCGAAGGCCCGCTCCCCGAGGCCGACATCGTCCGCATCGCCGCCGATGTGGCGCGGGGACTGGTGTTCGCGCACGGCCGCGGCGTCATCCATCGCGACTTGAAGCCCGGCAACATCCTGATCCAGCCCGATGGGCGTGCCGTGATCACCGACTTCGGCATCGCGCGCGCCATCTCGGGGTACGTCGCCTCGACGGGCGTCAACATGACGATCGGGACCCCGCAGTACCTTTCTCCCGAGCAGGCCCAGGGACGGCCGCTCGACCAGCGCGCAGACCTCTACGCCTTGGGCGTGACGCTCTACAAGGCAGCCACTGGCGAGGTGCCTTTCACTTCGGGCGACTGGTTCGAGCTCGCCCGGATGCACGTGGAGGATCGACCGCCGTCGCTCCGCAAGAAGCGGCCCGAGCTCTCCAAACGGTTCGAGCGCCTGGTCATGAGGTGTCTCGCGAAGCACCCCGACGACCGCTACCGCGACGCCGCGAGATTGTTGGTGGATGTCAACGAGGTGCAGGCCCGCCCAATTCCTTGGTGGCGGCGTTGGACGCCCTGGCGGTCAGGTTGAAGCGGTGAGCAAACGGCGGATCGCGCCCACGATCCGGGCCAGGATGCCGGAGCTCGGCGGGTCCGTCGCGGGTGCCGAGATCACGCCGGTGGTTCGAGTGCTCGCGAGGTAGGCTTCCACGGCGCGCCGCAGGTCCGCTTCATCGGACGGCGGGAACGGGCGTTCTACCAATCGGACGGCGAAGCCCGAGCCGCTTGCGACGCTGCCCAGCTCGACGACCCCCGGCGATGCGCGATCGATGACGTCGATGAGCGGCCCCAGACCGTTCCGCCTTCCGTTCACCTCATCTCGATAGTATGCCGCCGCCAGCGCGATGACGACGCGCTCCGCGCTCACCCGGCCCGCGAGGTAACCCTCGAGGGTGTCCTTAACGAGGGAGGATGCGAAGGGCATCGTTCGTCAGGGCGAGAATCATGATCACCAGCAGAACCACGAAGCCGACCTGCGTCAGCGCCATGCGCAGCCTGAGTGACAATGGCTTGCGCCGTACGGCCTCCACGATCAAGAACATGAGCTGTCCGCCGTCGAGAATCGGGATCGGCAGCAGATTGAGCACGGCGAGGTTCACGGAGAAGAATGCCAAAAAGACCAGGAACCAGTCGAGCCCGAGCCGCGCCACTTGACCAGAGATCTGGCCTACGGTGAGCAGACCGCCGATGTCGCGCGGTGACGTCTCGCGCAGCACCAGTCCCTTGAGGAATCCCAAGACGACCAACGCCCGGCCCCACGTCTCCTGCGCGCCGGACACCACTGCCCGCCCCAACGGCTCGCGCACGTGGACGGTCGGCGGATCCTGGCCGGCCCCGATCGCACCGTACACCCGCGGCCGCGGGGACGCGGTGTCGGTCTCGGTCTTGGTTTCTGGCACTACGGTGACGCTCACGTGCGCGCCATCGCGCTCGACGTCGAACAAAACGGGCTTGCCGGGGCTGCGCCACACGGTGTGAAGAACGTCGGTCCATGAGCGCAGGGTGTCACCATTCGCCCGCACCAGCAGGTCGCCCGGTTTCAGTCCGGCGCGGAGCGCCGGCCGGCCTGGCTCGAGGATGCCGAGCCGCGGGGGGTCGAGCCGCACGAGCGCCTGGGCCACCGCCTGCCGCGTCGTGAGCTTCCCGTCGGGCAATCGGATGTGGATCGCCTCGACGCGGCCGGCCACGTCGATCCGGAGGTCGGTCGGTCCGGTGAGCAGCTGATCGAGCAACGCATTCCACGACCGGACGGTATCGCCGTTCACGCGGACGATCCGGTCGCCGAACTTGAGGCTCGCGAGCGCTGCGGTCCCGGGCGGGAGCGCACGCGCGGTCACCGAGTCGATCGCCGTGCTCGCGAGCTCCGGCGAGCCGACCGTCGCGGCGATCCCCGTGTAGACGAGGAACGCGAACACCAGGTTCATCGTCACGCCGGCGAGGATGACGATGGTTCGCCTCCATACCGGCTGACGGTCGAACGCCCTCGCCGGATCGACCGCCACGTCGGCCTTCCCGCCCTCCAGGCTTCCCGCGATCCCTTCGTCTTCGAGTCCGGCCATCTTCACATAACCGCCGAGCGGCAGCCACGAGATCCAGTATTCGGTCTCCCCGCGGCGCCAGCTTACCACCGGACGGCCGAACCCGAGTGAGAAGCGCAGCACCTGGATCCCGACCGCCTTGGCCGCGAGGAAATGCCCCATCTCGTGCACGAAGATCAGCACGCCGAGGACGACCACCACCGCGCCGATGGTTAGGAGCACCCGGCCTCCCGCGCGAGACGTCGCGCCTCCGCATCGGCGTCCAGCACCGCGGCGAGCGACGCTCCCGAGCTGGAGTGATGCGCGTCGAGCACCCGCGCGATGGTCGTCGCGATCCGCCCAAACGGGATGGCGCCCGCGAGGAACAACTCCACGGCCACTTCGTTTGCCGCATTGAACGCCGTGGGGGCGGTCCCGCCCGCGCTGGCGGCGGCCCGGCCCAGTCCGTACGCCGGGTAGCGCGGCGCCTCCACCGGCTCGAAGGTGAGAGGGCCGGCGGCTACGGGATCGAAGCGCCGCGCCCCCGCGTCCGGCACCCTCGCGGGGTGGGTGAGCGCGTACAGGATGGGCAGCTCCATGCTGGGGAACCCGACCTGCGCGAGCACCGAGCCATCCACGAACTCGACGAACGCGTGCATCACCGATTGCGGGTGTACCACGACCTCGACCGCGGCATAGGGTAGTCGGAACAGGAAATGGGCTTCGATCACCTCGAGGGCCTTGTTCACCAGAGTGGCGGAGTCGACAGTGATTTTCTTGCCCATCTTCCACGTCGGATGCTGCAGCGCCTCGTCCACCGTGGCCTTGGCCACGTGATCGGGACTCCAGGTGCGGAAGGGCCCGCCCGACGCGGTGAGGATGAGGCGTGCCACGTCCGAGGATTGGCGCCCGGTGATGCACTGCAGCACGGCGCTGTGCTCCGAGTCCACCGGCACGATCTCGCCGCCTCCCTCCTGCGCCGCGGCCATCACCAGCTCGCCCGCCATCACCAGCGTCTCTTTGTTCGCGAGCGCCACGCGCTTCCCGGCACGCAGCGCCGCCAGCGTCGCCTCGAGGCCCGCCGCGCCCACGATACCGTTCACCACGATGCTCACATCGGGGCGGGTCGCGGCCTCCACCAGGCACTCAGTCCCGCCTCGGATCCCGCGCCCCGCATCCCGCATCCCGCCCTTGACGAGCCCCGCGTACGGCGGTCGCCACTCGGCCACTTGACGCTCGAGGAGAGAGGCGTTGGAATGCGCGGTGAGGGCCGCCACGCGGAATCGCTCGCGTTGCCGGGCCAACACCTGCAATGCCGTGCGGCCAATCGATCCCGTGGACCCGAGGATGGCGACGCCGAGGCTCATGCCAGCCCGAAGACGCGGAACAGGCCCGCCGCGACGGGCAGCACGAAGTACAGCGAGTCGAGGCGGTCGAGCACGCCGCCGTGACCGGGCAACAACGAGGACGAATCCTTGACGCCGACTTCGCGCTTGAAGAGCGACTCCGCGACATCGCCCACTTGCGCGGCGAGCGCGATGGCGAAGCCGATGACGATGAGCTGCCACTGCGGTAACCCGAAGTTGACACGATCGAGCACGATGGGCCCGTACGCGATGGTCGCGACCACCGCGCCCCCCGTGCCACCGATCGCCCCGGCCCAGGTCTTGTTGGGTGAGAGCACCGGGGCGAGCTTGGCCCCGCCGACCAGCCGTCCCGCGGCCATGGCGGCGGTGTCGCACACCCACGTCACCACCAGCGGCAACACAGCCAGGGCGACCGAGCCGCGCGGGTGGGCATCCATGTGGGGGCCGTGCCGAATCGCCACGAGAAAGCTGAGCAGGCCGGACGCGTACAGGGCTGCGAACATCGTTACCGCGACCCCCGTGAGCGGATGCCGCTCGGGCCCGCGGGCGGCCGCCACGACCAGCGTCAGCAGGAGCCACATCGCGCCCGCATAGACGACGGGCTCCCAATCGGCGTAGCTCTTGACCCAATAGGTGGCGAGTGGGAGCAGCGCGGCGGCGAGGAATCCGAGCCAGTCGAGGGGCTGGATCCCCTGTCGCTTCGCGAAATCGTACACCTCGCGCACCCCGAGCACGCCGAGCACCGCGAGCACGGCGGCGAGCACCCACCCTCCCAGCCACAGCGCCACCAGCGCGCCGGCGATGGCAGGAACCGCGACCGCGATGCGCACCAGCAGGTTGCGAGACATGTCAGACCGGTACCTTGCCGAACCGGCGGTCCCGGCGCAGGTAGTCGAGGATCGCCTGGAAGAGATCGCGGCGTGTCACGTCGGGCCAGAGCACCGGCGTGATGTACAGCTCGGTGTAGGCGAGCTGCCAGAGCAGGAAGTTGGAGAGGCGATACTCGCCGGAGGTGCGGATCAGCAAATCGGGGTCGCGCCACGGTGCGGTGTAGAGGCGCTCGCGCACCGCCGCTTCGTCGACGTCCTCGAGCCGTTTGACGCCCTTCAGTACGTCTTCGGCGAGGAGGCGCGCCGCGCGGGCCAGCTCGGCGCGGGACGAATACGAAATACAGAGGTTGAGCGCTAGTCTCGTACCGTCGCGCGTATCGCGCTCCATGCGCTCTACCGCGGCCCGGGCCCCCGGACCCAGGCGGTCGCGGTCGCCCAGCACGCGCACCGCGACACCCTGGGCGCGCAGCTCTGCCATCTCCCGCGCGATGTACTCCTCCAGCAGCTCCATCAGTGCCGAGATTTCCGTCAGCGGACGCTGCCAGTTCTCCTCCGAGAACGCGAACAGGGTGAGCACCTCGACCCCCGCCTCGATGGCGCCCTCCACCATCTCGCGCACCGCCCGCATGCCCGCGCGGTGGCCCAGCGGCCGCGGCAGGCCGCGCTCGCGCGCCCACCGTCCATTGCCGTCCATGATGACGGCGACGTGACGCGGGACGCCGCCCGTGAGGCGGATCTGCGCGAGCAGGTCGTCCGCCATCTCAGACCTCCATGATCTCCGCTTCTTTGCTCTTCACGGCTTCGTCCACCAGTCGCAGGTGGTCGTCGTGCAGCTTCTGCACGTCCTTCTCGGTGTGTTTCTTCTCGTCCTCGGAGACGTGCTCGGTCTTCTTGATGCGGCCGATCGCTTCGGTACGGGCATGACGGACCGCCACCCGCCCTTCTTCGGCGAACTTGTGAATCACTTTCACCAGCTCCTTGCGCCGCTCCTCCGTGAGCGGCGGCAGCGGAATGCGGATGATGTTCCCGTCGTTCGAGGGTGTCAGCCCCAAGTCGGATGCCAGGATCGCCTTCTCGATGGCCTTCAGGACGGACTTGTCCCACGGCTGGATCGTGAGGAGCTTCGGCTCCGGCGCCGCGACGCTCGCTACCTGGTTCAACGGCATCTCGCTGCCGTAGGCCTCGACCCGCACGAGATCGAGCAGTGAGGTCGTCGCCTTGCCCGTGCGGACGGTCGAGAACTCGCGTTTCACCGCCTCGACCGCCTTATCCATCGCGTGTTTCGCCTGCCTGACGTGGTGCGCCAGGGTAGGGGTGGGGCTGGCAGGGCTCATTGCACGATCGTGCCGACGCGCTCGCCGGCCAGGACCCTGGCCGTCGCGCCCGGCTGATTGATGTTGAACACGACGATGGGGAGCTGGTTCTCCTTACACAGCCCGAACGCGTTCGCGTCCATCACGGCATACCCGTTCACCAGCGCATCCCGGAACGAGAGCTCCGTGAGGAACTTGGCCTTCGGGTCCTTCTTGGGATCGGCGGTGTACACGCCGTTCACGTTGGTGGCCTTGAGGAGCACCTTCGCCTCGATCTCGAGGGCCCGCAGCACGGCCGCGGTATCGGTGGAAAAGTACGGGTTTCCCGTCCCGCCCGCGAAGATGACCATCCGCCCCTTTTCGAGGTGGCGCACGGCGCGGCGCCGGATGTAGGGCTCGGCCAGCTCCTCCATCCGGATCGCGGTCATGACCCGCGTGTCCACACCCTTTTTCTCTAGGATGTCCTGCAGGGCGAGCGCGTTGATGACCGTCGCCAGCATCCCCATGTAATCAGCGGACACGCGATCCATCCCCTGCTCGCTGGCGGCGGTGCCGCGCACGATGTTGCCACCGCCCACGACCAGGCCTAGCTGCACGCCCGCGCCGAGCGCGGCGACATTCTTCAGCTCGTCGCCGAGCCGATCGATGAAGCCGAAGTCGATGCCCCCACCCGCCCCGCGCGCCCCCGCGAACGCCTCGCCCGAGATCTTGAGCAAGGCACGGGGATACGCGAGGCGCGCGCGGGGGGCGGGAGCCGTCGCCACTCAGCTCTCCCCGATCGTCATCCTCGCAAAGCGGCGAACGGCGATCTTTTCGCCCGTCTTGGCGGAGAGCTCTTTCACCAGGTCTCCCACGGTACGCGTGTCGTCCTTCACGAACTTCTGCTCGAGCAGCACGTTCTCTTCGTAGAACTTCTTCAGCATGCCCTCGACGATCTTGGCCCGGATGTTCTCGGGCTTCTTCTGCTCGGCGACCTGCGCCTCGTACACTTGGCGTTCCCGCGCGACCGTGTCCGACGGCACGTCCTCGATCCGCACCGCGATGGGCTTCGCCGCCGCGATGTGGATGGCCAGCTCGCGCGCGAGGGCCTTGAACTCCTCGGTGCGGGCCACGAAGTCGGTCTCACAGTTGAGCTCGACGAGCGCCGCAGTCCTGCCGTCGTGATGCACGTAATGGCCGATGACACCCTGCGACGCGACGCGGTCCGCGCGCGTTGCGGCCTTGGCCGCGCCCGTTTTACGAAGCCAATCGACGGCCTTCTCAATCTCGCCGCCGGTCTCTTCCAGGGCCTTCTTGCACGCCATCATGCCGGCGCCCGTGCGGGCGCGCAGCTCCGCCACGAGCTTTGCCGGAACCTCTTTCACTGTCTTCACGCTTCTCACTCCCCATGAAAACGCCGCCCTCGCGCCGGTGGGCTCGGAGGCGGCGGTCGGTTCGTCCAGCCGGACGCGGCGCGCCCGGCGCGCTAGCCTTCGCCCGCGCCGCTCGGCTCCGCCGGCGACTCCGCGGGCGCCCGCGTCTCATCCGTCTTGAGCCGGGCGGCGATCGCCTCCGGCTTGGGACGTCGTTTGCGCCGCGCCGGCTTCTTTTTCTTCTCCCCCTCCACCTCCGACTCGACGCCGGTTTCGGTCGAGTACGTCACCCCTTCCGCCTCCTCCGCCGCTTCCCGGAGCGGCGTCTGTCGCCGCGCCTCCCCGATGACGTCCGACAACGCGGCGGTCACGAGCGACACCGCACGAATCGCGTCGTCATTGCCGGGAATCGGCACCGTGATCAGGTCGGGATCGGCGTTGGTGTCGACGATCGCGACGACGGCGATGCCGAGCTTGTTCGCCTCCGCCACCGCGATGCGCTCCTTCTTCGAGTCCACCACGAAGAGGACCCCCGGCAGCCGACCCATGTTCTTGATCCCGGACAGGTACTTCTCGAGCTTGGCGCGCTCGCGGTCGAACAGCAGCTGCTCTTTCTTCGTGTAATTCTCGAACTCGCCCTCGGCCGTGCCTTGCTCCAGCTCTTTCAGACGCTTGATCTGCCGCTTGATCGTCTGGAAGTTCGTGAGCGTGCCGCCCAGCCAGCGCTCCGTGACGTAGAACGCGCCGCAGCGTTGCGCCTCCGCCTGGATGATGTTCTTGAGCTGTTTCTTCGTGCACACGAACAGCACGCCTTCGCCCTTCAGCACCACGCCGCGGAGCAGTTCCTGCGCGGCCTCGATCTGCCGGAGCGTCTTCTGGAGGTCGATGATGTAAATCCCCGACCGCTCCGCGAAGATGAACCGGCGCATCTTGGGATTCCAGCGACGCGTCTGATGGCCGAAATGAACGCCCGCTTCCAGCAGATCTTGCAGCTGAGGCTGCGCCATGCCCTTCCTTTCCTGGGTTCGATCCGCCGCCGCTGTCACCTCGTGCCCAACCCCGTCACGCGACGGGGACCCAGGGCGCGATCAAGCGACGTGTGTCGTGCGTGGTCTAACGCTTACTGAACTGGAACCGCTTCCGCGCGCCGGCGCGGCCGGGCTTCTTGCGCTCCACCGCGCGCCGATCGCGCGTCAGCAACCCTTGCTCCCGCAGCTTCTTGCGATGGCGGTCGTCGGCCAGGCACAGGGCCCGCGCGATCGCTAGCCGCAGCGCTCCCGCCTGCCCCGTCACGCCGCCCCCGCGCACCAGCGCGCGCACGTCGAATGCGCCGAGCGTGTCTGTCGCCGTGAACGGCTGCTGGATGTGCGACACGAGCGACGGCCGCGGAAAGTAATCGCCCAGCGTGCGTCCGTTGATGTTCCACTTCCCCGAACCCGGCGTCAGATACACCCGCGCGACGCCGACCTTGCGACGTCCAACGGCATGCCAGCGCAGTTCCGGCGTGACGACGCTGCTCACGATGCCCCTGCCCCCGCCCCCGGCTGGCCCAGCGGTTCCGGCCGCTGCGCCGCGTGGGGATGCTCGGGCCCCGCGTACACCTTGAGCATCTGCTTCACTTTCTGCCGCGACAGCGTGGTCTTCGGCAGCATCCCCCAGACCGCGCGCTCGATAACCCGCTCGGGACGGGTCTGCAGCACCGTCTTGAGCGGCGCGAACCGTTCGTGGCCCATGTATCCCGTGTGCCGGAAGTAGCGCTTCTGCTCGAGCTTCCGGCCGGTGAGCTTCACCTTCGCCGCGTTCACCACCACCACGCAGTCGCCGCCGTTCAGGTGCGGGGTGAAGGTCGGCTTGTGCTTGCCACGCAGCACCTGGGCCACGCGGCTCGCGAGCCGGCCGAGCGGCTGCCCGGCGGCGTCCACCACGAACCAGCGGCGCGTCACGTCCTCTTTCCGCAAGCTGAAGGTCTTCACTCACTACCTCGTCTTTTTCGGTCCGGTCTGCGGCAGCCGCGAACTATACCCGGGCCGTAACCGCCCGTCAACCCGAGGGTTCCGGGCTCGCGACGGTGACGAGGGACGCCCCCTTTTCGACCGCCTGTCCCACGGCGACGTGGATGGTTTCCACCACGCCCGCGCGCGCCGCCCGCAGCTCGTTCTCCATCTTCATCGCCTCCACGACGACGAGCCCCGTTCCCGCCTCCACCCGTTGTCCCACTGCCACCTCCACGCGCACCACCAAACCCGGCATCGGCGCCACCACGATCGCCCCCCCCCGTGGGGCAGCAACCTGTGCGCGGAGCGCCGCGACCTGCCGCGCACGCTCATCTACGGCGGCCACCTCCACCCGCTCGCCCACGGCGCCGAGCGCCCATCGCCCCACGCCTTCGAGGGACTGAGCCGCCACGGTCCACGACTCGCTGCCGAGCAACAAGTGGTACAGTGGGGTGCCGGACACGCCGACGAGGTGGGCGTCGATGGCTTCCCCGCCGACAGTGACGCGGCCCCCATCCACCTCCACCTCGACGGTTTGGCTGCCGATGGTGACCAGGTACTTCACGCCTCCTCCAACACTGCCACGGTTTCCACGTGCGCTGTTTGAGGAAACAGGTCGAACACCCGAACCGCGGTCACGCGATATACGGCGCTCAGGCGGTGCAGGTCGCGGGCCAGCGTCGCGGGATCGCAGGAGACGTAAACGAGCCGGTTCACGGGCCGGCCGGTGAGTCGCAGCGTGACGTTCCAGTGCAATCCCGCCCGGGGTGGGTTCACCACCACGGCGCTCGGCTCAGGGAGCGTGGGCAGCACCTCTTCCGCTCTCCCCGCGATGAACCGCACCGGGCTCGGCGCGGGGCGGCGCCGCGCCCAGTCGATCGCCATTTCGTCTACATCCACGCTCACGACGTGCGCGCCGCGCTCCGCCAGCAGCAGCGCCGTGTCGCCGATCCCACCGTACAGGTCCCAAACAACGGCGCCCCGCAGCTCTCCGAGCTGCTCCACCGCCCACCCGCGGGTGAGCGCACCCATTTCGGGGTTCACCTGCTCGAAGGCGGTCGCCGGAAACCCCGTCGCTGGACCGGCCACCACGCGCGCGGCGCCATCCACCGGCTGCCACCAGCAGATGACGTCGGCTCCGCTGCCGGACACTGCTGACCGCAGAGCGGCCGCGGTCTGCGCCCCCCACGGCTCCCCCGCGGATTCAGCGATCACGTGACGCCGGCCGTCGCGGTCGAGCCGCAGGGTGAGGCGTGTGAGGCGCGGGGGCAACAGCTCGAGCCGCTGCCTGAGCTCCCGCCACAACGCCATGAGCCGGAGGTTGGTGATGGGACAATCGACGAGCGGGAACACCGACCCCGGCCGATCGTACGGATGCAGGCCAACCGTGCGGCTGTCCGAGCGTCCCACCGTCTTCACCGCCATACTGATCTTCGCCCGATAGCGCCATTCCTCGACCGCCTCGACGATCTCGGGGTCGGAGACGTCGAGCTTGGCGATGCGCCGGAGCGCGTCGCCCACGATCGCCCGCTTGGCGGCGAGCTGACCGTCGTAGGCGACGTGCTGCAGCTGGCAGGCGCCACAGCGATCCTGCACGTAGTGCTGGCACGTCGGCGTGACCCGCACCGCCCCGGGCGCGACGATCTCGGCGACTTCGCCGCGGGCATAGCTCTTGTGCAGCTTCACGCCCTCGCGCAGCCGCACGCGCTCACCCGGGGCGGTGCGCGCGACGAACACGGCCCGTCCGTCGGCCAGCCGTCCCACGCCCTCCCCACCCGCCGCGATTGCGGTGATGGCGACGACGTCGCTCAGGGATTTCCTTCCAGCCCCTCGCGCCGGGCGGCGATCCGCCAGGCGGAGGGCGGAGCGAGCGGCTCCGCGGGCTTGGCCGACGGCGGCGTCGCACCGCGATGCTCGTCGGCGAGCAGCGCGGCCGCCACGGCGAGCGGTCGCACCAGCTCCGGCGGCACGCGCCCCGCCAGCAGGCGGTCCGCGCCGCGCTCCAGGTAGGTGACGTCGAAGTCACCGCGCTGGAACTCCGGGTCGTTCATGACGCGCAGGTGGAACGCTTGGGACGACGGGATGCCGACGATGACCAGCTCCCGCAGAGCGCGGCGCATGCGCTCGAGCGCCACCTGGCGCGTCTCCCCCCACACGATCAGTTTGGCGATGAGCGGGTCGTAGTAGAGCGTGATCTCGTTCCCCGCTTCCACGCCGCTGTCCCACCGCACGCCCGGGCCGCTCGGGGCGTGCAGGTAGCGGACCGTCCCAGTGGCCGGGAGAAAGTCGTTGAATGGATCTTCGGAGGTAATGCGGCATTCGATCGCGTGCCCGCGTGGCTGCAGCGTGCCGGCATGCACGCGTAACGGTTGGCCCATCGCGACGCGCAGCTGCTCGCGCACGATGTCCACGCCGTACACGAGCTCCGTCACGGGATGCTCCACCTGGAGGCGCGTATTCATCTCCAGGAAGTAGAACTCGCCGCTCGGTGCAAGCAGGAATTCGATCGTTCCCGCGCTGAGATAGCCCGCCGCGCTCGCGGCCGCGCTGGCGGCTTCGCCCAGGCGACGACGCAGCGCCGGCGTGACCGCCACGGACGGCGCTTCCTCGATGAGCTTCTGGTGACGCCGCTGAATGCTGCACTCGCGCTCGCCCAGCGCCACCACCCGACCGTACGAGTCCGCGAGAATCTGGATCTCGATATGCCGTGGGCGGTCGAGATACTTCTCGAGGTAGATGTCGCCCAATCCGAACGCCTTCTCGGCCTCGCTCGCCGCGCTCGCGAACGCCGCCTCGAGCTCCGCCTCCTCGCGCACCACGCGCATGCCCTTGCCCCCGCCTCCAGCCGAAGCCTTGAGCAACACCGGGTACCCGAGCCGGCCTGCCTCCGGTCGCGCCTGGGCGTGGTCGGCGAGCGGCCGCGTGGTGCCGGGGACGATCGGGACGCCCGCCTGCTGCATGCGGCGCCGCGCCTCGGTCTTGTCGCCCATGGCGCGTATGGCGGAGGCGGGCGGCCCCACGAAGACGAGGCCGGCACCCGTCACCGCTTCGGCAAATGGGGCGCGCTCCGACAGGAAGCCGTACCCGGGGTGCACGCCCTGACACCCGCTACTCCGCGCCGCGTCGACGAGCTTGGCGGTGTCGAGATACGACTGGGCGGCGGGCGGCGGTCCGATCGACACCGCCAGGTCAGCGGCCCGGACGTGAGGCGATAGGCGGTCGGCGTCGGAATACACCGCCACCGCCTCCAGCCCTTCTTCGTGGCAGGCTCGGATGATCCGGAGGGCGATCTCGCCGCGGTTGGCGACGAGGACTCGCTTCATCTCCGGCAACTCGGCACCTCACTCGCGACCTTGAACGTCGCCAGCGGCTCGCACAGGGCGCGCGTGACTCGCGCCGCCCGCGTGTACGCGGCCAGGGCCGGCTCGGCCCACGGGTCGCGTTGATCGAGCGCCATCCGCAGCGCGGCGAACACGAAGTCTCCCGCTGGGACGCGAGGGCTCCGGCTACCGCCCGCCACCCACTCGAGCGCGCGTGCGTCCCAGCCGATGCGTTGCGGCGACGGCGGCCGCTCGAACACCATGCTCACGCACACCGGACGCCGGCGCGCGAGGTCGCCCAGCCCCGCGTCTGCCCCCGCTCCGGCGCGGCGGGCGAGCTTGAGATCGGCGGCGATTCGCCGGCGCAACACGGCGTCCGACCGCCAGACGGCGAGCGGGAGCACGATGAGATCGGGCCGGAGATTGCGCGCGAAGCGCATGTACCACGCGGCGTACGAATCGGCTGCCTCCGCCGTGAACAACACGCCGCCGTTGGGACAGGCGCGCAGCAGGTTCTCCCCCAGCTCCTCGAGCACCGCCGGAACACGCAAGTCCGCAGGCAGGGGTCCGAGCGCGAGCTGGCCGGCTGCGATCCCGGCCGTCTCCCAGGCGAGCCAGGAACGCGCGACCCACGCGCCCACGCGCAGCATTCGCGCGCTGTCGCCGAGCGCGCTCGACCCCACCGGGCCGGCGAGCGCGGCGGCCTTCACGAGCGCCCCTTCGGCCGTGTCGAGCACGGCCCGAGTCCACACGCTGTCCTCGGCTCCGCGGTGCGTCGCACCGTGTGCCTCCGCGCCGAGCTCGACATACGCCCGGCCCATCAGCAGCCACAGCTGGGCGTCGGTCGAGTCCCGCGCCGCGCGTCCGCGCAGCGCCGCCAGCGAATCGCCTGGCGGGGGCGGGGGCGGGGGCGACGGAGGCGAGTCGGGTGCCTGCAGTAGCGCCGCGACGGCCAGGGCGCTACAGAGGGATATTGCCATGCTTTCTGGGGGGATTCCGGTCTCGCTTGCCGACGAGGGTCGTGAGGGCGTCGATCAAACGGCGCCGCGTGTCGCGCGGATCGATCACGTCGTCGACATAGCCGCGCGCGGCGGCCAGGTACGGGTGCGCGAACTTCTCCCGATACTCCGTCTCGCGCGCCTCCGTTGCGTCGTCCTTGTACAGGATCTCCACCGCGCCCTTGGGCCCCATGACGGCGATCTCCGCAGTCGGCCACGCGACGTTGTAGTCCCCGCGCACGTGCTTGGAGTTCATGACGTCGTACGCGCCGCCGTATGCCTTCCGCGTGATCACGGTGAGTTTCGGGACGGTGGCCTCGCAGTAGGCGTACAGCAGCTTGGCGCCGTGCTTGATGATGCCGCCGTGCTCCTGCGCCACGCCCGGCAAGAAGCCCGGCACGTCTTCGAACGTGACAAGCGGGATGTTGAACGCGTCGCAAAAGCGGATGAACCGGGCGCCCTTGAGCGACGCATTGATGTCGAGCACCCCGGCCAGCACGGCGGGTTGGTTCGCCACCACGCCCACCGAGCGGCCACCGAGGTGCGCGAAGCCCACCACGAGATTTCCCGCGAAGTCCCGATGCACTTCGAAGAACTCGCCGTCGTCCACCACGCGCCGGATCACGTCATGCATGTCGTACGGCTTGGTGGGGCTGTCCGGCACGATGTCGAGCAGCTCTTCGTCTCGTCGGTCGATCGGGTCGGTGGAGGGGCGGTTGGGCGGGTCGTCCAGGTTGTTCGACGGAATGAATGAGAGCAGTTGACGGACGGCGGTGAGGGCTTCGCGCTCGGTGTCGTGCGCGAAGTGGGCCACGCCCGAGGTCCCCGCATGCACCGCCGCCCCGCCTAAGCCCTCGAAGTCCACGTCTTCATGCGTCACCGTCTTCACGACGCTCGGCCCGGTGACGAACATATAGGAGATTCCTCGCACCATGAACACGAAATCCGTGATCGCGGGACTGTACACCGCGCCGCCCGCGCACGGCCCGAGGATGGCGCTGATCTGGGGGATCACGCCCGAGGAGAGCGTGTTGCGCAGGAAGATGTCGGCGTAGCCGCCCAACGACGCGACGCCCTCCTGGATGCGGGCGCCGCCCGAGTCGTTCAGGCCGATCACCGGCGCGCCGTTCTGCACGGCATGATCCATCACCTTGCAGATCTTCTCCGCGTGGGCCTCCGAGAGCGAGCCGCCGAACACGGTGAAGTCCTGCGAGAAGACGTACACCAGGCGGCCGTCGATGCGCCCGTACCCGGTCACCACGCCGTCGCCAAGATACTTCTCGTCGGCCAGTCCGAAATCCGTCGAGCGGTGGGTGACGAACCGGTCCAGCTCCACGAACGAGCCGGGGTCCAGCAGCGCGTCGACGCGCTCGCGGGCCGTCATCTTGCCCTTGGCGTGCTGCGCGGCGATGCGCTCGGCACCACCGCCCAGCTCGGCCTCCGCGCGCTTCTGCTGCAGCAGGTCGAGCTTTTCGCGCATGGTCATGGGCGACAATCTAGACGCCCAGACGCCCAGACGCCTAGCGGTATGCAGTAAGAAGGGGGCAGGTAATCCCTGCCCCCCTGGATGGTGTTCACCGCTGTTGCGTCTACACGTCTAGTTTTGGCGCCTCCTGCTTGCTCGGTTCCGGCCCACCGTCGTCTTTAGGCCAGCCCGTCGCCGCCAGCACGATCCGATGGTGGATCGGATCTACCTCCAGCACCTTGAGCTCCACCGCCTGCCCTTCTTTCACGGCATCGGCCGGATTCTGGATGTCCGCGATCCCGAGCTGCGACATGGGAACAAAGCCCTCGATGTCACTGCCGAGGTCTACGACCACGCCTTTGTCCATGAGCCGCAACACGCGGCCCCGCAACTCGGTCCCCACCGGGTAGGTCTCGCCGATCCGGAGCCACGGGTCTTCTTGCGCCTGCTTCAAGCCCAGGGAGATGCGCTTGTTCTCGGCGTCGACGTTGAGAATCAGCACTTCCACCTCGTCGCCCTTCTTGACGACCTCCGAGGGATGCTGCACCCGTTTGGTCCAGGACATGTCGGAGATGTGGATCAAGCCGTCGATCCCCGGCTCGATTTCCACGAACGCGCCGAACGACGTCAGGTTGCGCACCTTTCCCTTGATCCGCATGCCGACCGGGTACTTCTGCGGCAGCGCCATCCACGGATCTTCCTCGGTCTGCTTCATCCCGAGGGAGACCTTCTCCTCGGTCTCGTCGACCTTCAGCACGACGGCTTCGATCGTCTCGCCGATCGAGACGATCTTCGAGGGGTGCCGGACGTTGCGCGTCCAGCTCATCTCGGAGATGTGCACGAGCCCTTCGATGCCGGGCTCGAGCTCGACGAACGCGCCGTAATTCGTGATCGATACGACTTTGCCCTGCACGCGCGTGCCCACCGGGTACTTCGCGGCCACGTTCTTCCAGGGGTAGGGCTGGAGCTGCTTCAGACCGAGGCTGATGCGCTCGCGCTCCCAGTCGATGTCGAGGACTTTCACCTCGACTTCCTGGCCGATGTGCACCATCTCGGACGGGTGTGAGACCCGCCCGTAGCTCATGTCGGTGATGTGGAGCAGGCCGTCCACGCCGCCGAGGTCGATGAAGGCGCCGAAGTCGGTGATGTTTTTGACGATGCCCTTCCGCACCTGACCGACCTGCAGCTCCTTCATGAGCACGTCGCGCTTGGTCTTGCGCTCCGCCTCAAGCAGCACGCGACGGCTCACCACGATGTTGCGGCGTCGCTTGTTCAGCTTGATGATCTTGAACTCGAAGCTCTGGCCGAGCAGCTCGTCGATGTTGGGCACCCGGCGCAGGGCGATCTGGCTGCCAGGCAGGAAGGCGTCCACGCCCATGAGATCCACCACGACGCCGCCCTTGATCTTCTTCACCAGTGTCCCGGTGACCGGTTCGTCCTTCTCGTAAGCCTCGCGGATGCGCTCCCACACGCGCATGAAGTCCGCTTTCTTTTTCGAGAGGACCACGGCGCCTTCCTGGTCCTCGAGGTGCTCGAGGAACACCTCGACCTCGTCCCCTTGTTTCAGCGACTTCGGATCCTTGAACTCGTCGATCGGCACCGCGCCCTCCGACTTGAAGCCGACGTCGAGGATCACGGCGGTGTCGGTCACACGCAGCACCTTGGACTTGACGATCTCCCCCTCCTCGATGTTGGAGAGGGTGCCCTCGTATAACTCCGTCATCTTGGCGATCTCGTCCGAGGAATACTCCTCGTGTAGATCCGGACGAACGCGGAGGTGAGAGCGAGCGGAGGCGGGGGACGGCGCTTCGGGCTTGGACTCTGGAAGGTCGTCCGTATCTACCAGCATTAAGTACACCGGGTCGGTTGACGAGTTTGGACGTTGGCCCCAGCCACTCCCGCAGCAGGGCGCGGAACAAGACGCCAAACCTAGCCGGGGAGTCGCTTCCGCGCTAGCGCCAGCACCTCGTCCACCTGCTGCTCCAGCGTGAGGCTCGTGGTGTCGAGCAGTCGGGCGTCCGCGGCGGGCTTCATCGGGGCCACCGGCCGGGAGGCATCAGCCCGGTCGCGCGCCGCCAACGTCTCGGCTTCGCGCCGCAGCTCGGCCGGGTCGATGCTACGTCCCCGTTGGGCCAACCGCCGTCGCGCCCGCTCTTCGGGGCTGGCGGTGAGAAAGACCTTCACCGGGGCGTCGGGAAACACCACGGTTCCGATGTCGCGGCCGTCCACCACGACACCCCGCGCATGCCGCAATACCGCCTCCCGCTGCTGCACGTTCACCCAATTCCGCACCTCACGGATGGCGGCGATGGCCGACACATGCTGCGTCACCCGCTCGGACCGGACCACGTCCCCTACATCCACGCCCGCCACCTCGGGTCGGAACTCGTCGCGGACCAGAACCAGCCGAATGGGAAGGTCCTGTGCCAGGGATACGATACGGGCCGCCCCCCGGTCCCCCCACCCAGTCCCGAGCCCCGAGTCCCCGAGGTTGTCAAGCGCCGCCAGCGTCACCGCGCGATACAACGCCCCTGAATCGAGGTGCGCCCAGCCGACCCGCCGGGCCACCAACGCCGCCGTGGAGCTCTTGCCGGACGCGGCGGGTCCGTCGATCGCAATCACGCGGATGGTCACGTTACACGTTGCATGTTACACGGTTTCAGGTGGTGCTAATGCTCCGCAAGTCGGTGAAGAACCGGGGATAGCTGATCGCGACTGATCCTCGCTCGGAGAGCCGCACGTCGGCCCCGGGCACGGTCCCGAGCACGGCGAAGGCCATTGCGAGCCGGTGGTCGCGTGCGGTGTCTACCCGGCCGCGTGGCGGGCGGGGCGAGCCGCGCACCGTGAGGTCGTTCCCGCGCGCCTCGGCTTCCGCGCCGACCGCGCGGAGGTTCGCGGCGATCAGCTCGAGTCGATTGCTCTCCTTGACGCGCAACTCGCCCACTTCGCGGAACACCGTCTCTCCGCCGTCAGCCACGCGGCTCGCCAACGCGGCGAGCACCGGGACCTCGTCCACGAGCGTCGGCACTTCGGCGGCGCTCACCTCGGTGCCGCGGAGCCCACCCATCGGCGGTCGGGCGATCAAGTCGGCGACCGGCTCGCCACCTTCGTCACGCAGGTTCACTCGCTCCACCTGCGCGCCCATTCGCTCGAGCACGACCAGGAATCCGGTTCGCGTGGGGTTGACGCCGACGTTCTCGACGAGCAGCTCGCCACCCTCCGCCAGCACCGCCGCACCGACGAGGAACGCGGCAGACGAGGCGTCACCGGGGACGGAAAGCCGGAACGATGGAACGACGGAACGTGAGGCCGGCTCGAATACAATCGCTCCGTTACGCTCGTGTAAGCCCAACCCGAGATGCACCAGCAGGCGCTCGGTGTGATCTCTGGAGCGATACGGCTCGCGAATGCTCACGCTGACGTCGCCAGTGATGCCGGCGAGCAGGAGGGCGCTCTTCACTTGGGCGCTCGCCACCGGCGTCGTGTAGGTCAGGGAGCGCAGCCGCCCGCCGCGGACGGAGAACGGCAGCAGGTCGCCGCTTCCTTCTTCTATTTGCACGCCCATCGCGCGCAGCGGCTCGGTCACCCGCCGCATGGGACGGCGGCGCAGCGAGGCGTCCCCCGTGAGGGTCGCGGCAAACCGCTGGCCAGCCAGGATGCCGAGCAGCAAGCGCGCGGTGGTTCCGGAGTTGCCACAGTGCAAGCGAGCGCTAGGACGCGAGATGCGGGATGCGTGCACCGTAACCGCGCCGCTCTCCCGTATCGCAGCGATCTCGACTCCGAGCTGGCGCAGGACGCGCGCCGTGGATTTGACGTCCCCCCCCGTGAGCAGGCCGGTCAGCTCGCTCGTGTCCCCCCCGCCCCCCCCGCGCGCCAGTGCCGCGAGCATCAAGGCGCGATGCGAGATGCTCTTGTCGCCGGGCGGCCGGACGGCGCCGCGCACCCTCATGCGTCGACCCGGCGGCGCCACTCGGCGGCGCCCGCCAGCCAGGCGGCGAGCGCCGCCGCATCCCCCGTCTCGAGCGCGCGTTCGACTTCACCGAGCGTGCCCTCGAGCGAGCGCAGCGCCGGCAGCAGCTCATCTCGGTTCAGCAGCAGGATCTCCGTCCACAGCGCCGGCTCGCTCGCGGCCAAGCGCGTGGTGTCGCGCGCGCCCGATCCGATGGTGGCGCCTGGCGGGGCGGCCCGGGCCAGAAACGCCGCGAGCAGTGATCCCACCACCTGAGGGACGTGACTGGTGGTGGCGAGCTGACGATCGTGAGCGGCGGCATCGATCATCACGGGATGCGCCGCCAGGATATCGGACCAGAAATGCGCGACTTCGCGCGCGGCCGCATCGCCGTCGCGGGTGGGCGTGACATACACCACGGCGTCCCGAAACAGGCCGACCCGGGCGCCGCCGAAGCCATGTTCGTGCGTTCCCGCCAGGGGGTGAGCCCCCGCGAATCGGGCCCCCAGCCCGATCGCCTCCGCCCGCGCCACGATCTGCCGCTTCACCGATCCCACGTCGGTGACGAGCGCGGCCGGTGACAGCTGGTCGTGCAGGCTGTCGAGCAGCCGCAGGTTGGCGGCGGGCGGCGCCGCGAGCACCAGCAGGTCGGCCGCCCGGGCCACGTCCGCGGCTCGGGGCGGCGCGTCGTCTAGTGCACCGTGCCGGGCGGCTGCCGCGCGCTCTGCGGGATCGGGTGACCAACCGATCACGGCGGCGATGCCGGCGCGCTTCGCCTCGAGCGCGATTGAGCCGCCGATCGCGCCGAGGCCGAGGATGCCGAGAGTGGAGGGTCGCACGGGCTGGAAACTAGCGGCTCGACAGGGGGGCGTAAACGAGAAGGGCGGCCCAGTGGCCGCCCTTGTCGCTGCTCTCCGCCGGCCGGTCAGCCCGGCGTCGCCACCACTGTGATCTGCACGCTCTGAAAGTTGTTGCTCTCGTTCGACTCGGCGGCTTGGTTCAGATCGTCCACCAAGATCCCGATGTAATACGTCCCCGGCGCCGTATTGACCGGGATCGTCAATGTGGGCGCGCCCCATTGGAACGATTGCCCGGCGTGGAGCACGCCGTTCGTGTTGTTGTTGACGTCGAGGAGGACGTCGGCGGTGGTGATGGTGGTGTCCGTGGACAGATAGAACCCATTGCGAATCGTTCCGCTCGCCGAGTTCAAGTCGCCGGTGCCTTGGTTTGTAATCGTCCAGGCCGAGAGCTGAACTTGTTGGCCGGGGAACACCGTCAGAGGATTCGCCGTGAGTACGCTCGAAATGACGAGATCTGGTGCTGACCCCGTTGCCGTGAGCGCGATCACTCCTTCGGACAGGAAGCCCGACGTGATCGGAAACGTGGGAGCGGGTCCGATGCCCGTCGCAAACGCCTCCAGCCGATTTGCGCCGGCGGCGATCACCCACGACGTGAGGCGCGCGATGCCGTCCGAGCCCGTCGCGACCTGTGTCGGGGTCACGGTGCCGCCGCCCGTCGAGGCGATCCGGAAGTGCACCGTGGCGCCGGCAACGGGATTGTTGTTCGCATCGGTCACCTTCACCGAGGGAGGCGTCGCGACCGGCTGACCGGGTGCGGCCGTCTGCCCGTCGCCGTCGTTGATGGCGTCCTGGGCCGGCAATGCCCAGGTGACGTCGCTGAAGCAGCAGCTGGACCCGCCGAGGCCCGAGTGAACCATGACCGCATAAGCTGGTTGGGGAGCAGCGAATGCGACCAGGCGGTCGAGCATCCCGCTCCACCCGGGCCGCACGCCAATACCCCCCGCCGGTGGGAACCGGTTGGGCTCGCACGGCAGGAACGCCGCCGAGGCATTGGGGAGGGCCCGCGTGCCCGGCGCTCCGTCGAAGGCGTGCAGCTGCAGCAGCCCCTCCTGGTCTATCGTGATCCCCAAAGGCAGATCCACGCAGATCGCCAGGACCACGTCGGTGTTGAACCGCCCCGTATTCGGCGGCGTCCGCGCGCTGAGCGGCGGGTTGGCCGTGAACCGGTAGCACTCCTCGAACTGCGCAAGGTCGAAATTCGGCAGGCACGGTTGCGTGGTGAGTTTGGAGATCGTGACCGTGATCTCTTCGCCCGCGTTGAGCGCGCCGGCGGGAATGTTCACCCCCGCTCCCGTCACCCCTCCCCCTGCCTCGCTCGTGACGATGATCGCACCGCCAGCGCCCACGGTTTGCGTCACGCAGTCGGGACTGAAGGTGCACTGCTCACCCTGCTGAATCCGGAACTTGATGGGCAGGGTGCGACCGTCCTGAAACTGCACGACGTCACCGGACTTGAGATTCTTCATGCCCTGATCGACGGGATCGACGTCGATCGACCCGAGCACACTCTTGCCCGCCGCCCCTCGCACCCGGATCCGATAGAACTGCGTAGGATCGAGCAGCGTGGGGGACTTGGTGTCCCAGTTGACCTGATACTGCTGGTTGGTCGCGTCCAGGGTCGCATTGACCGGCCCGAACACCAGCGCTGCGCCGACGACGCAAAACACTGTTCCCGCCCGAGGGTCTCCCGTGAGCCGGCAGACCTCGACGGTCGGCGACAGGGTGCCGTCGAACGCCGACGCAATGAAATGCGGATCGTTGACTGGGTTGGGAACGAGTGGCGGGAGGAAGAAGAAATTCGGGTCGCCATTGTGGGCGCCGTCGAGGATCAAGGCGAGGGGACGCATCACCGACGGCTGAGTCATCCGTTGCTCGGTACACCCCGTGAGCGCGGCGATGGCGAGGGCGGCGTACGGCCAGCGTTTCATAAGGGCTCCTGACGGTGAGCAAGACAGCGGCGCAGCAAGATTCGGACCCCAGGACGCATCGTCGGTTCGGTCCCCGCGCGCTTGCCGCCGGCACGGGTCACTGCGACCCCGGCCACAGGAGTGTGGCAGATATGTGACACGCGTTCGCGGCTCAGCGGGCGCCGATCAGCGCTTTGAATCTCGGCTCCTCCTGCAGGCTCCGCCACCACCAGTGCACGTGCCTGCGAAATCCCTCGCGGTGGCGCGGGTTGGCGACGAGATACTCGCCGAGCAGTCGCAGCGCGGTCTCCTTGTCGCCGAGCATGGTGTACACGGCGGCCTGGAATCCAAGGATCTCGCGCTCCGGATCGAGGTCCGACGAGCCTCGCGTCCGCTCGAGCACATGTCGTGCGCTATCCTTCAGCCCCGCACGCCCCAATACCGCGGCTACCCAGACCTGTTCGTACAGCCGTTTGAACGGTCGTTCGCGTTCCGGAACGAGCGGCACGGCCTCCTCCGCGAGGCGCCACGCTTGATCGACATCCGGATCCTTCGCCCGCGTGGACAAAAGGATGAGCTGACATTCCACGAATCGGGCATCGGTCGGAAACCGACGATGCCCCTTGTCGCACCAATCGATCGCCGGCGGGAACAGCTCGAGGTCATATGAGGTGACGTACAGACGGTACAGAATGGCGTCGGCCCCGACGAGGTAGGCGTCGCCGTCGTACGCAGCCCGAGCGGCCCGGTTCGCGGCCAGGAGGTCTTCCTCATCGTAATACAGGCGTGACAACACGGTCCAGGCGCCGACCTGATTTGGGTTCAGCCGAGTGGCGCTCTCGAGATCGCTTCGCGCCATCGCGAGGACGCGCCCAGCTACCGTGACATCCGGTTCGAGGCCACGCGCATACCGCGTGAAGAGGATCCGACCGCGGATCTCGAGCGCATCCGGGTTCTCTGCGTTTTGCCGCAACGCCCGTTCGGCGTGGCCCAATGCTGTCCGCAGCGCCTTGTCCACGTCGGGAGGGGCGCCCGCGATCCTGGACCGATCGTACACCACGCGCGCCCGCTGCACGATCGGCTCCACCCAGTCGCCGTCCAACCCTTCGGCCACGGCAAGGAGTGAGTCCGCGCGCGCATACAGCTGCGCCGCGACCGCCTCCGGCACACCTGGCGCCGTCGCGTCGCGCTGCGCGCGTTCCGCCTGTTGCATCGCCACCCACGCGGCCACGTTGCTCGTTCCTGCTCGCTCTTCCCGCAGCCGCACCTCTTCACCGAGGCGCGCGCGTAGGAATTCCGCCACTTTTCCGGCGAGCGTATCGCGCATCGCGAGCAGGTTGCCCTTGGGGGCTTCGAAGCTGGCGCGTCGAAAGTCCGCCCCGCTCGCCCCCTCGATGAGCCGCGCGGTCACGCGATACCGGTCGCCCGCGTCCTCGACCGTCCCCTGCACCAGCGTCCCGACGTCGAGGGCCAGGGCGATGCTGTCGCGCGGAGTATCGGGGCTGCGATACGGCGCGACGCCGTTTTTCGAAACCACCGTGAGGCCCGGCACGCGCGCCAGCTCGCCGATCAAGGCGTCCGTCAGTC
>DATEGE010000073.1:0-4410 GCA_035280265.1 Gemmatimonadales bacterium | reverse complement strand
GGCACGTTGCCGCGACGGCGGAGAGCAGCGCGTGGCGGAAGGGATACTGCCCGGAGCCAACGAACGAGACGTCGCACGCATACCGGCGCGGCGATCGGGTCGCCGGGCTGTCGGTAACGGGGTCGAGGCCCTGGGGAAGGTGCAGCACGATGGGCACGCCGGCGGCGCGGTAGCGGTCCACCTGTGACAGCGTGGTGACGAACATGGCGTCCACCATCCGACCCAGCGCTACGATGTCGGGGAGCGGGCGGCTCGAGAGATCGAAGTACCAGAACGCCGAGCGGCGGCCGCGCGTCAGGGCGCGCACCGTCTCCTCGCCCAACCACACCGTCGGCCGCGTCATGATCAACAGGTCGGGCGCGAACGAGTCCACCAGGCGGCGCACCACGGGACGCGACAGCCTCTTGAGATAGCGGTCCCATCCCTCCACGTTGACCTGACGACAGGGGTGGCCGAGCTGCCGCACGGCGCGGGCGATGGCCGTTTCGGTCTTGTGAGCGCCGCCGGCGCCGAGCACGATCACGCGCATGGGGCGCAGTCTACCGCGGGCCGGAAATCTGAGGAAGACCTGAACGCAATGAATCGGGCGGACGAGTACGACGGGCAGTACCGCTACTGGCTGGCCCAGCAAGGCCCCGGCGCGCGGAGCCTCGAGTGGCGGCTGGGGCACCTACTGTGGCGGCACCGCGTGTTGCTGCGCCGCTATCCGCCCGCCGGCAAGCGGGTGCTCGACTACGGCTGCATGGACGGTGTGTTCAGCTTCGCACTGGCGCACGCCGGCGGTCTGGTGGTGGGCTACGACGTCGCGCCCGCGGCCATCGCGCAGGCGCGCGCGTTTCAGGGCGGGGCACGACAGCCGCTGTTCACCCTCGACGCGCCGACGCGCGGGGCGTTCGATCTGGTGTTCTGCTGCGAGGTGCTCGAGCACATCCCCGACGATCGCGCCTTTGTGGGCGAGCTGGTCGGTTATCTCGCCCCCGGCGGGACGGTCGTGGGGACCACGCCGGTGGGGCGCTCGTTCTGGGACCCCGATCACAAGCGAGCGTACGACGAGCCCACGTTGCGGCGGGCGCTCGAGCCCTGGGGCCGGGTGCAGGTGGCTCGCTACTATCGCACGGCGTTGCGCAATCTGCTCCCGTGGAACCAGCGTGGCGCGGCGGTTTTTGTATTCGAAGTCACCCCCCGGTGATCGACGTTCGCTGGTTCGCCCCGAACCGATTTGCGGCGCTGGTCGTCCCCCGACTCGAGCGATTGGGATTCAAGATCGCGACGGAGGGTGATGCGCCCGCCCGCCTGGCGCTCGCGATGAGCGGCACGGTGGCAGAACGGGCGTGGCGCTACGCCGCCGCGCAGCGCTGCCCGTGTGTGCTGTATCTCTGGGACCTGCCGCCGTGGAGTCTCGGTGACGGCGCCGCCGACCCCGTCTGGTGGGCACTCGGGCGGTTCCTCCGGCTCCCCCGGCTGGGGCCGCGATACCGCGAGCGCCGGGGTTATTACAGCCGCTTGCGGTTCATGGCGAGGCGGGCCCGCGCCGTCTGGGTGCCGAGCGCGTTTACTGCGCAGAGCGTCGCGGCAAGGTTCGGTGTGGCGCCGCGACGGGTGCCCTACTGTTATGACTCCGAGCGCTTCACCGCCCGCTCGCACGAGCCAGCCGAGCCCGGACAGCTCCTCACCGTATCTCGCCTGGAGCCCTACAAGAATCAACGGGTTGTGGTTCGAGCGGCGGCGCGACTCGAGCCACGGATGCGAGTGCGGCTCATCGGGTACGGCTCGGATCAAGCGTCGCTCGGCCGGCTCGCAGCCGAGCTGGGCGTGTCCTGCTCAATCGAGGCCGGGTTGAGCGACGCCGAGATGGCTCGCGCCTACCAGGAAGCGAGCGTCGTCGTGTGCCCCAGCAGGTTCGAGGGATTCGGGCTGTCGCCGGTCGAGGCGATCGCGTGCGGTACGCCGGTGGTTGCGTCCGACATTCCCGCTCATCGTGAGTTCGTGGACGGCGCCGCGCGCTTCTTCGCGCTTGACGACGAGGTGGGTCTCGCGGGGGCGCTCTCAGCAGCGCTGATGCAGCCGGGGCCTGATCCAGCGGCCGTGCAGACCCTCACGATCGAGGCGGCGGCGGATCGCTTCGCCGCGGGTCTCCGAGAGTTGTCGTAATGCCCGGTGGCAAGGCGCCGGTGTCGAGCACCGCGCGATACATCCGGACGTATGACTCGGCCATCGCCACGTGTGTGAAGAGGCGCTCGGCGCGAGCGCGGCACGCCGCGGGGTCGCGAGTATCAATCGTCGCGGCCGCCGTGACCAGCTCGTCGAGCGTATCCCCCAAAGCACCCACTTCGGGGGTGATCACCTCGGGCAGCGCCCCCCGGTGCGTGGCCAGGACGGGCGTGCCCGATAGCAGGGCTTCGATGCTGGTCAAACCGAACGGCTCGTCCCAGAGCGCCGGCATCCACAGACAGCGTGCCCCAGAGAGCAAGTCCCTCTTCCGCGCGCCGCTGACGCTCCCCACGAAGCGAAGGCCTGGTCGCAACGTCGGTCGCCACCCGCCGGCGACGAGCAGTCGACGGCGAGCGCGCCGCGCCCCCGCGATCGCCCAGCGGTACCCCTTGGCTCCGTGCAGGCGACCGAGGAATAAGTCGTAGTCGGCTTTCGCTCTTCGAAACTCGTAGTCGGTGGGATCGAGCCCGTTGTAGACGAAGGCTTCCTGGCCGTGCCGCAGCGCGTGATCGCGCGAGAGGAAGATAGTGTTCGGTGGTACCGGCTCGCCCGCATCGAGATTGCCGTGCAGCGTTTGCACGAATGGCTGGGCGAGCCGGCGACGCACTGGGAAATGCGCATGCAGGATGTCGACTCCGGTGGGCAGCAGGGCGGGCAGATCGCCCGCCGGATCCGTGAGCTTCGTTCGAGGCACCTCGATGACAGCCGCTTCAGCGACACGCGTACCCGGCCCGGCCAACAAGGTCACGCGGTGACCGAGTGCCGCGAGGCCGCGGACGAGCGCCACCACGACGCGCTCCGTGCCGCCATAGCCGGTGACCGGGAGTCGATAATGCGATGCGACGACGACGTGCACGCGGCTCAGCCGCCGGCAGCGGGCGTGGGCGTTCCGGCCGGCAGCGTGCCCTTTTCCAGCAGATGCCCGTACAGCCGCACGTACTCGCCCGCCATCACGCGGTGCGTGAAGTAGCGCTCGGCATGGCGGCGGCAAGCGGCGGGCTCGCGGGTGTGAATCGTCTCCGCCGCCGCGATCATCTCGTCCTCGGTATCACATAGGGCTCCCACCTCCGGAGTGATCAGCTCCGGCAGGGCGCCGCGGTGGCTGCCGAGCACCGGAGTGCCCGAGAGCAGCGCCTCGATCGTCACGAGCCCGAACGGCTCGTCCCACTCGGCGGGATTCCAGACGCAGCGCGCCCGGGCGAGCAGCGCGGCCTTGGTGGTGCCGTCCACCTCGCCCACGTACTTGATCGACCCGGTGAAGCTGGGCCGCCAGCCGCCCGCGACGATCAAGCGGTGCCCGGTGTGCTTCGCGGCTGCGACGGCCCAGTGATATCCCTTGGCGCTGTGCAGCGCGCCGAGGAAGAGATCGTATTGCGATGGGCGCCGCGGGAAGCGGCGGAAGATATAGTCCGCGGGGTCGAGGCCGTTGTAGACGAAGACCTCGCTGTTGTGCCGGCGGGCATGGTCGCGCGAGAGAAAGATGCTGTTGGGGCCTGAGCGAGCGCCGGACTTCAGATTGCGGTGAACTGTTTGCACGAACGGCGTCGGCCCGGGCGCCGCGGCGAGCAGGAAATGCGCGTGCACGATGTCGGCGTCGCGCGGGACGAACTCAGCCAGCGTCTTGGCATCGGCGAGCTTGCGGGGCGGCACCGTCACCACCTTCGCTTCGGGCACCCTGGTGGCGGGCGGCGCGAGCAGCGTGACGCGGTGGCCGAGCGCGGCGAGCCCGCGGATCAGCGCCACGATCACGCGTTGCGGGCCGCCGTACCCCGTGGCTGGCAGCGGCTGGTGGGAGGCCACCACGACGTGCATGGGCGGGATAAGATAACAGACGGATACGCTGACGTTTTTCGATGCGGGCCGCACCGAATTGGTGGAGGGGCCTACGCTAGCTTCGGGGCCATGCCTGACGGCGCGCTGCGTGTTCTCCAGCTCACGTATCAAGGCGGCCCCGCCGGCTCCACGCAATCCCTCTTCAATCTCAGTCAGGCGCTCGGCCGCCCTTGTGCGCCGGGAGTTCACGATCGCGCGCACCGCCGAGCGCACCGAGGCGGTCTGTCGCGAGGCGCTCGAGCGGCGTCAATTGCTCGGTGCAGGGAGGGTCCGTTAGCATTCGGGATCATGACGTCTCCGCGGCCCCCGCTGGCGCGTTGCTGACCTTCCGCCACCATGCCAGGCCGGGCGCTCACCATTTTGCAA
>DATEGE010000072.1:0-4510 GCA_035280265.1 Gemmatimonadales bacterium | reverse complement strand
GCGCTCCGCTTCGGTGATCTGTTCCATGAGGACCACGAGGGGCTGCACGCCGGTGGCCGCGAACCAGGCGGGCTGGGCCTCCCAACCGCGCGCCGCGAGCGCCGCGCGCACCGCCTCCGGCGTGTGCGCGGCGAGCGCGGTCAGCTTCACGACGCCCGCAGGGCGTTGACGATGTCGAGACGCGCGGCGCGGACCGCCGGCAGGAAGCCGCCGACCACACCCATGACGACGGCGAAGATAAGGGCGTTCTTGACGATGCCGGGCGATAAGGCGAACCCGAATCCGATCTCCGAGAAGCTCTGGAAGTTGACGACCGAAATGCGCGCGAACGAGAGGAAGCCGGCGAGCACCACGCCGAGCGCACCTCCGACGAGTGCGAGCACCACCGATTCGACCAGGAACGCCCCCAGCACGCTGCGCCGCCTGAACCCCAGGGCCCGGAGCGTGCCGACTTCGACCGTCCGGTTCGCGACGGCGGCGTACATGGTGATCATCGCCCCGATCATGGCGCCGAAGCTGAAGATGATGGTGACCACGAGTCCGAGGATCCGGATGAACTTGGCGAGCGTCTGGGACTGCTCCTTGTAATAATCCCGCTCGTGCTTGAGCTCCACGTATTGAAACCGGGGATCGGCCTGGAGCCGCGCCTTGAGCTGATCGAACTGGCCGGGATCGGCGAGCCGGAACGTCAACGACGAATACACCGGGCGGCCGAACGCCTGCATGAACTGGTCGACGTCTCCCCAGATCTCGGAATCGAAGCCGGTACCGCCGGCGTCCGCGACGCCCACGATGGTCCAGCGGTCGCCGCCGAACGAGAGCTCCGCCCCCAAGTTCGCGCCTTTGAACTGATTCGCGATGCTCTTGCCTACGACGATCTCGTGGGTACCGAACTGGAAAGGCCGTCCCTGCACCATGTGGACGCCGGTCCGGAGCTCCATCGCCCGGGGTGACACGCCGCGAGTCGAGACGTTGCCGAGCGCACCGCTCTTCTTCTTGTAAAGATCGATGACGAGCATCACCTCACGGGTGAGCAGCGCGCGACCGTCTGCCGCCCGCGCGATGCCGCTCTCGGCTTCGATGGCGTCGGCGGTCGCCCGATCCACCTGGCTGGAGAGCTCGGACGTGGCCGAGCGCCGCAGCACGATCACGTTGTTGGGAGAGCCCGTCTCGACGAGGGTGGCCTCGAGGCCGCGGGCGAGCATCAACACGCCGGCGAACACGAAGACCACCAGGGCGACACCCCCCACGGTGAGCGCCGTCGTGAGGCGGCGGGCCCAGAGACTGCGCCAGATGTAGGAGAACGGAATCCGCAGCATCGTCGCTTACCCCACCGTCCGCAGGCCCAGCACAATTGGCGTGCGGACCACGCGGTTCGCCGGGACGGCGCCCGCCACCAGCCCCGCGAGGAGGGCGGCACTGAGGCCCAGCGCGATCGTGAGCGGCTCGACGTTGATCACGGGGAAGAAGGTGGGAAGCGCCTTCGCGAATCCCTGCACGATGGGGAACGTCAACAGCAGCCCGAGCACGCCTCCCGAGAGAGAGATGACGAGCGCCTCGCCCAGGACAAAGCCGACCAGGTGGCGTCCGGAGAACCCGAGCGTCTTGAGCACGGCATACTCGCGCGTCCGCTCGCGCACCGACATTGCGATCGTGTTCGCGAGAACCAGCAGGATGATCCCAACGATGACGACCGAGATGACCCGCAACGACGTGATGATCGCGGACGACATCTGAACGAAGCTTTGCTGGAATTCCCGCTCGCTCTCGGTCTTGGTGGGCGCCCGCGAATTCTGAAATAGATCGTCCACCGATCTCGCGACGCTGGCCATCGCGTCGGGCGACCCGACGCGCAAGACGTAGAACCCGGCGTCCACCGGCCGGCCGGCCTCGCGTTGCCGCACCTGCTCGAAGAGGTAAGAGAACTGGAAGAACATCTGTGTCTCATCCGTCGACGGCTCGCGGCCGGTGTAGATCCCCCGAACCACCCATTGCCAGCTGCCTGGATAGATGTCGCCTTCCATCGTAATGACGTCGCCGAGCTTGAAGCCGTGCTGCTGCGCCAGCTTGCGGCCGATGATGCAGGCGTTGCGCTCCTTCTTGAACGCAGCCAGCTGATCGGGCGGCACCTGGAATTCGGGGTAGAGATCGAAATACGTGTCCGGATCGACCGCGAAACGCGGCCAGAAGTTCTTGAAATCGTTCGCGTCCCCGTAAACCCCGCCGAACCAGTTGGCCCACGAGAGTGCGGTGATCCCGGGCACCTTGGCGATCTCGTTCCGATACGGGAGCGGGACCGGGAAGATCAGCGACACGCGGTGGCGGGTGATCATGCGATTGGTGGCCGCCCCGGCGACGCCGGCGTTCCACGCGTCGACGATCGTGCGGATCAGGCCGAACGCCATCACCGCCGTGGCGATACCGAGCACCGTGAGCGCCGTGCGCAGGCGGTGCCGGAACAGGTTCTTGAAAACGAGTCGCAGGAGCTTCACGGCGGGGCCCTCATTGCAGTTCGCCCTTGTCCAGGTGGCGCACCGTGTGGGCGCGCTCGGCGGCGTGCGGATCGTGCGTCACCATGACGATGGTCTTCTTGAACTCTTTGTTCAGCCGCTCAAGCAACGTGAGGATCTCTTCGGCCGATTTGCGGTCCAGGTCGCCCGTCGGCTCGTCGGCGACGAGGATCGTCGGGTCGGTGGCGATGGCGCGCGCGATCGCGACGCGCTGCTCTTGGCCGCCCGAGAGCTGTCGGGGATAATGATGCGTTCGGTCCGACAGTCCCACGAGGGCCAGCGCCGTGTCCACGTGCTTCCTCCGCTCACTTTTGGAGAGCGACGTGAGGAGCAGCGGCAGCTCGACGTTCTCGAACGCCGTCAGGACCGGAATCAGGTTGTAGAACTGGAACACGAAGCCGATGTGCGTGGCCCGCCAGCGGGCGAGCTGCGACTCGTTGAGCTTCGCGACGTCGGTGCCCGCGACGCTGACGGTCCCGCTATCCGGCCGGTCGATCCCCGCGATCAGGTTCAGCAGCGTGGTCTTGCCGGAGCCCGAGGGCCCCATGAGCCCGAGAAACTCGCCTTCGGGCACCTCGAGCGTGATGTCCCGCAGCACCGGGATCTGCATACTGTCGCGTCGATACGCCTTCGAGACGCCACGAATCTGGACGATCGGATTGGGCATGAGCTCCTCTACTGCACGGTGACTTTGACGCCGTCACGCAAGCGGGCGCCGACGCTGTCGACGACTTGCGCACCGGGTTGCAATCCTTCGCGGATGGCGACGGACGAGCCTACTTGCCGGCCGACCATGACCGGCACCTCCACCGCCCGGCCCCGTTCTATAACGAAAACCACACTGCGGCCGTTTCGCTCGGCCACCGCCGTGTTCGGGACGACCAGCACCGGCTGTGTGTCCGCGGCGACGCGGGACGGCCGCGGCAGGAAATGCGCCTTGGCGCTCATCTCCGGCAGCACGCGGGCGTCGTAGGAGCGAAACGCGACCTTGACCTGCACCGTCGCTTTCGCCCGATCGGCGGTCGGCACGATCTTCGCGACGAAGGCGGGGTAGCGCACGTCGGGATACGCGTCCAGCACGATCTCGCACGGCTGACCGACGCTGATCGCCTCGAGATTCGATTCGGCGACGTCGGCCTCGACCTGGAGCGAGCGGAGGTCGGCGATCGTCACGACGGCGCTCTTGGAAAAGGCGCTCGCGGCGAGCGGTGCCACCACTTCACCCACGTCCGCGTTCTTGGTCAGCACGGTGCCATCGAAGGGGGCGCGGATGACGGTATTCTCGACTGCCACCTGCGCCGCCTCGACAGCCGCCTCCGCGGTGGCGATGCTGGCTTTCACGCGCTGGTAGCGGGCCTCGGCGGCGTCCAGGCTCGCCTGGGACGAGAACCCGCTGTCGCTCAAGAACCGCTCCCGCGCGAGCGACCGCTCGGCGTCGTGCAGCTCCGCCCGACTGAGCTGCACGTTGGCCTGCGCCTGGGCGAGCTGCGCCCTGACGTCGGCGTCTTCGATGCGGGCGATCACCTGCCCGGCCCGCACACGGTCGCCCTCGAGCACGCCGAGATAGACGAGTCGCCCCGTGCCCTTGGAGGCCACGGCGGCTTTCCGCTGCGCCACCACGTAGCCGCTGGCGACGAGCATGGCGCCGGCGCGCATCGGCGACACCATGGTGGCGGCCGTCAGGTGCACCGACACCGCCGAGCGGAGGGCACCGCCCGTGATGGACAGCACCGCCGCGAGAATCAGGATGGCCGTGGTAGGGACCCCGATCGTCAGCCAGCGCCGCGCGCGGCGGGGCGCTCCCGCTGTGGCGGGCTCGGATGAGCGGTTGATACGCAGGCCGGTGAGGTCCGCACGGTTCGCTTCCATGGCCCTCAATCCTAACACGTCGGGGCGACGAGCGGGGCCGCGGGGACCGCGGGGGCCGCGGGGGCCGCGGGGGCCGCGCTAGCGTCTCGTCTTTTCAGGCGCCGGCAGGTTCGGGCGGAGGGCTCCCCAGG
>DATEGE010000071.1:0-1226 GCA_035280265.1 Gemmatimonadales bacterium | reverse complement strand
GCCATGAACCCGATCCTCAAGTCGACCGGGGTCCCCGCAATGAACTGGTTGACGCTGACGCCGCCGAGCGACTGATGCGCGTAGGCCGCGGCGATATCGGCGCCGAACTCGTGCTTCGCCTGCATCGCGTGCTGCGCGTTGGCAGCCGCCGGTACGAGCCCGAACGCCGCGATGAGCGCCATTCCGCTGATCCGCTGTTGCATCGCGTCCTCCCTAGGCCGTGGTCACCGTACGTTGCGGGCTCAGCGCCGTCGTCGCTAGGGGGAATTGGCCACACGTGAGCCGAGCCCTCCACGCCGATTTGCGACCGCCCGCATTCCGCGCTACAATCGCAGGCCCATCCACTAGGAGGTCCAATGAGATCCCGCGTCGTTATGCCGGTCGTCGCCGTCGCTTTCGGCCTGCTCGCCTGCGAGCGCGCTCCCATGGCGCCGGACCGCGCCTACCGCCCCTCCTTCATTACCAATGGCGCACTCGACGGCACCGCCCATCCCGCCGTCGTCCTCATCGTCATGGACGTCGGCGGGAAGCCGGCGTTCCGCTGCTCCGGCACCGTCATCGCCCCCAAGCTCGTGCTCACCGCCGGCCACTGCGCCGGCCAGCCAGGCGAGTTCTCGGCGCTCCGCATCTTCAACGAGGCGGACGTCCAGCACGACCCAACCTACCCCTTCAGCGGCGGCCCCAACACCATCGACGCCACCGAATGGCACGCCCACCCGCTGTTCACCGAGAGCGCCTTCTTCCTGCATGACGTGGGCGTGGTGCTGCTCTCGAAGGCCGTCGATCTCCCCGCCAACCAGTTCGGCCAGCTGCCTACGCAGGACCAGCTCGACGGCCTCGGCCGCGGCAGCTCCATCACGTTCACCGCCGTGGGGTACGGGCTCCAGCAGATCAACCCGGTGCACATCGTGTCCCAGCGGATCCGCATGTTCGCCGAGCCGCACCTCATCCAGATCAACGGCGGGATCGTGGGGGATTTCTCGCTGCTGCTCTCGAACAACCACTCCACCGGCGGCACATGCTTCGGCGATTCCGGCGGGCCGAACTACCTGGGATCGGGCAACGTGATCGCGGGCGTGACCTCCTTCGGGCTGAACGGCAACTGCGCCGGCACCGGAGGCGTGTTCCGCCTGGATCGTAAGAGCGTGCTGGATTTCGTCGGGCAGTATCTGAAGTAACGATAACCGCTCAGTCGGTGCCGAGTCCCAGGACCTCGCGCACCGACC
>DATEGE010000070.1:0-11719 GCA_035280265.1 Gemmatimonadales bacterium | reverse complement strand
CGTAGTCACCGCTGATGGTGAGGCCGGTACCCGCCGACGGGCTGTTCCACACCGGCTCGCCGAGCCATTGTGCCGCCGCCGGCGCCGCCAAGAGAACCGTCAAAGCCAGAGTCGATGCTGCGCGCTTCATAGAGACCCTTTCGGGAGGTTATGGACGTTGGTGGAGGTTGGTGGAGGTTCGTGAAGGTTGTCTGCGGTCGGAGCACCCTCCCCCAACCTTCCCCAACCTCCACAACCTCCACCATCCTCCTTTAGTGCACCCACACGGCGCCGATCGACACGCCTTCGACATCGCCGAGACCGGCGCTGAGCCGGACGTCGAAGGCCCGGCTCAACCGAAAGTCCGACCCCAGCCCGAGCGTGAACCGCACATGGTGCGGCACGTTGTTTCCGGCGAGCAGAAACATCGTGGGCTGGGCGTAGGGAACGATGCTCACGCTCGACCCCTGGGGGTCGATCCGCCGGCCGAGCGACAGTCCGACCGGAAACAGCAGCACCGAGTTTCCGCTCACGAAATTCCCACCGGCGCCGACGACTAGGGCACCGTCGAGCGGGAAATCAATCGTGTGCGTGATCACTCGCTCCCGAGCCTCCGCGCCCACCAGCAGTACGGTACTCCCCGCGCCGGACGGGTTTAAGAAACCGGCTTTGAATCCGATATCGAACTTGCCGCTCGCGTACCGGTAGGCGCCCTCGATCGCAGTGCCACCGCCGTCGGGGAAGCTGAGCAGCGCACCGATTTCGGACCGCTGAAACGCGCGATAAGGTGCGTTGAACGTCGTGGTGCCGGTGGCTTGAGCGGCGGCCACGCCGCCGAGTGCCAGCAGGAGTGCCGTGACTCCCAGTGTCAGCTGACTTCGCATGCCACGCTCCTCGTCGAGTCAATGGGCGACGTGACACAGGTACCCAACGGCGCCGGCATCGTTCCCCGACGGTCCAGAACGCAAAGCGGCCCGCCTCCATCGAGCGGGGCGGGCCGGCTCACATGCCGAAGCGGCTCCTCAGAATCGCACACCGCCCGTGATGATGAATGTCTTGCCGCCTCCGACTTCCCCCCGAGCCTCGGCGAATGGAATGAGCGTCGAGCCCTTCAGCTTGAACGTCGTCCCACCGAACAGGTTCAACCCCGCCTTGGTCTCGGAAACGGTCGGCCCGCCCGACGGGCCCGCGGACGCGTGGGCGATGTTCAACCCCGCGCCCGCATACGGCCGCAGCGTGCTGCGCGCCGGAACGGTAAAGCGGTACCCGACGTCGCCGTTGATCTCCCAGTAGTGCCCGGTCGTGCCGGCCGGGACACTTGGGAAGAAGTAGTCGAACGAGACGATGCCGTCGAGCGGCGTCCGCGGAAACAGGGATTCCAACGGGAACACCCCCCGGCCCCCGATCCCGAAGTCGACATCGCTACTCCAATTCAACTCCAGGCCGAACGACGGCTTCCCGGCCGGACTCGACGCGCGGGTCGTCGTCCGCCGCTGCGCATGCGCGGCGACCGGGAGTGCCGCGAGCAGAACCACGAGAACTGCCCTGCCGATCCACTTCCGCATACGGGTGCCTCCCCTAGGGAAGAGTGAACGGGCGCATCGGTTGAGACGAGCCGCACATCGCTAAAAGCGATGCGCCGATCTGTCAAGCTGCGTCGACCCGATCGGCCACGATGCGCACCACGTCGCCCACCACCTGGAGGAACCCGCCCGCTACTTGAAAGCGGTTCGACGCGTCTCCCTGCCGTACCGTCAGCGCGCCCGCTCCAAGCAACGTCAGGAACGGCGCGTGTCGTGGCAGGATGCCCACCTGGCCATCGTACGCCGGCGCGACGACGGCGTCGGCGGCCCCATCGAATACCCCTCGCTCGGGTGAAACGACCGTGACGTGCATCACTCAGCTCGTGGCCAAGCGCTTCGCCTGCTCCAACGCCTCGTCAATCCCGCCGACCATGTAAAACGCCTGCTCGGGCAGGTGATCGAACTCGCCCGCCACTACCCGCTCGAGCGAGCTGATCGTGTCCTCCAACTTCACGTATTTCCCCTCGAGGCCGGTAAACTGCGTGGCAACGAAGAACGGTTGCGACAAGAAGCGTTGCACCCGGCGCGCCCGGGCCACCAGCTGCTTGTCCTCCTCCGACAGCTCGTCCATTCCGAGGATCGCGATGATGTCCTGGAGGTCCTTGTAACGCTGCAGGATGCGCTGCACCTCGACCGCAACCTTGTAGTGCCGGTCTCCCAGGTATTGCGCATCGAGTAGTCGGGACGACGACGCTAACGGATCCATGGCCGGGTAGATCCCCAGCTCGAAGATCTGCCGCGACAGCACGACCGTGGCGTCGAGGTGTGAGAACGCGGTGGCGGGCGCCGGGTCGGTGAGATCATCGGCCGGCACGTAGATCGCCTGCACCGACGTGATCGAGCCCTTCTTGGTCGACGTGATCCGCTCCTGCAGCTCGCCCATCTCGGTGGCGAGCGTCGGCTGGTAGCCCACCGCCGACGGCATCCGCCCCAGCAACGCCGACACCTCCGACCCGGCTTGCGTGAAACGGAAGATGTTGTCGATGAACACGAGCACGTCCTGACCTTCCACATCACGGAAGTACTCGGCCACGGTCAGACCCGAGAGCCCCACCCGCAGCCTGGCGCCGGGCGGCTCGTTCATCTGACCGTAAATCAGCGAGCAAGACTTGAGCACACCACTTTCCTTCATCTCGAGGTACAGATCATTCCCCTCGCGGGTGCGCTCCCCCACCCCACAGAACACCGACCGACCCCCGTGCCCCATCGCGACGTTGTGGATCAGCTCCATGATGATGACCGTCTTCCCCACCCCCGCCCCTCCGAACAGGCCGATCTTGCCGCCCTTCACGAACGGCGCGATCAGGTCGATCACCTTGATCCCGGTCTCGAACACCTCCGTCTTGGGCTCCAGGTCCACGAACTTCGGCGTCTCGCGGTGGATCGGCCACCGCTCGGCGTTAGGCGGGATCGGCTCGCCCTCGTCCACCGGCTCGCCCAGTACGTTGAGGATTCGGCCGAGCGACGCCTCGCCCACCGGTACGGTGATCGGCTGGCCCGTGTCCACCGCTTCCATGCCGCGCATTACGCCGTCGGTCGACGACATCGCCACCGCGCGGACCTGGTTGCGCCCGATGTGTTGTTGCACTTCGGCGGTGAGGTGGACCGGGGGGGAGCCGTTTCCCGGATGATCGACAAGCAGCGCATTGTACAGCTCCGGCAGGTGCTCGGGCTCGAATTCCACGTCCAGCACGGGACCGATCACTTGGACGACTCTTCCGACATTGTGCTTGTTCTCGCCCGCCGACTTCCCAGGTGTTTCCTTTGTCCGTGTCGCCATGTGGTCCTCGAATGACTAGCCTTGCAACGCTTCCGCTCCACCCACTATCTCCGCCAGCTCCTGCGTGATCTGGGCCTGACGCGCCCGGTTGTAGTTACGCTGCAGCATGTCGAGCATCTCTCCGGCATTATCGGTCGCGTTCTTCATCGCCGTTCGCTGGGCGCCGAGGAAGGCCGCCGCCGTTTCCACCAGCGCGCGGTACACCTGGTTCCGGACGTACAGCGGCAGCAGCTGCTCGAGGATCGCTTCGGCAGACGGCTTGAGGATATAGAAGGCGTCGGACCGTCGGACCGTCAGACTGACGGACTGTCCCCGCCCCGCCCCGTCCGACTGTCCGACCGTCCGACCGTCCGACCGAGGTGGGGCAATGGGGAGGATGCGGAGGGTGGTGGGCGGGGTGGACACCGCGCTCTTGAACTGCGCGAATACCACTTCCACACCGTCCACGACGCCCCCCGCGAACTGTGCCATGAGCGGATCGATCACTTCTGCCGCGTGCTCGGTCCGTGGTTTGTCGCCGATGTCCGTGCGCTGCGACGCGACCGCCCGCTTGGCGAACTTGAAGTACGTGATCCCCTTCTTGCCGATCAGATGCAGGTCGACCGCGGTCCCGTCGGCTTCGAGCTGCTCCAGCCGGCGCCGCGCCTCGCGGATCAGGTTCGCGTTGAACGCCCCGCACAGCCCCCGATTGGCGGTCATCAGGATCAACGCGACCCGCCGCGCCCCCTCCCCGCGCGGCTGCCGCAACAGGGGGAACCGTTCCGCCAGCTCGGGGGCGTACAGATCGGCGATCACGCCCGCGAGGGCGGTGGCGTAGGGGCGTGCGGCCACGACGCGATCCTGGGCGCGCTTCAGCTTCGACGTGGCCACCAGCTCCATCGTCTTCGTAATCTTGCGCGTGCTCTGAATCGATTTGATGCGCCGGCGGAGCTCCCGGGGCTTCGCCATCAGCGGGCGGCGACCTGCTTGTAGCCCTCGATGGCCGCACGCAGCCGGGCGGTCAGCTCCTCGCCGAGCACCTTGCGGGTGCGGATTTCGTCAGCGATGGCGCGATGCTCCGCGGTCATGTAGTCTCGGAACCCCTGCTCCCACTCCCGAATCGCCTCCACCGGAACGTCGTCCAGGAACCCGTTTGTGACCGCGAAGATGACCATCACCTGCTGCTCGACCGGCATCGGATGGTACTGGGGCTGCTTGAGAACTTCCACCACGCGCTCGCCCCGCGCGAGCTGCTTCTGCGTCGCTTGGTCGAGCTCCGACCCGAACTGCGCGAACGCTTCGAGCTCACGGTATTGCGCGAGGTCGAGCCGCAGCCGCCCGGCCACCTGTTTCATCGCCTTGATCTGAGCGCTGCCCCCCACCCGCGACACCGAGATGCCCGGATTGATCGCCGGCCGGATGTTCGAATAGAACATGTCGGTTTCGAGGAAGATCTGGCCGTCGGTGATCGAAATGACGTTGGTCGGAATGTATGCGGAAATGTCCCCCGCCTGGGTCTCGATGATGGGAAGCGCGGTGAGCGAGCCGCCGCCCATCTCGCTGGACAGCTTCGCCGCTCGCTCCAGCAGCCGGCTGTGGAGGTAGAACACGTCGCCCGGGAACGCCTCGCGTCCGGGCGGGCGGCGCAACACCAGCGACAGCTGGCGATAGGCCGCGGCCTGCTTCGACAGGTCATCGTAGATGCAGAGCGTCGCCTTTTTCTCGTCGTACATGAAGTACTCGGCCATTGCACAGCCGGCGAACGGCGCGATGTATTGCATCGGCGCGGGCTCGGAGGCCGAGGCCACGACGACGATGGTGTACTCCATCGCGCCGTGCTGTTTCAGCCGTTCCACCACCGCGGCGACCGTCGAGTTCTTTTGGCCGATCGCCACGTAGACACAGATGACGCCTTCGCCTTTCTGGTTGATGATCGTGTCCACCGCGATGGCGGTCTTGCCGGTGCCGCGGTCGCCGATGATGAGCTCGCGCTGGCCACGACCGATCGGGATCATGGAATCGATCGCCTTGATGCCCGTCTGCAGCGGCTCCTTCACCGGCTGCCGCTTGATGATGCCCGGCGCCACGATGTCGACTTTGCGAGTCTCGGTATCGGGGATGGGGCCCAGCCCGTCGACCGGCCGCCCTAAGGCGTCGACCACGCGCCCAACCAGCGCCGGTCCGACCGGTACTTCGAGCACCCGGCCGGTGCGACGCACCTCGTCCCCTTCCCGCAGCACCAGATAGTCACCGAAGATCACGGCGCCGATGTTGTCCTCTTCCAAGTTCAGGGCTTGGCCGATCACTTTGTCGCCCGTATCGGAAGACGTGAACTCGAGCATCTCGCCCGCCAGCGCCGAGGTGAGCCCGTATATGCGGGCGATGCCGTCTTTCACCTCCAGCACCGTGCCGACTTCGCGCACGTCGAGGTCGGCGAGGTCGGCCGCCTGGATTTCCTTCAGCAGGATGTCTTTGAGCTCGCCGGGCCGGAGGATGGATTCGGTGGCCATGAGATCGATGAGTTGGAGTTTGTGAAAATTATCACATGAACGCGGAACGCGAAAGTCGAGAACGCGGAACATCCGCACCGATGTCGGCCCGCCTGTTCCGCGCTCCGCGTTCGCCGTTCCGCGTTCATACCCGCGACCGCGTCCTTCCTCTTATAAAGCGCTGCAGAACCCCGCGCAGGCCCACGGCCGCGAGGTCCTGCGGGGTCGTCCCCGCTACCCGGCGCGCCGCCCCCGCCAGATGGCTGGGCGACGCGTAGCCGAGGATCTTCACCACCGCGCGCACCGTGTAGCCGGGGTTGCCCAGCAGGTCGGCGGCGCAGGCGGTGCGCACGAGGTCGATCACGCGCTTCAAGTTGGGCGCGCCGCCAGCGGCGAACTCGCGGGACAGGTGCTCCCGCGTGACGCGTAGCGCCGCGGCGACGTGGCCGGTCTGCGTGGGGAGGCCGACCCGACGCAGCACCTCCTCCCACGCCGCGAGCTGCAGCCGGTCTGTGAGGCGCAGCAACCTCGGCGCGTCCGCCAGTGCGTCGCGCCGCGCCACCTGAGCCGTGCGCGCCGCGACCCACTCCCCCGCCACGGCGTTGTCCACGCCTTCTACCAGAACCCCCGCGAACCCCGCGACCCGACACGCCTCGAGCAGCGCCCCGTCGTCGGAGCGCACGGGCGACAGCACGAACATCGGGATGCGCGGGAAGCGCGCCGCCAACGCGAGCGCCGGCCCGGGCGCGGCCTTGACGTCGAGCACCACGGCGTCTACCAGCCGCTGGTACAGTAATCGCTCGACGGCCACCACGGTGCGGCATAGCCGCACGCTGCCCGCGTCGCGCGGGAATCCGCGTTTCACGGCGCGCCGCGCCTCGGCCCGGGGATGGAACACCGGGACGACGGTCACTCCCCCTCAGCGCGATCCGCCCCCGCACCCTCCTTTACATGCGCGAGCGCTCGCACCATCGCGCTCGCCTGCTCGAGCACCGCGCGGGCATTGTCGTAGGAGATCGTGCGACGCGCCTCCTCCGGCGTATACCACGCGCAGTCGGTGATCCCTTCATCCGCCTGCGGGACGGGGTCGCCGCGCTTCGACTCGAACAGGAAGAAGTGGCAGTACTTGTGGATCGTCTTGCCGCGAAACCGGAAGTACCAGTCGATCACCCGGATCGGCCCGTGCAGCACCAGATCGTCCAGACCCGTTTCCTCCGTCACCTCGCGCCCGGCGGCCACGGCGGGAGGCTCCCCGACCTCGAGGTGGCCCTTGGGGAACCCCCAATTGCGGTAGGAGTCGCGAATCAAGAGGAAGCGCGGCGCGCCGTCGGGACCGCGGCGGAAGACGACGCCGCCGGCGCTCGTTTCGCGCTGCGCGCGGCGCTGCTTGCGCTTCATGAGAAACGCGGAACGCGGAACGCGGAACGCGGAACATATGCGCTGATCCCCGTGCCGATGTTCCGCGCTCCGCGTTCCCACTTCCGCGTTGTCGCCATCGACATGGATTCTTAGAAGACCGAGAAGGAGAAGTACTTCCGCGGGTTCGCCTGAATGTCGGACATGAGCTGCCGCAGCTGGATCATCGTGAGCGTGGTCTCGCGATACAGCGTCGAGTCGGACACCAGCAGCCCGAGGGTGCCGCTGCGATTCTGGATGCGCGACATCACACTGTCGGCCGCGACGAGCACCCGCACCAGACTCTCCTGGTTCTTATTTGCGGCTGCGAGGAGATCCCGAAAGTCCTGGGAAGCGGATTTCAGGTTGGCGCTCGTGGACGCCGAGTTATTGAGAATGGTCGCGAGCTGTCCCTGGTTCGTGGCCGAATCGACCCGTCCCAAGGTGGTCTGCAGATTCGTGGCCGCCTTGGCGAGCACGTCCGAGCCCTGCCGCAGGTTCGAGCCCACGCGGCCGATCACGTCCGCCTGCTCGTTGGTGACCGTGGCAAGCCGGTCCGCCACCTGTCCGAAGTCCTTGATCGAGCGCCGCAGCTCGATGACCGCCTCGGAATCGAAGGCGGTCTGGATCCGGCTCGACACCGTGGCGATGTCGGTCGCGATGCGACTCGCCTGCGCAGTGAGCTGGCCGATGTCAGGGAGCGTGGCGCCCGGCCACTTGCCGCCGCCCGCCGCCTGCGCTTCGGCGATGGCCCGCGTGATGTTGGGGTCATTGGGGAGCTGCTCGAGTGGGACGAGCGAGGCGGCCCACTCGCCGAACAGCGAGGCCGACGCCGCGATCACGGCCGGCTTGGGCGGGGGCTGGGTGCCGGCGTAAATCTTCAGGTCCGTCTCGACCCAGTTGCCGGGCGCGAGCCGAATCGCCTCCACCCGGCCGACCCGCACGCCGCGCAGCACGACCGGGTCGCCGACGCCCAGGCCCCCGACGGTGCGGAACCGCGCCGTGTATACCGCTTCCGTCCGGCCGATGTGGGCCCCCGAGAGCCACAGGGCGCCCCCCACCACGACGACGAAGGCGGCGATGACCACCATGCCGACGGCGAACTCGTTTTCCCGCTTCATGCGGGGCGCCCCTCGATGAATTGCCGCACCACGGGATCGTCGGTTTCCTGGATCTGCTCCACCGTGCCCACTTGTCGAATCTTGCCCTCGTACAACATGGCGATGCGGTCGCCGACGGTGTAGGCGGATCGCATGTCGTGGGTCACCACGATGCCGGTCACGCCAAGGTGCTCCCGGGTCCGCACCATCAGCTGATCGATCACGGCGGCCGTGACGGGGTCGAGGCCCGTGGTCGGCTCGTCGTACAGGATGTAGCGGGGGCGGAGCGCGATGGCCCGCGCGATCCCCACCCGCTTGCGCATCCCCCCGGACAGCTCGGCGGGGAAGCGATCGTCCGCGCCGGTCAGGTCGACGAGCGCGAGCGCCTCCCGGACCCGGGCTTCGAGATCGTCGTCCGTCAGGCCCTGTCGCCTGAGCCCGAGCGCGACGTTGTCGGACACGGTCATCGAATCGAACAGCGCGGCGAACTGGAACACGAATCCGATCTCCCGTCGCAACGTGGTGAGGCCGTCGCGGTCGAGCGCCGACACGCCGCGGCCGTCAACGATGACGTCGCCAGCATCGGGCTGCAACAGCCCGACCACGTGCTTCAGCGCGACGCTCTTGCCGGTGCCCGAATAGCCGATGATGACCACGGTCTCCCGATCTGCCACCGTGAGCGAGAGTCCGGCGAGCACCGGCTTCGCGCCGAAGCTCTTGTAGAGATCTTCGAACCGGATCACCGCAGCAACACCAGCGCCCAGAACGCATCGAGCACCAGCAGCAGCACGGCTGAGTACACGACGGCGCGCGTCGTGCTGAGCCCCACCCCTTCCGCGCCCCCACGCGTGCCGAGTCCCACGACACATCCCACCAGTGTGATGGTGAACCCGAAGGTGGCACTCTTGAACAGGCCGAACCACGTGTCCTTAAAGCGATAGAACAACTTCAGGCCCTTCACGAACTCTTGTGTCGACAGATCGAGGAGCACCAGGCTCGCGATCCAGCCCGTGACGATCCCGGTGAGGATCGCCAGCGCGACGATCGCCGGGAACATCGCCGTGCCGGCGATGACGCGCGGCAGCACCAGGAAGCTCTGCGGGTCGTAAGCGAGGGTCTCCAGGGCGTCCACCTGCTCGGTCACCTTCATGGTGCCGAGCTCGGCCGCCATGCTCGCGCCGACGCGTCCCGCCAACGCCAGGCCGGCCAGGACCGGCCCCAGCTCGAGCATCATCGTCTTGCCGACGAGCGTGCCCACGAAGTAGAGCGGGACGGTGTTCCGAAAAGTGTAGGACGCCTGCAGGGCAAGCACGACGCCGGTGAACGCGGCGATGAACAGCGCCACCGGCAGCGAGTCCACGCCCACGCGGCGCAGCTGCACGACCGTCAGCCGTCCCCACACGCCGACGTCGGGAACGGCGCGCGCCAGGTCCCCGAGAAACTGGCCGAAGCGGCCGACGGTCTTGACGGCGTCGACGGTCCTTCGGCCGACTTGCTCGATCACGCAGCAAAAGTAACGTCACACGTCACACGTCGCACGTCACGCGTCACGCGACATAAGGAGAACGGCCGGCACAGGGCCGGCCGCTCGTGGGACGTGTGACGTACGACGTGCGACGTGCTAAGCGGCGAACGATGCGAGCGCCTTCCCCACGTCGCCATCCCGCAACCGCTTCAGTGCGCGGTCGCGCAGCTGGCGCACCCGCTCCCGCGTGACGCCCAGCATGCCGCCGATCTCTTCGAGCGTGTGCTCGCGGCCACCGTCCAGGCCGAAGTACAACCGCAGCACCTTGGCATCGCGCCGCTGCAGCGTGTTGAGGGCCTGCTCGATTTCGTCCGACAGGAACCGGTCCATCGCCTGGTCTTCCGTGTCGGGCAGGTCTTCGGCGATGAAGCGCTCGATCAGCGAGCGATCGCCGTCGGGATCGAGCGGGGCGTCCAGTCGCACGTCGCCGGTGTTGAGCGCGGCCAGCGACTGCACCACCTCGAGCGACAGCTTGGTGGCGTCCGAGATCTCCTCCGGCGTCGGCTCGCGCCGCAGCGTCTGTCGCAGAAGCTCGGCGGTGCGGACGATGCGCGACAGGTCGGCGGTGCGGTTGAGCGGGACCCGCACGGTACGGCCCTGTCGCGCCAGCGCCGCAAGGATCGCCTGACGGATCCACCACACGGCGTAGGAGATGAACTTCACTCCCTGGTCCGGGTCGAACTTCCGCGCGGCGGTCAGCAGCCCGACGTTCCCCTCACCAATCAAATCCGTGAGGGGCAGTCCGCGGTTCTGGTACTTCTTGGCGACCGAGATCACGAAGCGGAGGTTGCGCTTCACGAGCTCCTGCATCGACTCCTGGTCCCCGGCCCGAACCTTGCGAGCGAGTGCGATCTCCTCCTTCTGAGTGAGGAGGGGCGTCTTCGACACCTCGTGCAAGTACTGATCGAGGATGTCGCGCTCGTGCTCGTGGGTCCCGAGACCGGCGAGCAGACCCCGGCGCCGCCCGCGCTTCTTGGCGGGCTTCGCCTTCGCCTCCGCCAGGACGGCGGTGGCGCCCGCCACCGGTCGCACCGGCGTGCGCGGCTTCGCCCGGGCGGGCGAGCTGGGCTTCTTCCGTCGGGTGTGCTTGGCCATGTCTATGGTTCGGGACTCACCCTGTGATACCGGGCACGAGGTCAAAAGTTCAGGTTTGGGCGCAACATCGCTTGACACTCTCAGAACGCCCCGGTAAGATGCCGTGTTCCCGCCGGGAGGCGTTTTGCGGGGCCCAATATAACGGGGGCGTAGCTCAGTTGGGAGAGCGCGTGAATGGCATTCACGAGGTCAGGGGTTCGATCCCCCTCGCCTCCATCGAAAAGCAGGTTGGGGAGGTCGGGGGGGTCGGGGGAGGTTGAGGCGGGATGGTGGGCGGTGCCACTGAGCCATTACATTTGCAACGCGCGGGAATAGCTCAGTTGGTAGAGCACAACCTTGCCAAGGTTGGGGTCGCGGGTTCGAGTCCCGTTTCCCGCTCTGGAAGGTTGGAAGGTGGGCAAGGTTGGAAAGTGGTTGGAAGCGGTCCGGGTTCACATTCCAACCGTCCAACGTTCCAACAGACGAATTCGCCGCGGGGTGGAGCAGTCTGGTAGCTCGCCGGGCTCATAACCCGGAGGTCGTGGGTTCAAATCCCACCCCCGCTATTGCTAGACGGCGAGACGTCGAGACGTCCAGACGGCTAGGATCTCACACCCCAGTTCCTAGCCGCCTGGACGTCGAGCCGTCTGGCCGTCTCGTTGTTTGGGCGGTTAGCTCAGTTGGTTAGAGCGCCACGTTGACATCGTGGAGGTCACTAGTTCGAGTCTAGTACCGCCCATCGCGCCCATAGCTCAACTGGATAGAGCGCTTGACTACGGATCAAGAGGTTCCGGGTTCGACTCCTGGTGGGCGCA
>DATEGE010000069.1:0-43584 GCA_035280265.1 Gemmatimonadales bacterium | reverse complement strand
GGCAGCGCCTACACCTACGGCTACGCCACCCTGGGCGAGCTGTTCGCCTGGATCATCGGGTGGGACCTGGTGCTCGAGTACGCGCTCGGCGCCGTGACCGTCGCCATCGGCTGGTCCGGCTACGTCGTCTCGTTTCTCAAGGACATCGGCATCAACGTGCCCTGCTCCCTCGCCGCGGCGCGTGGCGTCGTGGCGACGGGGTGTAGCGAACCGGCGGTCTTCAACCTCCCTGCAGTCATCATCATCGCCCTCGTCACCACGTTGCTCGTGATCGGCATCAAGGAGTCGGCCAACGTCAACAACGTCATCGTGTTCATCAAGGTGGCCGTCGTCCTGCTCTTCATCGTGGCGGCGGCGCATGCGGTGAACCCGGCCAACTGGCACCCCTTCATTCCGCCCAACACGGGTGAGCGCGGTGCGTTCGGCTGGACCGGCGTGATGGCGGGCGCCGGCCTTGTCTTCTTTGCGTATATCGGATTCGACGCCGTGAGTACCGCCGCGCAGGAGGCGAAGAACCCCCAAAAAGACATGCCGATCGGGATCATCGGATCGTTGCTGATCTGCACGGTTCTCTACATTCTGGTCTCGGGCATCGCGACCGGCGTGATGAGCTACAAGGAGTTGAACGTCCCGGACCCGATCGCCGTAGCGGCGGATCATGCCGGCCTCGGGTGGATGTCCTCGCTGATCAAGTTCGGCGCCATCGCCGGGTTGTCGTCCGTGATCCTGGTCATGTTGCTCGGTCAGTCGCGCGTGTTCTACTCGATGGCGCGTGACGGCCTGCTGCCGCCGTTCATCAACAAGGTCCACCCCAAGTTCCAGACGCCGTACATCACCTCGATCATCACCGGCATCGTGGTCGCCTTCGTCGCGTCGCTCCTCACGGTGCGCGAAGCCGGCAACCTGGTGTCCATCGGCACGCTGCTCGCGTTCGTGATCGTGTCGATCGGGGTGATGGTGCTCCGCGTGCGGGAGCCCAATCTGCCGAGGGCCTTCAGGACGCCTGCCGTGTTCATGGTGGCGCCGCTCGGAGCCGTGTCGGCGGCGTACCTCATGGTGTCGCTGCCTTGGACCACGTGGCGGCGACTGATCATCTGGTTCATCGTTGGCATGTTCCTGTACTTCCTGTACGGCATGTCGCACTCGAGGCTGGCCCAAAAGCAGCAGTAGCAGGCCGCACGCGTCCCGTCGTATCTTCGAGCCATGCGCCTTCGGCTCAAATGGCTCGGTTTGTGGACGCTCCTGGGGCTGGTCGGGAGCGTGCAGTACTTCTTAGCCGACCAGCGGCTCGCATCACACCCCCACACCTGGTGGCAGGCGCTCGCCACCAGTTTCTCGACCTGGTACCTGTGGGGCCTGTTGTCGCTCGTGGTGGCGCGCCTGGCGCGCCGCTTCCAGCTGGACCGCGCGAAGTTCGGACGCCACTTCATCATCCACCTCGGCGCGAGCCTCGACCTAGCGCTGGTGCAGCTGTTCGCCGGCGTGGGCCTGCAGGCGGTGCTGCACGGACTGCTCCGCGAGCCGTTCTCGTTCGGCCAGACGCTGGTCGACAACTTCACGCTGTTCTATCACTGGAACGTGCTGACCTACTGGGCGATTGCTGCGGTGGTCCACGCCCTCGACTACCATGCGGTTCTCGAGGAGCGGCGCGTGGGTGCGGTGGAGTCTGATGCGCGACGTCCTGCTGAGCGGCTGCTCGTCGCTGACAACGGACGCAGCTTTTTCGTGCGCACGGCCGACGTGGACTGGATCGAAGCGGCGCGCAACTACGTGCGGCTCCACAGCAACGGGCGCGTACACACGGTGCGCACCACCCTCGCCGCGCTCGAGGGGCGCCTCGACCCCGGGCGGTTTCGCCGCATCAGCCGGTCGGCATTGGTGAACCTGGATCACATCCACGAGGTCCAGCCGTGGTTCCACGGCGACGCGATCGTCATCCTCGAGACCGGCGCACGGGTGACCCTGAGCCGCCGCTACCGCCGCAACCTGCTCACGCCGGCGACGCCGTAGGGCGGCGGAGTACCAGAACGGAGTCCCGTCTTACTAGGGCGCACCCCGGGCCGCCGGCGGGGTCAGCCGCGCTCAGGCGGGCACGCGATCCGGATGCCTCTGAGCCTGTCCAGCGACGCCCTCGGGGCGGAAGCTCGCGATGACATGCACGTGGTCCGATAGAATCGCGAGCTCGTGCACGGGTACCCGCCAGCGGGCCGCCGCTTCGTGAATTGAGGACCGCAGGAGCTCGGCGTCTGGCCGCCGGATGAGTCGCTGTCGCAGGCGTGTGTGCCACGTGAGGTGGACGTACAGCCCGAATGCTCGATGAGGCATGCGTGCTCGGCTGACCCCGGGGCGATGCCCGGGGGGATCCCAATCCCGCTCGTCCCGCTCCCCAGTCCCGCTCGTCCCAGCGCCGTTGGGGGCGCTCGTAACCGTCGCCAGATTGCGGGGTGGCTCTCTTCGTCACCAAACCGATCGCGACCCTCCGCGCCGAAGCGGAGGCGGCGGGTGAGCACGCCCTGAAACGGGCCCTCGGGCCCCTCAATCTCGTCACGCTCGGCATCGGTGCCGTCATCGGCGCTGGAATCTTCGTCATCACGGGGCAGGTGGCGGCCCTGTACGCCGGTCCCGCGGTGCCGCTCTCGATGATCCTCGTCGGCATCGCCTGCGCCTTCGCGGGGCTGTGTTACGCCGAGATGGCGAGCGCCGTACCGGTGGCGGGCAGCGCCTACACCTACTCTTACGCCACCATGGGTGAGCTCGCGGCCTGGATCATCGGATGGGACCTGGTGCTCGAGTACGCCGCCGGCGCCGCGACGGTGGGCGTGGGTTGGTCGGCGCACTTCGTTTCCCTGCTGGGGCTGTTCGGCGTCCGGATTCCGGCGAGCCTCACGGCCCCTCCCACGCAAGTGTGTACGGCGTCGCAAGTGGCGGCCCACGTGGCGGGATGTGCCCATTCCGGTCTCAATCTGACGGGCGCGATCGTCAATCTTCCAGCCGTCGCCATCGTCGCGGTGATGTCCGTCGTGCTCGTGATCGGGATCAGAGAGTCGGCGCGCGTCAACACCGCCATCGTGATCCTGAAGGTCGGGATCGTACTGCTCGTGGTGGTCGTTGGCCTGGGACATCTCAATCCGGCGAACTGGAGGCCGTTCATACCGCCCAACACCGGCGAATGGGGGACGTACGGCTGGTCGGGCATCCTGCGGGGCGCCGGCCTCGTGTTCTTCTCCTACATCGGGTTCGACTCGGTGTCGACCGCGGCGCAGGAATCGAAGAACCCGCAACGCGACATGCCCATCGGCATCCTGGGCTCGCTCGCGGTTTGCACGGTGCTGTACGTCGTGGTGTCGGCCGTGCTCGTGGGCATGGTGCCGCACGGCGAGCTCAATCTTCCCGCCCCGATGGCGTACGCCATGGAGCGGATCGGCGCGCCCTGGTGGATCCGCGTCGCGATCGACCTCGGCGCGGTACTCGGTATCGGCTCCGTGATCCTGGTGATGCTCTTGGGGCAGTCCCGCGTGTTCTACTCGATGTCGCGCGACGGCCTGCTGGGCCGCTGGGCCGGCAGGGTCCACCCCCGCTTCCGCACGCCCTACCTGTCCACGATCTACACCGGCATCGCGGTCTGCGTCGCGACGGGCCTGTTGCCGCTGCAGCTGCTCGGGACGTGGGTCAACATCGGGACGCTGCTCGCCTTTGTGCTAGTGTGCACCGGTGTCTGGGTGCTGCGGCACACCCGGCCGGACCTGGAGCGGCCGTTCCGCGCGCCGCTCGTCCCGCTCGTGCCGCTGTTCGGTATCGCGTCCTGCCTCGGTCTCATGCTCACGCTGCCGCTCGACACCTGGATTCGACTGGCCGTGTGGCTCGTGATCGGATTCGGGATTTACTTCGGGTACAGCCGAAAGCACAGCGTCCTGCGGACGACGCCTTCCCGCGACGCTCTCCCGCGGCCTCTTCCCTAGACGCCTCTCGTTGTATCACAGACGCCTCTCGTCGTACTAGACGTCGCTCCGTAGCTCCCGTACGTTTGCCGTCGCGTGGCGGCTCGGGACGTTTCAACAAGGAGGCGGTGATGAAGCGGCGAGATGCGCATCGGCTCGTGTGCGTCGTGATCGGCGTGATGGCAGCCGCCGTGGCTGTTGCGTGCTCGAACAGCACGAGCCCGCACATGGGCACGCCCTGCCCCAAATACACCGGCGGCAGTGCCACGCCTATCACGCTCGCCGGCAACTACACGCTCGCGTCGTTCTGCGAGGACACGTTACCCGCGTTCGGCCCGGCGCAGGGGTTCATGGGAACGCTCACGATGACCCATAGTGCTTCGGCTGACAGCTTCCAAGCGGTCATCCAGGTCCCGAATCAGTCTCCGCTCGCCTTGGCCGGCCCGTACACGATCGGTCACGACACGATCACGGTCACGTTGCCCCAGCCGTACGGAACGTTCACCGGAACCTACGCGTTTGCCTTGCATCCCCCGGACACGCTCTCCGTCAGCGGATTGCTTCCCGGGAATACGCCCGTCGCCATCGTGTTCACGAAGTAGGCCCAACGCCGGGCGGTGATCACTCGCTCTCACGCGATGCTCGCGCTCGCCTGCCTCGCGAGCACACTCGCCGCGCAGGAGCGGAGCGCCACGATGACCGGCGTGGTCACCGACTCGGAGAGCGGACGCCCGCTCGAGGGCGCTATCGTGTTCCTCACCGGCACCCAGCTCCGGTCCGGCACGCAAGCAGCGGGCGAGTACCGGCTGACGGGCATTCCACCCGGCAGGTACGCCATCCGCGTGACGCTCATCGGTTATCAGAGCGCGGAGCGCGACGTGGTGCTCGACGCGGGGGAGGAGCGTCGCGTCGAATTCACGCTCGCGCGGGCCCTCATCGATCTCCCCACGGTCGTCGTCACCGCGAGTCGGGTGGAGCAGCGTCCCGGAGACGCCGCGGCAAGCGTTGCGGTGCTGGCGCGGGACGCCGTCGTGCGTCACAACGCGATTACGATCGATCAGGCCCTACCGTTCGTTCCCGGCGTCATCTTCAACAATGGCCAGGTGGACATCCGCGGTGCGTCGGGCGTCTCGGGCGGCGTCGGGAGTCGAGTGCTGATGCTGCTCGACGGGCATCCGATCCTCACCGCCGATGGCGGCGAAGTGGACTTTAACGCCGTCCCGCTGCTGGACCTCGACCGGGTGGAGATCGTCAAGGGCGCGTACTCGGCGCTGTACGGCAGCAACGCGCTCGGTGGCGTCGTCCACGCCATCACGACGGCGATCGGTCGCACCCCGGAGACAATGGTCGCGGCGCACTACGGGTTCTACGATACGCCGAGCGACGTGCGCTTCACCAACGACGCCTTGACGACGGAGGCGCTCGACCTGCAACACTCACGCCGTATCGGGGCTGTAGGCGCCCGGCTGGCGGTGCGGCGCGAGCACTCCGACGGCTTCGAGCAGGACGCGTCGCTCGACCGCTGGATGATCCGGACCAAGGTCACCTGGCCTGCGGACGCCCCCTCCCCATCGAGCGCCTATGCGATGGTGACGAGCGAAGACGACGGCAACCACTTCACGTGGCTTTCCGACTCGCAGCCGTACGCGGTCGACCCGGTTTCGGCTGGGGACTGGAGCCGCGCGCAAAAACTCGTACTCGGGACCACGCTCAACGCGCACACCACGCCATCCGCGCTGTTGCAGCTGAGTCCGTACGTGTTCGCGAACACGCTCCACAACCACTTTCACGACAACCAGGATTACCACGACGCCACGCGCGTGGGCACCAACGCTCAGCTCGCCCTCAATCCATGGTCCGCTCACGCGCTGACCATCGGCGCGGACGTCTCCGGGACCGACGTGTTCTCGAACTTCCTCGGACACCATGTGCTGCTGGACGGTGCGGTCTATGCGCAGGACGAGGTGGAGCTGTCGCCGCGTTGGCGTGGCTCGTTCGGGGCACGGCTCGACTACCACCACGCCACCGGGGGCCGGGCCGAGCAGTCTGGCAGCCCGAAGGTCGGCGTGGTATTCAAGCCGGCCCCGAAAGTGAGTCTGCGGGCGTCGATCGGACATGGATACCGCTCACCCGCGGCCATCGAGCAGTTTGTCTCCACGACCATGGGAGGGTTCCGGGTGATCGCGAACCCCAACTTGAAGGGTGAAACGGCGTGGTTCGGTGAAGTAGGGGCGACGGCGACTCGAGGCGGGTGGCTGTGGATCGACGCCGCGCTGTTCGACACCGAATACCACGATCTCATCGGGCCTGCCCCGGCGCCTGGCGTGCTCGTCTTTCAGTTCAAGAACGTCCAGCGAGCCCGGGTGCGAGGCCTCGATCTCGGAAGCAAGGTCGGCCTGCTCGGCGGTCTCGTCGGCGCCGACGCCGCTTACACCTACCTCGACGCGAAGGACCTTGTGACCGGCGCCCCACTGCCGTACCGCTCCCGGCACAACGTTACGCTCTCGCTCACGGGCCTGACCGGGTTGCTGGGGCTCGATGTGCGGCACCGCAGCAGAGCGGAAACCGTTCTCGCGTATCCGAACGACCCGCGCGGCCCGATCACGGTGGTCGATCTGCAGCTGGCCTACCGGCTGTTCGGCACTGTCCTCCGAGCAAAGGTCGGCAATCTGCTCCAGGCGGCCTATGTCGACGTCATGGAGAAGAACCGCGGGGCGCCGCGCTCATTCCTGTTTTCCGCGTATCGCACTATGTAGCTTTGCGTCGATGAACGAGAACGGGGTCTCGATTCCCGCCGAGCGGGTGCGTGCCGCGCAGGACGTCGCCGCGCTGCTCACGGCCGGCCGTAAAGTCGCGCTCACCACGCATGTCAACGCCGACGGCGACGGTGTGGGCAGCGAGGTGGCGTTGTGGCACCTGCTCACGGCGCGGGGGCTGCGCGCCGGAATCGCCAATCCCACGCCCATCCCCGAGCGGTTTCGCTTTCTCCTGTCGCCGGGCGCGGATCACTCCGACCGCGCCGCGCGGGAGATCGAGGCGGCCGACGTCGTGATCGTGCTCGACATCTCCGAGCTCGGTCGCCTGGGCGATCTGGCGCGGACGATCACGCGATCGCACGCGGTCGCGTGCATCGACCATCACGTCAGCCAGGGCTCGCTCCCGGCGGGCCCACGCCTCGTCGCGCCCGAAGCGGCGGCGACCGCCGAGCTGGTGTTCGACCTCGCTGGTGCAGTGGGGTGGCCCCTCTCGCCCGCGGCGGCGCGGGCGTTGTACGTGGGACTCCTGACCGACACCGGCGGCTTCCGATTCGCGAACACCACGCCGCGCGCGCTGCGTGTGGCGGGCGCGCTGCTCGAGCGGGGCGTGGACCCGGAATCGATCTACGAGTCGGTGTACGCCAGCGCTCCCGAAGGACGGATTCGCCTGTTGGTCGAGGTCCTCGACACGCTGGTCGTCGAGCACGAGCACGGGCTCGCGTGGGTGACGGTGCCGCCGGATGCATTGCACCGGCACCACGCCACGGCTGACGATCTGGACGGGATCGTCGAGTACCCCCGCTCCATCGCGGGGGTGCGGCTGGCGCTGCTGTTCCGGCAGCTCGCCAACGGCAAGGTGAAGGTCAGTTTTCGCTCCCTGGGCGACGTCGACGTGGCGGAGCTGGCGCACCGATTCGGTGGCGGGGGGCACCGCAAAGCGGCCGGGGCCTCAATCGAAGGCACGCTGGCCGACGCGCAGGGACGGGTGCTGGCAGCGGCGCGCGCCTACTTGAACGGACGGTGAGGTCGCGGAGAATCTCCCGCGACCTCTGTCTGCGACGCGCTCTTTAGATGATCCCGCCGAGCCCGATCCCGAACCCGATTTCGTTCAGCCCGTCGAAATCGCCCATCCAGTGCCGGTACCGCCCTTCCAGCCGGACGGCGAAACCGCGACCGATTCTCACGCGGTATCCCAGCGCGCCCCCCACGCCCACGCCGTGGACTGAGGAGAAGCCGCTGACGGTCTGATACGCCGCGTTGGCGGCCAGGTACGGCGAGCCGCGCTCGGCGGGCGTGAAGAGATAGCCCACCTGGGCACCCATATCTACCATCGTGAGGGAGCTGCCCGAGCCCGAAACGTGCGTGAGCCCAAGCTGCGGCTCGATCGTTACGGACGGGGTGGCGAAGATGGTCGCGTAGACGCTCGGCTGCGCGGCCGGCCCGAGTGAAGCGGGGGCCCCGACGACGGTCGCGGTCGATCCTGACCGGCTCAGGGTCGTCACCCCGAGCGACGTGCCGATCTCGACCGACTGCTTCTCCTGCGCCGCGGCAGTCGCTGCGGCGAGACAAGTGAGAACGAGAAATGCTGCTGTGACGCGCATACGGCCTCCTCACGGAGATGTAAGTGTGCGTATCGCTAGCCGAAGGAAGTCAAGCAGCGGTAAAGACCGGAAGCCCGGTGCGGACGTTTGACAACGGCCCCCTCTAGAGAGCCAATTATCCCGGCCCACACTGATCGGTCGAGAACATGAAACGCGTCATCCTGGTCTTGCTGGTGGCCTTCATCGGGCTTGCCGCGGCGGTGGTGACCCGGGCGCTGGGCACGCATTCCCGGCAGCCCTCGGTCGCGCCGGTGCCGCGCGAGCCGCTCGACACGACCGCCTTGGCGGAGCGGCTCGCGGGTGCGATCAGGTTCAAGACCATCTCCTACCAGGACTCCAGCCGGTTCGAGCCGCGCGAGTTCGACGGCTTGCACCGCTACCTGCGGGAGTCGTTCCCCAAGACGCACGCAGCGCTCAAGCTCGAGAAGGTGAACGGCTACGGCCTGCTGTACGAGTGGACCGGCTCCGACGCGAGCCTCGCGCCGGTCGTGCTCCTCGCCCATCAGGACGTGGTGCCCGTGGAGCCGGGGACGGAGGGCAAGTGGACCGAGCCGCCGTTCGAAGGGCGGATCGCCGGCGGCTACGTATGGGGACGCGGGGCGCTCGACGACAAGGGCAGCCTGGTCGCGATCTTCGAGGCGGTCGAGCATCTGCTGACGGCCGGCGCCAAGCCGCGACGCTCGGTGTACCTCGCGTCGGGCTACGACGAGGAGGTCGGCGGGCGGCGCGGAGCGGCGCAGATCGCGGCGACGCTCGCGTCCCGGAACGTGCATCCCGAATTCGTGCTCGACGAAGGAGGCGCGCTCACGTCCGGCCTGATCCCTGGCATCGGTGTGCCAGTGGCGCTCGTCGGCATCGCTGAGAAAGGCTACATGACGGTGGAGCTCGTCGCGCACGCCGAGGGCGGCCATTCGTCCATGCCGCCGCCGCGGACCGCCGTGGGCATGCTGGCCGACGCGCTGACGCGCCTCGAGCGCGACCAGATGCCCCGCGCCATCCGCGGACCGACCGCGGCGATGTTCGACTACCTGGGTCCCGAGATGCCATTTGGGCCGCGCCTGGTCCTCGCGAACCGCTGGCTGTTCGGGGGGCTGCTCGCCGCCCAGTTCGGAGCGACGCCGCAGGGCAACGCCTTGGTACGTACCACCACCGCGCCGACGGTGCTCGAGGCTGGCGTGAAAGAGAACGTGCTGCCGTCCACGGCTCGTGCGTTGGTGAACTTTCGTCTCCTCCCGGGCGACAGCGTGGCGGGCGTCCTGGCGCACGTGCGAGACGTCGTGCGCGACGCCGCGATCGACGTGCGGGCGCTCCCGGGAAACGTGACGGGCGCCTCCGTGGTCACCGACGTCGAAGCCGAGCCGTTCCAGCTCCTGGCTCGGACCATTCGACAGGTGGTCCCCAGCGCCATCGTGACGCCGTGGCTGCTTGCGGGCGGTACTGACTCGCGCCACTACACCCGACTCACCCCGAACGTGCTGCGGTTCGTCGGGGCGGCGCTGGGAAAGGACGACGTGCGCAGAGTGCACGGCACCGATGAGCGCGTGGGGGTGCAGGCGTACGCCGACGCTGTGCGGGTGTACGTCCAGCTATTGAAGAACGCGGCGCTCTAACGAGGCGCGGTCGCGAGATCTCAGCGACGAGGATGCTCTGAGCGTACGCCCGGTAAAGGAGGAAACATGAGACTGTGCATCACGTTGCTCCTTGTGACGGCCCTGGCCGTGCCGGCGTTCGCCCAGAACCCGGCGGAGCGCGGCCCGGGACGTCGCATGGAAAGACTGCTCCGGGACATCACGCTGACCGCGCAGCAGCAAGCGAAAGTCGATTCGATCCAGCGTCATTACCGGGACCAGATGCCATCGTTCACGCCGGGCAGTCCGCCCGACTCGGCGACGCGGGACAAGATCCGCGGCGTGTTTCGCCACGAGCTCGACGACATTCGCGCGGTGCTGACCGCTGATCAGCAGCAGGTGTTCGATCGTAACCTGGCCACGATGCGGGAGGGCCGCCGCGGCGGGATGTGAAAGGAATGCCGTAGGGGCATTACCTTTCTCTCGTGCCCGCTTCCGACACTCTTCAGGCGCGCGTCGAGCACGCGCTCTCGCAGCTCATGAACCCACGCCGCGGCGGCGACGTCCTCTCGGCAGGGATGGTGAAGGACCTCGCGATCGCCGCCGATGGCACGGTCACGTTCACGTTCCTACTCGGCCGCGACGATCCGGGCTCGCTCGCCCGCGAGGTGCGAAAGACGGTGCAGGGAGTAGCGGGCGTCACCGGGGTGCGTGTCAGTGTAACCGACGCCGGCGGTGTCCCGGGGGGGGGCACCGCTCCTCGCGCCGCTCCCCGGCCCGGTGGCGCCGCCGTGCCGCCGCCTTCGACCCCGGTGGAGCTGCCCCAGCTCGGCACCGTGCTCGCGGTCTCATCGGGGAAGGGTGGGGTGGGGAAGTCCACCGTGTCCGCCAACGTCGCCGTGGCGCTCGCGCGCGCGGGCCACCGCGTGGGCCTGATGGACGCGGACATTTACGGACCCAACATCCCGCGCATGATGGGCGTCGACCGGAAGCCGGAGGTGCAGGGTGGCAAGATCCAACCACTCGAGGCCCACGGCGTGAAGCTCATGTCGCTCGGACTGATCGTAGAGCGCGATGCTCCCGCCATCTGGCGGGGGCCGATCATCATGAAGGTGATCCAGCAGTTCTTGAAGGACGTGGATTGGGGCCAGCTGGATTTCTTTCTGGTGGATCTGCCCCCCGGCACCGGCGACGCCCAGCTGTCGCTGGCCCAGACCGTGCACATCCGCGCCGCGATCATCGTCACCACGCCGCAGGAGGTGGCGGTGGGTGACAGCCTGCGTGGCGCCAAGATGTTCGAGCGCGTGGGCGTCCCGGTGCTGGGCGTGGTGGAGAACATGAGCTACTTCGTGTGCCCCCACTGCGGCGAGCGGACCGAGATTTTCGTGGCCGGAGGCGGCAGCCGGCTCGCCGACGAGCTGGGGGTCGCTCTGTTGGGGCAGGTTCCATTGCAGGCGCAGCTCCCGAATTTCGCCGACGCGGGCCAGCCGATCGTCCTGGCCGAGCCCGGCTCGCCGGCGGCGCAGGCGCTGGACACGGTCGCGCGCCGCGTCACCGATGCTCTCGCCGCGCTGCCGCGCTGACGTGCGGGCCCTCGTCGCGGCGCTGTGCTTGCTGCAGGACCCCCACTCCCACCCCCATGTCCGTGCCGAGCGACCGGAGCTCCGCGCCGGGCTGGACACGTTGTACTCGGGCGGCTTCCCCGCGGCGGCCGCCTACTTCGCCGAGCTGGCAGCGCGCGACAGCGGCGACGCCGCGGCGGTAACCTTCGAGGCGAGCGCCTACATGTGGTGGGCGGCGGCGCTCGAGAACGACGCCTACGAGGCCGAGCGCATCGACTCGCTGCTCGACCTCGCGATCGCCCGGGCGCACGCGGCGCCCGCGGGCCCGGCGCGTGATTTCTGGCTCGCGACCGCGCTGGGCTACCGCGCGCGGCAACGAGACCTGCACGGCCATTCGTGGGGCGCTGCGAAAGACGGCAAGGCGATGCGCGACGCCTACGCGCGCGTGCTCGCCGCCGATTCGACGTGCGGCGATTGCTACTTGGGGCTGGGCGTCTATCAGTATGGGCTGGCGCGGGCCAGCGCCTTCGCACGATTCGTCGCGAAGCTCATCGGGCTGGGGAGCGGTAACGCGGACCGTGGAATTCGCTTTCTCCGCCAGGCGGCGACAGCCGGCGACCTCGCGCGGGTCGAAGCGTCCTGGGTGCTCGCCGCGGTGCTGGAGCGCGAAGCAAGACGGGAACACGCGCAGCGCGACAGCCTGGAGCGGGACGCCCGCGATCTGGTGGGCGCGCTCGCGCGTCAGTATCCCGGCAACCCTGTGTTCCATCGCTTCCTGAGGCGCCTCCCACAGGCTCCCGTGTGAGGGCCGTCACCGCCCTCTGTTGCGTCTCCGCCACTCTATCATTCTCGCGGCAACCGTTTAGCATCGGTTGAGGTCTCGATCGTCGACATACACCCCGTTGAAGGCGCGCGCCCCGCCGTCGGGAGACCGAGGACTGGAATGATCCAGTCGCCACTGGTCAGACGCCTGGGGTTGCTCGTCGCCCTCTGCGCCGCCTATATCGTGGCCGGCAAGCTGGGGCTGCGCCTCGCGTTCCTGCATCCCAGCGCGACGTCGGTGTGGCCGCCCACGGGGATCACGCTGGCGGCCTTCCTCCTCTTCGGCTACGAGGTGTGGCCCGCCATCCTGCTGGGCGCCTTCGTCGTGAACATCACGACGGCGGGCTCGATCGCGACCTCCGTCGGTATCGCGGCCGGTAACACCCTCGAAGGGCTCGTCGGCGCCTATCTGGTCGACCGGTTTGCGCGCGGGCGGCGCGCCTGCGAGCGTACCCGCGATATCTTCAAGTTCACCGGGCTCGCCGCGATCGGTAGCACCACACTGAGCGCCACCGCGGGCGTGGTGTCGCTCTCGCTCGCAGGCTTCGCGCGCTGGGCGGACTTCTGGCCGATTTGGTCCACGTGGTGGACGGGGGATGCGGTCGGCGATATTGTCGTCGCGCCGGCGATCCTCCTGTGGGCGGCGCGCCCCCGCGTCCGCTGGAGCCGCCCTCGGGTGCTCGAGGCCGCAGGCCTCCTCGTCTGTCTGCTCATCGTGGGTCTCGCAGCATTCGACGGGGTGTTCCCGTGGAGGGACAAGCATTACCCGCTCGAGTTCCTGTGCGTCCCGCTGCTCTTGTGGGCGGCGTTTCGGTTCGAGCAGCGCGAGGCCGCTGCGGTCGTGGTGCTGCTTTCGGCGATCGCGATCTGGGGGACCCTCCACGGCTACGGGCCCTTCGCCCGGCCGACGTTCAACGAGTCCCTGATCTTGCTGCAGGCGTTCCAGGGCGTTTCGGCGGTTGTGACCCTGGTGTTCGCGGCAGCCGTGGCGGAGCGCAAGGAGGCCGAGGACCGGTTGCGGCGGTTGGCCGTGAGCGATCCGCTCACCGGCCTGGCCAACTACCGGCAGCTGGCACTGGCGCTGGATGCGGAGATCATGCGCTCCGGGCGCACCGATCGATCGTTCGCCGTCGTCCTGATGGACTTGGATGGCCTGAAGCAGATCAACGATCGCCACGGTCACCTCGTGGGCAGCCTGGCGCTGCGCCGTGTGGCGGAGGCGCTGCTCATGTCGTGCCGGGGGATCGATACCGCCGCGCGCTTCGGGGGTGACGAGTTTGCGTTGGTGCTCCCGGAGACGGGGGATTCGGCGGCCTGGCACGTCGCCCGGCGCGTGGCCGAGCGCGTCGCACAGGACGGCGAGAAGCCGCGGCTCTCCGTGAGCACTGGGGTTGCGATTCATCCCCGCGACGGCGCCACGCTTGAGGCGCTCCTGAACGCCGCGGATCGCTCCCTGTACGAGGCGAAGGCCCGGCGCCGCAGCAAGCCGTCGCGCACCACGCGTTGACCCCCGAGCGGGCGCCCCGGTAGCTTCCGGCGCCATGACCAGCCTCGCCGGTCCCCGCCCCCCCGGCGCGCTCACCGTCGGGCCGCTCCGGCCCGTCATCCTGAAGCTTGCGGCGCCCGCGGTCGCGATGATGGCGTGTCACTTCTGCTTCAACCTCATCGATGCCATCTGGGTGGGCCAGCTGATCGGCCCCGCCGCGCTCGCGGCGGTATCGACGGCGGGGTTTTACGTCTGGGTGCTCTTGTCGTTGGGCGAGATGGTCGAGGTGGGACTGATCGCGGTCGCGGCGCGGCGCCACGGGGAAGGGCGGCCAGACGCCGCCGCCCGCGCCGCAGCCGCCGCGGTGCTTTACGCCCTGGTCGCAGGAACGGTCGTGTCCCTGCTGGGCGTCGTGCTCACGAGCGACCTGTTCCGCCTCATGCGCGTGCCCGGCGACGTGGCGACATTGGGGCAGGCGTACCTGGATACGTGGCTCTTGGGCGGGCCGCTCGTATTCGGATTCTTCGCGATCGAAGCGACCTTTCGGGCCTCGGGCGACACACGGACGCCATTTCGCCTCCTCATGGGGTCGGTCCTGCTCTCGATCGGCCTCGACCCGCTCCTCATCACCGGCGCGGGGCCGCTCCCGCGGCTCGGGGTCGAGGGTGCAGCCCTCGCGTCGGTCATGGTGCGAGGTGGGGGATTCCTCATCGGGATCGGCATCGCCTGGCGGCGGGGGCTGATCCGCCTCGACACTCCCGACTGGAAGGCGATCCCCACCGTCCTGCGCGTGGGCGCGCCGCTCTCGCTCGCCGGCGTGCTGCTCTCGATCGTGTACATGTGGCTCACCCGCTATACGTCGCGCTTCGGGACCGCAGCGCTCGCCGCCCTCGGCGTGGGACACAAGGTGGAGGGGTTGGGCTTCATCGCGATCTCGGGGTTCGCGCTCTCGGCGGCGGCGCTCGTGGGGCAGAATCTGGGCGCGGGGCAGGAGGCGCGCGCGCGCCAGGCGGTACGCATCACGGTGGGGTACTGTCTCGCAGTGACGATCACCACGGCCGTCGCGTTTCTCACCATTCCCGGAGTCCTGGTGGCGCTGTTCACGAAGGATCGGGCGGTAATCGCGGACGGGAGTCTCTATCTGCGAGTCATCGCGTTCGCGCAGATCGGCCAGACGTTCGAGATCATCCTCGAGGGCGGTCTCGCCGGGGCCGGCTATACGCTGTGGCCCCAAGTCAGCAGCATTACCCTCACCTTGCTACGGGTGCCTCTCGGCGCCTGGTGGTCCGGCGCGATCGGACTGCTCGGCATTTGGCTCGCGCTCTCGGTCACAGCAATCTCGCGAGGTATCGCCATGACGCTCTTCTGGCTCGCCGGCGCATGGCGCCGGTCAGTGGTGTGACGGATTACTGACGAATGACGACAGAGCACTGATGGCAACGCTGATCACTTTGCTCACCGATTTCGGCACGGGGGATAGCTACGTCGCTGAGGTGAAGGGCGTGCTGCTTTCGCAAGTGCACGGCGCGGCGCTCGTCGATATCACCCACCAGGTGCCGCCGGGGGACGTGCGGGCGGCGCAGTATATCCTATCGCGGGTGTGGCACCGCTTCCCGCAGGGAACGGTCCATCTCGCAGTGGTCGATCCCGGCGTTGGCACCGATCGCCGGGCCCTCGCCGCTTCGCTCGCGGGCCATTTCTTCGTCGCCCCCGACAACGGCCTCCTGTCGTTTCTGGCCGCGGACGCTCACTTCGCGGCCCTCCCAATCCCGCCGGGGGCCGCCCCGACCTTCCACGCGCGCGACGTGTTCGCGCCGGCCGCGGGCCAGCTCGCGCTGGGCGCGTCGTTGTCCCACCTGGGCCACCCGATCACCGATCCGCATCGCGCCCCGCTTCCCACGCCGCGAACGGACGGTGGCGTCGTCGTCGGAGAGGTGCTCTACATCGATCGCTTCGGGACGTTGATCTCGAATATCCCCGGCGAGGCGGTGGAGCCGGGCGTGCGGATCAAGGTGGCGGGGACGGAGATCGGTCCGCTGGCGCGGACGTTCGGCGACGTCGGCCGGGGGACGCTGGTGGCGGTTGTGGGGAGCGGTGGTACGGTGGAGGTCGCCGTGCGCGACGGCAGCGCGGCGCGGCGACTAGGCGTCGGTGTGGGGGCGGAGGTGCGGGCCTGAGCGCGTTGGGATCTTCACTTTCGCCATGACCCGCTCCACGAACCCAAACTCCGGTGCAAAGCGCGTCAGCTGCGCCAGCTCGCGGATCAGCTTGCGCTCCTGCTCGGCGGCGGTGCGGCACTCGGCGCAGGCGACGAGGTGACCTTCGCGCGTGGCGGGCAGGAGACCCTGAGCCCACAGCTCGATCTCGTCCGGGGTGAGGTGCTGCACAAGGGATTCGCTCATCGTGCCGTCCTACGGCCAGAGCGGGGTGCGGGTTTCACGGGCGTCGATCCTCGAGATAGCCACGTAATTCGTTACGTGCCCTGTGGATATACGTTTTCACGGTGCCCAGCGGCAAGTCCAGGATCCGGGCGATCTCCTCGTAGCTGTGCCCCTCCACGTGGCGCAGCAGAATGCACGAGCGATACTCGGGGCGCAGCCTCGCGATGGCGTGTTCGATGGCGCCGCCCAGCTCGCGCGCCTCGAGCTCCTCCAATGGCGACTCGCCGCGGTCGCCGAGCTGCAACGCCGTGGCCCGCATTTCGTCCGGCGTGATGGCATGGGGCGACCCGTCGAGCGACAGGGTCTCGAGCTCCCGCTTGCGGAGGTGATCGATCGCCGCGTTGTTGGCGATCTTAAAGATCCACGACGAGAATTTGAATTGCGGGTTGTAGGAGCCGATCGCGTTCAAGATCTTGATGAACGTTTCCTGGGCGAGGTCCTCCGCGAGCGCGCGGTCGCGCACCATGCGATACAGCAGCGAAAACACCGGCCGCTCGTAGCGGCGCACCAGCTCGCGGAACGCTGCTTCGTGACCCTGCGCCGCCCACGTCACGACTTGTTGGTCGCTGGCGGTCGTCAGGTTGCCCGGCCTATCTTTCGCGCTTATGACGCACCCCTTAGGGAGGTTCTGGAGGTTGTGGAGGATGGTGGAGGTCGGTGGAGGTGGCGCTTCACAAGTTCCACCAACCTCCACAACGTTCACAACCTCCAGCAACCTCCCGCCCGCGCAGCAGGCGGCCAAGCGCTCGTACGTGCGCACCATGTTCGGCGCTATCGCGCCGCGCTACGATTTCCTCAACCATCTCCTCAGCCTCAACATCGACCGCGCCTGGCGACGCGCTGCGGTGCGGCGCCTCGGCTGGGAGCAGCGACCCGACGGCACCTACCTCGATCTCTGCGCCGGCACGCTCGACCTCGCGGCCACGCTGGCGCGCGAGCCTGGGTTCTTCGGGCGCGTGGTGGGCGCGGACTTCGCGGTCCCGATGCTCGTCCGGGGGAAGGCCAAGGCCGCCCGTGTCCGTCCCGTCGGAGCCGACGCGCTCACGCTCCCGTTCGCCGACGCCCGGTTCGACGGCCTCATGGTGGCCTTCGGAGTGCGGAACCTGGCGGACCTCGACGCGGGGCTCGCCGAGGCGCATCGCGTGCTCCGGCCGCGGGCGCGCTTCGTGACGCTGGAGTTCGCCACGCCGAGGTTCGCGCCGCTGCGGGCGCTGTACCTCCTGTACTTGCGGCGCGTGCTCCCCGCGATCGGCCGCGCGGTGTCGAAACATAGAGACGCCTATGCCTACCTGCCAGAGTCGGTGCTCGGATTCCCCGACCCTGAGGCGTACGCGCGCCGAGTAGAACGCGCCGGGTTCCGCGAGGTGCGCTTCGAGCGGCTCACCGGGGGGATCTGCGCCCTCCATCATGCCACTCGATAACCTGGGGGAGTGGCTCGACGCGATCGCGGCGCGCGGCGAGCTGGTGCGCGTCGAGCGTCCGGTCGCGGTAGACCGAGAGATCACGGAGATTGCGGACCGCTGCATGAAGTCGCCGGGAGGCGGACCGGCGCTCTTGTTCACGCATCCCACGCTGCGCGCCGGAGGAGCGGCGCGCCAGCCGCTCGCGGTGAACCTGTTCGGGTCGGAGCGCCGCATGCCGCTGGCGCTCGGCGTGGAGTGCCTGGACGAGATCGGCGAGCGAATCACAACGCTGCTCAACCTGAAGGTTCCCGATAGCCTGCTCGGCAAGCTCGCGATGCTGCCGCAGCTCGCAGAGCTCGCCAAGTTCCCGCCCAAGACGATCGGCGGGAGACCGCCATGTCAGGAGACCGTGCTGCGCGACCGGGACATCGACCTATCGCAGTTTCCGGTGCCGATCTGCTGGCCGCAGGATGGGGGACCGTACATCACGCTTCCCGGCGTGATCACGCGCGACCCCAAGACCGGCGTCCGCAACGTCGGGATGTACCGCATTCAGGTGATCGGGCGGAACGAGCTGGCGATGCACTGGCAGCGCCACAAGGTCGGGGCGGCGCATTGGCGCGAGATGGCGGCGCGCGGCGAGCGCATGCCGGTCGCGATCGCCCTGGGCGGCGACCCGGCGTCCATCTACGCGGCGTCGGCGCCGCTCCCCCCGACCATCGACGAGTTCCTGTTCGCCGGATTCCTGCGCAAGGAACCGGTGCGACTCGCAAAGGCAGTGACCTCCGACCTCGAGGTGCCGGCGGAAGCGGAGATCGTGCTCGAAGGCTACCTCGACCCCCAGGAGGAGCTGGTGCTCGAAGGCCCGTTCGGCGACCACACCGGCTTCTATTCGCTCGCCGATTACTACCCCAAGGTGCACGTCACCGCGGTCACCATGCGCCCGGACCCGGTGTGGCCGCACACGATCGTCGGCCGGCCGCCGATGGAGGATTACTGGCTCGGCCACGCGACGGAACGGATCTTCCTGCCGCTCCTGAAGCTCACGCTCCCGGAGATCGTGGACCTCCACATGCCGGCGGAGGGGATCTTCCACAACCTCGTGTTCGTGAGCATCGACAAGCAGTTTCCCGGGCAAGCGTTCAAGGTCATGAATGGGCTGTGGGGCCAGGGCCTGATGTCGCTCGCCAAGGTCATCGTCGTCTTCGACAAGGACGTGAACGTGCGCGAGCCGAAGGAAGCGTGGTGGGTGGCGTTGAATCACATCGACCCGGAGCGCGACGTGCGGTTCACGCCGGGGCCGATCGACGTGCTGGACCACTCGAGCCGCGGCTTCACGTTCGGCTCGAAGATGGGAATCGATGCGACCCGCAAGTGGAAGGAAGAGGGGTTCACGCGCGAGTGGCCCGAAAGGATCGTCATGGATGCGGAGACGAAGCGGCGGGTCGACGCGATGTGGAAGGAGCTGGGGATTGACATCTGAGGTCGGGGAAGGTCGGGGGAGGTCGGGGGAGGTTGGTGGAGGCCACGCCCGGGAAGGGCAGATCCTCGGCGGCGAGAGCTTGCTCGTCCGCTACGCCAACTTCGTCAAGCTGCCGCACACCATCTTCGCGCTGCCCTTCGCATTGCTCGGAGTCGTCGTCGCGTCACGAGAGGCGGCAGTTACCTGGCGCACGCTCGCGCTCGTCGTCGTCGCGTTCACCGCCGCGCGCTTCGTGGCGCTCGGGTTCAACCGCATCGCCGATCGCGAGCTCGACGCGCGCAACCCCCGCACCCGCGGGCGTGAGCTCCCGACCGGACGCCTCACGCTGACGCAGGCCTGGGTCGCGGTGGCCGCGGCGGCGGCCCTGTTCCTGTGGAGCGCCTGGGCGTTGAACCCGCTGTGTTTCGCCCTTTCCCCGATCGCGCTGGTATTCATCTCGGCCTACAGCTACACCAAGCGGTTCACGTCCTGGTCGCATGTGTGGCTCGGGCTTGCGGACGGCATCGCGACGCCGGCCGGGTATCTCGCGGTGACCGGCCGGTGGAGCGACCCCTGGTGGCTGTTGCCGGTGGGCGCGCTCGCCGTGACGTTCTGGGTGGGCGGGTTCGACGTGTTCTACGCGCTCCCCGATGAAGCCTTCGACCGTGCCGAAGGGCTCGAGTCGCTAGTGGTGCGGCTGGGGCAGGCGCGGGCGATCCTGGTCGCGAAGCTGCTGCACGGGCTCGCGCTCGTCGCGCTGGTGGGATTCGGGCTGGGCGCCGGGCTGGGAGTCGCCTACTACGTCGGCGTGGGAGTGGGGGCTGCGCTGATCATCTGGGAGCATCAGCTGGTGCGGCCGGGAGACCTCCGTCGCCTCAACGCCGCGTTTTTCACCGCGAACGGCATCGTGAGCGTGGTGGTGTTCTTGGGCGCGCTGGTGGACCGGATCCTGTGAAACGCGGAACGCGGAAGTCGGAGCGCGGAGCAGGCGCGCCCGCGCCGGTGACGCCGGTTCCGCGTTCCCCGTTCCGCGTTCCGCGTTCTCTTCCGCCGCCTCGCCCGCCGGCGCATCCGAAGCGCTCTCCCACGCCGAATCGACGCGGGCGCTGATGACTAGGCCTCCCGTCATTCTCGCCATCACGGGCGCCTCTGGCGCGCCCTACGGCGTGCGGCTGCTCGAGGTGCTCGCGACACATCAGGTTCCCGTGTGGCTGATGATCTCGGGCCACGGCTGGCGGCTGCTCACCGAAGAATGTGGCATCAAGGACGACCGCGAGCTGAAGAAGGCCACGGGTGGCGAGTGGGTGAGTGTCCGGGTGTTCGACGACAAGGACCGCGGCGCCGAGCCGGCGTCGGGGTCGGCCAAGAGCGCGGGGATGGTGATCTGCCCCTGCTCGATGGGCACGGTCGCGGCGATCGCGCATGGCACGAGTCGCAGCCTGATCGAGCGCGCGGCCGACGTGGTGCTCAAGGAGCGCCGCAAGCTCGTCCTTGTGCCGCGCGAGACGCCGCTTTCGCTCGTGCATCTCCGCAATCTCACCCTCGCCACCGAGGCCGGCGCCGTGGTGCTGCCGGCGGCGCCGGGATTCTACCACAAGCCGCAGCAGGTCCGCGATTTGATCGACTTCGTGGTGCAGCGGGTGCTCGACCACCTGGGGCTCGACGTCGCGCTCGTGAAACGTTGGGAAGGCAACAAGTAGTTGCACGACGCTAAGACGCCCCGTTGGACCAGGGTGCCGTGAGAGTCGGGGTGATCTCTGACACGCATGGGTTGTTGCGGCCCGAGGTGTTCGAGGTCTTCCGGGCAGTCGACCACATCCTGCACGCCGGCGACGTTGGCAAGCCAGAGATCTTGATCGAGCTCGAGGCGATCGCGCCCGTGACGGCCGTGTACGGCAACGTAGATCCTCCGGAGATCCGCGCCCGGCTGCCGCAGGTCGCGACCGTGGAGCTCGACGGGTTCGCGATCGTAGTGACGCATGGCGACCAGCTCGGGCACCCCACGCCCACCAAGCTGCACGAGGCGTTTCCGCGCGCCGAGATCATCGTGTACGGTCACACGCATAAGCCACTGCTCGAGCTGGTCGACAAGACGGTGACGGTGATGAATCCCGGAGGAGCGGGTGCGGCGCGGTTCAATCTCAAGCCATCGGTCGGCATTATGGAGCTCGAGGCGGGGATTCCGCCGCGCGGGCGGCTAGTGACCCTTTGAGGAGTTGAGGTTTACCGCTGGCAGGTCGGGCAGAACGTCGTGGCCCGCAGGTCGATCGTGTGCGTGGTGACGAGCTTGCGGCCGCATGTGACGCAGCGCTCGCCGCCGCGCCCGTACACCTTCAGCTCGAACTGGAACCGGCCGGGCTCGCCGACCCCGGTGCGATAGTCCCGCACCGTCGTCCCGGACGAGCTCACCGCCCGCTCCAGCACGTCCGTCACCGCCGCGTGCAGCCGCGCGAACTCGTCGAGCGATAGCTTGCTCGTGGGCTTCGAGGGATCGATCCCGGCCTGGAACAGCGCCTCATTGGCGTAGATGTTGCCGACCCCTGCCACGCGGCGCTGGTCCATGATGCTCTTCTTGATCGCGGCGCGCGTGCCCTGCAGTCGCTCGGCGAACACGAACGGGGTGAACGTCTCGTCCAGCGGCTCGGGTCCGATCCGGCTGGTGTAGGCGGCCCACCCCTTCTCATCGAGCAGCCACACGGTGCCGAGGCGGCGCACGTCGCGGTATACAAAGAGGCGACCGTCTTCCAGAGTGCAGGTGAGGACGGCGTACTTCGCTTCGTCTTTCGTCAGCGGCCGGTCGTGGACCACGAGCGAGCCGGTCATGCGGGGCTGCACCACCAGCCGATGGGCGCTCGTGAGTCGGAAGACCGCGTGCTTGGCGCGGCGGCTCACCTCCTCGAACGCGTTGCCGCGCAGCGTGCGGAGCAGCCGGGCCTTCGACACCCGGCGCAGCACGTCGCTCTTGGCGAGCCGGGCGCGCGTGATGCGGAATCCCTCCAGCCGGGGCGCCAACTCCCGGACGATCGTCTCAACCTCGGGCAGCTCCGGCATGCGCCTCCTTGATTTCACGCCACCCGATGTCCCGGCGGTACGTCTTTCCTGGAAACGCGATCAGCTCGCAGGCGTCGGCGCTCTTGCGAGCCGCCTCCGCCACGGTGTCCCCGAGCCCGGTGACGGTGAGCACCCGCCCGCCGCGCACCCGCAGCGCGCCGTGCTCGTCACGCTCAGTGCCCGCGTGAAACATTAACGTCCCGGCCTCGACGTCGCGCGGGACCACGATGGTCCCGCCGACCTGGGGCTTGTCGGGATATCCCGCCGCCGCGAGCACGACCGCGACGGCGGCCCGGGTCGCGTCGAGCGTCGTCTGCGCCGGTTTCCAGGCGCCCGCGCCAGCCGCGATCTCTGCGACGTGGTGCATCACTCCCGGCAGCGCCGGTAGCAGGGCCTGCGCCTCGGGATCGCCGAACCGGCAGTTGAACTCGAGCACGGAGAGCGCACCGTCAGCCCCGAGCATCAGCCCGGCGTACAGCACTCCCTGAAATGGCGTGCCCTGCGCGGCGAGTTCGCGGATGGCAGGCTCGAGCACCTCGCGGCGCACTCGCTGGAGCAGCCCAGCGGTGGCGACGCTCACCGGGGAATAGGCGCCCATCCCGCCGGTGTTGGGTCCGGTGTCGCCTTCCCCCAGCCGTTTGTGGTCCTGAGCGGCGGGGAGTAGCAGAACGCGCTCGCCGTCGGTGAGCCCCAGCACCGAAAGTTCTTCGCCCTCGAGGAAGTCCTCAATCACGATCTCGCGGCCCGCATCGCCGAATGCGGTTCCCTCGAGCATGGCCCGTGCGGCAAAGGTCGCGTCCTCGCGTCGCTCGCATACTACGGCACCTTTTCCCGCGGCGAGGCCCGATGCCTTGACCACGAGCGGCGCGGCGTGTCGCGCGATGTAGTCGAGCGCAGGAGGCAGCGTGGTGAACGTGCGGCTCTCCGCGGTGGGGATGCCGGCGCGCCGCATCACGTCCTTTGCGAACGCTTTCGACGCCTCGATGCGAGCAGCGGCAGCGCTCGGCCCGAACACCGGATGGCCTCGCGCCCGCAGGGCATCGGCCATGCCCGCGGCGAGGGGACCCTCCGGGCCGACGATCGTGAGGTCGATGTGGTTGGCCTTCACAGCCTCCACAACCTCCTCAACCTTCCCAACCTCGGTTTGTAAATTGGTGCCGAGCTGCGCGGTGCCGGGGTTGCCCGGTGCGGCGAACAGCGTCGCGTCGGGGGTGTCGCGCTTCAGCGCCCAGCAGAGCGCATGCTCGCGACCACCCCCGCCGACGACGAGTACTCTCACTTCTTCTTGAATGCCTCCGTGAACGCCTGGGCGGCGCGCTTGGCGCTGTCCACCACGTCGTCCACGACGGCCTTGGCTTCCTTCATGTAGTGTTCGCGCGCTTCGTCGACGTCCTTCTCGATGGGGCGCTGCTCGGCGTCGGGTCCCCGGCGCGTGTACTCGCCTCCCAGGATGCGCTCGTAGGTGCCACCCTGGATCCAGCGCTGCAGCTCGGCCGCCCGGAGCGTGTTGAACGGATGTGACTGCGGCAGCGTGTTGAGAATCTTGAACACCCGGTCGATGGCTCCGCCTGACTCCTCGTACTCCTTCGCCTGCTCCAGATAGGTGTCGAGGTCCATCTGCTTCATGTCACCGCCTCCGGCCATCTTGAGGAACATCCGCATCGAGGCGGCGGGATCCTGCGCGGCGAGGAGCCCCGCCCGATCGGACGAGAGCTCGCTCTTGCGGTACCACTCGAGCAGCGCGAACTGGATGGGCGCGAGCACGATCCCCGCCAGGAACGGCAGGAAGTTCATCCCCACGAAAACGATCAGCACCAGGATCGTGTGATACAGCGCGTGACCGCTCATCACGTGTCCCAGCTCGTGGCCGAGCAGGACACGCATCTCATCGTCGTCGAGCAGCTTCAGCGCTCCCGAGTTGATCACGATGAACGGTCGATCCATGCCGTAGGCCCCCGCGTTCACGAACGGGGTTTGCGAGACGAACAGCTCCGGACGCTCGGGCCAATCGAGCGACGTCAGCACGTCGGTGTAGAGGGCGTTCATCCGCGGGAACTGCGTGGGGCCGACCCGGACGGCGTTGGCCTGGAACAGCAGCCGGATACCGCGCTCGCCGAAGAAGCCGACGATCTTCTTGACGACCTGATCGAAGCCGGGCACGGAGCGCAGCGTCTGCAACGCCGCGCGGTCGGCCGGGTGCTCCCAGGTCACCGGGGCGATCTGGGTGAGGATCTTGCGCGGCCGTGCCGCCGGCAGGGTGGACTCGGTCATAACATGCTCCTACCTATAGATAGAATTTACACTACGCTGCCGTGTTGCTACTGTTTCGTCCGTTGGGGCGCTGCATGCTGCGGCCCCCACACGGGGGGCGCTCCTCACGCCCCGTCCAGCGCCTGCTCGAGGTCCCCGATCAGGTCCTCCACCTCTTCGATGCCCACCGAGAGGCGCACCAGGCTGTCCGTCAGCCCCATGGCGCGGCGCACCTCTGGCGGCACACTGGCGTGCGTCATCGAGGCGGGATGCCCGATGAGGCTCTCCACGCCGCCCAGCGATTCGGCGAGCGCGAAAATTCGGGTGCGCTCGGCGAACCGCTTGGCGCGCTCCACCGAGCCGAGCTCTATCGAGATCATCCCGCCGAATCCCGCCATCTGCCGGCAGGCGAGGTCGTGCTGCGGATGCGACGGCAGGCCTGGATAATAGACACGCTCCACCTTGGGGTGCCGCGTGAGCCAGTCCGCGATGCGCCGGCCGTTGGCATCGTGCTGCCGCATGCGCACCGCGAGCGTCTTGGTGCCGCGCACACACAGCCAGCAGTCGAACGGCCCCGGCACAGCGCCCACGGCGTTCTGGAGGAACCCGAGCCGCTCAGCCAGGTCGTCGCGGTTCACGACCAGCATGCCCCCGACCATGTCGCTGTGGCCGTTCAAGTACTTGGTCGTCGAGTGCAGCACGATGTCGGCGCCCAGCTCGAGCGGCCGTTGGAAGCATGGCGTCGCGAAGGTGTTGTCGACGACAAACAGCGCGCCGGCGTGGCGCGCGATCTGCCCGGTGGCGGCGAGGTCGCACAGCCGCATCATCGGATTGGTGGGCGTCTCGACGTACACCATCTTGGTCCGCGGCGTCACGGCCGCCGCGATCCCCCCGGTCTCGGCGGTGTCGACGAACGTGAACGTCACGCCCAAGGGCGCCCAGATGTGCGTCATTTGGCGGTGCGACCCGCCGTACAGATTCTCGCCGCTCACGACGTGGTCGCCGGGACCCAAGAGCTTCAGTACCGCGTCGAGCGCGGCCAGTCCCGACCCGAAGGCGAAGCCGTGACGCCCGCCTTCGAGCGCGGCGATGTTGCGCTCGAGCACCTCGCGCGTGGGGTTGCGCGTGCGGGCGTACTCGTAGCCCTTGTGCCGGCCCAGGGCGTCCTGGATGTAGGTCGACGTCTGATAGATCGGCGTCATCACGGCGCCGGCGAGCGGATCGGGAATGCGGCCGGCGTGGACGGCGCGCGTTCCCAGGCGCGACTTGAGATCGTCGCCGGAGACTTGGCTCATGGCGGGAACGTAAAGGCGCCTTCCGTGCCGAGCAAGCGACCTTTACGTTAAGCGCAGCATGCCACAGCCGAATGCCGTCAAGTGCCTCGTCGTGGACGACGAGCCGCGGCTGCGCCGCGTCCTCGTGCGACTGCTCGAGGGCGAAGGCTTCACCTGCTCGGAGGCGGGGTCCGGTACCGAGGCGCTGGAGATGCTGCAGCACGATCCGGTGCCGCTCGTCATCTCAGACCTGCGGATGCCCCAGATGGACGGGGTCACGCTGCTGCGTGAGATCCTGGCACGCTGGCCGGACACCGCGGTGATCGTCGTGACCGCCGTGGCAGAGGTGGAGAGCGCGGTCGCCTGCCTGCAGCTGGGGGCGCTCGACTACGTCGCCAAGCCGTTTCACCTGGACGAGGTGCGCGCCCGCGTGATGCAGGCGCTCGACAAGCGCCACCTCAAGATGGAAGTCGAGGACTACAAGCACAACCTGGAGCGACGCGTCCAGGAGCAGGCGCGTCGGATCGAAGAGCTGTCGCTCGAGCGGCTCCAGGCGCTGGTGCATTTCCTCGAGGAGAAGGACCCCTACACCCGGGGCCACTCGGTGCGCGTCGCGGAGTATTCGGCGCGCATCGGCCGCATGATGGGACTGCCCGAGCCGGTGATGGGCCTGATCGCCCTCGGCGCCGAGCTCCACGACATCGGGAAGATCGGCGTGAGCGAAGCCGTGCTCCACAAGGCGGGCAAGCTCAGCGATTCCGAGTATCGGCACATCATGGAACACCCGGTGATCGGCGCCCGCATTCTAGCGCCGCTGATGCGGGACGTGCCCGCCGCGCTCGCGATCATCCGCTCCCACCACGAGCGTCTCGACGGCAAGGGGTTCCCCGACGGTCTCAAGGAGGGCGACATTCCGCTCGAGGTGCGGGTCGTCACCGTCGCGGACTCGTTCGATGCCATGACGAGCGTCCGTCCCTACCGGCCGGCGCTCTCGGTGCCGAGGGCCGTGCAGGAGCTCGAGGAGGGCAAAGGGAAACAGTTCCACGGTCCGGCCGTGGACGCCTTCCTCGCCGCCTTCCCGGACAGCTCCGCGCTCCCAGTCGCCACGCCCGTAGTCAAGCCGCTGCACCTTCCCATCCTCATTCCGGAGTCGCCCGGCCGCTCATCCGCGCTGGATTAGATTGTCCGCATGACCGACACACTGATGGTCGGCGTCTCCGGCATCCGCGGCATCGTGGGCAAGGATCTGACCGAGGAAACCGTGGCCCGCTACGCTAGGGCGTTCGGCACATGGGCGCGTGGTTCGACGCAACGTCCCGTGGTGGTGGTCGGCCGGGACGCGCGCGAATCGGGTCCGGCGTTCGAGCGGGCGGTGATCGATGCGTTGGTGTCCGTGGGGTGCGCCGTCGTCCAGGTGGGCGTCGTCCCGACGCCGACGGTGCAGCTCGCGGTCGAGCACCACCATGCCGCCGGAGGGATCGCGATCACCGCGAGCCATAACCCGATCGAGTGGAACGCGCTGAAATTCATCGGGCCAGACGGGATCTTCTTGGACGGGGCGGATGGAAAACGCGTGTTGAGCCTGGCGCAACAGGACGACGGCAAGGCGAGAACAGTAGGGAAGGGAGGGGGAAGCGTGCAACGCGATCCGGGAGCTGTGGAGCGGCACCTCGAGGCTGTTCTGAAGCTCCCCGCGGTCGATATCGCTGGCATTCGTGAGCGCCGCTTCACCGTGGCGCTCGACGCGGTCCGAGGCGCTGGGGGCCCGGTGATGCGCGCCTTGCTCGAGCGGCTGGGGTGTCGCGTGCCGGGCATCAACCTGGAGACCGATGGACGGTTTCCGCGCCCACCCGAGCCCGTCCCCGAGAACCTCGGAGAGCTGACCGGGCTGGTGCGGCGCTCGGGTGCGGACGTCGGCATCGCCGTCGATCCGGACGTGGACCGGTTGGCCATTGTCGACGAGCAAGGCGTGCCGATCGGAGAGGACTATACGCTCGCCTTTGCGGTGCGCGCGGTGCTCGGCGTCGGACAGTCAGACAGTCGGACAGTCGGACTGAAAAGCGCTGGGCTGTCCGACTGTCCGACTGTCCGACCGTCCGTCGTGTGTAACCTCTCGACGAGCCTGGTCGTGGAAGACGCGGCCCGAGAGTGCGGCGCCGAGGTCGTCCGGACACCTGTCGGCGAAGTGCATGTCGCTCGCGCCATCTTGCGGCTTGCGGCTGTCATCGGGGGGGAAGGGAATGGCGGGGTCATGTATCCTGCGCTGCACGCCGGTCGGGACGCCCCGGTCGCGGCCGCTTTGCTGCTGACGCTGCTCGCGCGGACGGGCACGCGGGTGAGTGGGCTAGTGGCCGCGGCGCCGCGCTACGCGATCGAGAAAACAAAATTGGAACGCGGAACGCGGAACGCAGAACGCGGGATGGACGCAATCTATGCCGCCTTGAGGGGCCGATTCCCGGACGCGATGGCAGACACGCAGGACGGGTTACGGCTCGCCTGGCGCGACCGCTGGCTGCACGTGCGCCCGTCGAACACCGAGCCAATCATCCGGCTCATCGCCGAAGCGCCAGCGCGCGCCGACGCGGAGCAGCTCATCGAGGAGGGGCGCCGCTTATGTGCGGCATCGTAGGCTACACGGGCCCGCGTCCGGCCGCGCCCCTCCTGCTCGAGGGCCTGAAGCGTCTCGAGTACCGCGGCTACGACTCGGCCGGGCTCGCGGTGCTCGAGGACGGGCGGATCGAGGTGCACAAGGCTCCTGGCAAGATCGCGGTCCTCGAGAAGCAACTCGGTACGGCGCTGCCCAACGGCCGTACCGGTATCGCCCACACGCGCTGGGCCACACACGGCGCGCCCAACACCGTCAATGCGCATCCCCACACCGATTGCGGCGGAACGCTGGCGCTGATCCACAACGGCATCATCGAGAACGCCGGCGTGCTGCGGACCGCCCTCAGCACCCGCGGCCACGTGTTCCGCTCCGAAACCGACACCGAGGTGCTCGCGCACCTCATCGAGGAGCTGCTCGCCAAGGGAGCCACGCTCGAAGAGGCGGTGGCCGGCGCGCTCCAACAGGTGGACGGCACGTATGGCATCGCCGTCGTGTCGACGCGGCAGCCCGATACGATCATCGCCGCCCGGCGTGGCTCTCCGTTACTCGTGGCGGTCGGCACGGGGGAGAACTTCGTTGCGTCCGACGCGTCCGCAGTGCTGGCTCATACGCGGTCGGTCGTCTATCTGGACGATGGCGAGATCGCGGTGGTGCGACCGCACGACTATCGTATCCTCGACCTCGACACGGTCGAAAAGGCGAAGACGGTGACGCGCGTGGACTGGGACCTCGCGACGATCGAGCGAGGCGGCCACGCGCACTTCATGCTCAAGGAGATCCTCGAGCAGCCCGAGAGCCTGCGGAACACGCTCCGGGGACGGCTGCTCGAGGAGGACGGGACCGCGCGGTTCGGGGGGCTCAACATTGCGGACGAGCAGCTACTGCAGGTGAACCGCATCGTGTTCACCGCCTGCGGGACCTCGTGGCACTCCGCGCTGATCGGCGAGTACATGATGGAGGAGCTGGCGCGGATCCCCTCCGAGGTGGAGTACGCCTCCGAATTCCGCTACCGCAACCCCATCGTCGACGAGCGGACTTTGGTGGTAGGGATCTCGCAGTCGGGCGAGACCGCCGACACGTTGGCCGCGCTGCGCGAGGCCAAGCGCCGCGGGGCCCGCACCCTGGGCATCGTGAACGTGGTCGGGTCCACCATCGCGCGCGAAGTGGACGGCGGCATCTATCTTCATGCCGGGCCCGAGATCGGCGTGGCCTCCACCAAGGCCTTCACGAGTCAAATCGCGGCGCTCGCGCTGTTGACCCTCAAGATGGGCCGGCTCCGAGCGCTGTCGATCCTGCAGGGGCGCGAGGTGGTACGCGCGCTCGCCCGTCTGCCGGAGCTGGTGGAGCGCGTGCTGGCGAAAGCGCCGGAGGTGGAGCGCATCGCCGAGCGCATGATGCGGGCGACCAACGTCCTGTACCTCGGCCGCGGCTACAACTTCCCGGTGGCGCTCGAGGGCGCGCTCAAGCTCAAGGAGATCTCCTACATCCACGCCGAGGGCTATCCGGCGGCCGAGATGAAGCACGGCCCGATCGCACTGATCGACGACCTCATGCCGGTCGTGTTCCTCGCGCCCAAGGATGCCGTGTACCAGAAGGTGGTATCCAACGTGGAAGAGGTGAAGGCGCGCGGCGGCCGGGTATTCGCGGTGCTCACCGAGGGAGACACCGGCGTCGCGCGCCTGGCGGACCACAAGATCGAGGTGCCCGAGACGCTCGACCTGCTGACGCCGGTGCTCACCGTCCTGCCGCTGCAGCTGCTGGCGTATTACGTCGCGGTGAGACGCGGCTGTAATGTGGACCAGCCCAGGAACCTGGCGAAGAGCGTGACGGTGGAATGAACGGGATGATGGTGGAGGTTGGTGGAGGACGGTGGAGGATGGTGGAGGATGCAACCTCCACCCACCTCCACCAACTTCCGCCAACCTCCACAACCGCCCCGTGAGGGTCGTCCTGCAGCGCGTCTCCCGCGCCGCGGTTCGCGTAAACGGTCGGGAAACGGGCTCGATTGGGGCGGGGTTCCTGGTGCTCGCCGGCTTCACGCGGTCCGACAGCGATGAGACGCTCGTTTGGATGGCCGACAAGATCATCGGGTTACGGCTGTTCGGCGACGCCGAGGGGAAGATGAACCGGGCGCTGGCCGATGTCGACGGAGGACTGTTGATCGTCTCGCAGTTCACCCTGTACGGCGACGTCACGAAGGGGCGGCGGCCGAGCTTCATCGATGCCGCCGAGCCGGCCGTGGCGATCCCGCTCTATGACCGGTTCGTCGCACTCCTGAAGGAGCGCGGTGCAGCGAGCGGCATGCCCGTCGCGACCGGAGAGTTCGGCGCCATGATGGAGGTGGAGCTGGTGAACGACGGGCCCGTGACGTTGGTCTTGGAACGCTGAGCTTTGGCTGCGTTCCGACCCATGCGTGACGATCGTCCGATCATTCTCGCGAGCGGCAGCCCGCGGCGGCGACAGCTGCTGGAAATGCTGGGCATCCCGTTCCGCGTGGTGGCGCCGGAGGTGACGGAGACCATCGGGAGCGCTGAGCAGCCCGAGGCCTACGTGACGCGCCTGGCCCGCGAGAAGGCCCGTAGCGTGGCAGTGCGCGAGCCGGGCGCGGTGGTGCTCGCGGCGGATACGACGGTGGTATTGCGGGGTCGCGTGTTCGAGAAGCCGGCAACGCCCGCCCAGGCGGTCGAGATGCTGGAGCGGCTACAGGGCCGCAAGCATCAGGTTCTAACCGCGGTGGCTGTCGCCCGCGACGACCGTCTGGAGCACGCGCTGGACGCTACGGACGTGACGTTTCGACCGCTGTCCCAGCAGCTGATCACCGACTACGTGGCCACGGGAGAGCCGCTCGACAAGGCGGGCGCCTACGCGATCCAGGGGAAGGGTGCCGCGCTCGTCGAGGGCATCCGTGGTGACTTCTTCGGCGTGATGGGCCTGCCGCTGCGGCTCGCGCTGGACCTGCTGGCGCGTTTCGACGTGTCCTACCGCTTCACGCGGTAGACCGGAAGCTTCTTCGCCTTTCCTTTGACCTGGATCGGCTCGAGCAACTCGACTTTGGGCGGCTGCTTGAGCTGCTCGTAGAACGTCTGAGACATGAGGATTTCGTTGGGCCCGGCATTGGAGCAGAGCCGGGAGGCGGTGTTGACCGCGTCGCCGATCACTGTGTACTCGAGCCGGCGATCCGAGCCGACGTTGCCCGCGAACACTTCGCCGAAGTTGATCCCTATACCGATGCGGAGCTCGGGGCGCCCCTGCTCCTTCCACCGCTCGTTGAGCTTCTCCAGCGCGGCGAGCTGGTCCACGGCGCAGGCGATGGCGCGCTGCGCGTCGTCCTCGTGCGCGATCGGCGCGCCCCACAGCGCCATGATCGCGTCACCCATGAACTTGTCGAGCGTGCCGCCGTGCTCGAAGACCAGCTCCACCATCTCGGTGAAGTACTCGGTGAGCAGCGTGGCGATGTCGTCCGGGCTCATCGTTTCGGACATCGGGGTGAAGCCGCGAATGTCCGAGAAGAAGATCACGACGGGCCGCTTTTCGCTCGGCAGCCGGCCGGCGTCCTGCTGTTGCGCGATCACCTGCGCGATGTTGGGGGAGAAGTAGCGCTGGAAGTTCGACAGCACGAGCGCCTCGCGCCGCAGCCGCTCCGAGCGCTGCGAGTTCTCGATCGCTACCGCGGCGAGCGAGCCGAAGGCGATGAGGAACTTGAGGTCATCGTCCGAAAAGGAATGCGTGGCGGTGAGATTGTCGACGTAGAGGATGCCCAGCACCTTCTGGTCCGTGCCCATGAGCGGTGTGCACATGGCGCTGCGCACGCTCTGGATCAGGATCGACTTTCCCTTGAACCGCTCGTCGGCGGCGGTGTTGTCGGACAGAATCGCCACCCGGTCGTCCACCACCTTGCGCGCGATCGACTGTGGGACGTGCTTCGAGGCGGACGATTGGGCGGTCCGCCCCCGGGAGATGCGGGGCACCAGCTCACCCGTGCCGGGCTCGAGCAACAGGATCGACACCCGATCGACGTTCATCACCTGGAACGTGAATTCGACCACTTTGTCGAGCAGGCGGTCGAGCTCCTGCTGCTTGGACAGCTCCTTGGAGATCTCGAGCAGCAGCTCCAGCTTCTTCTCGCGCAGCTCCTCGAGCGACTTCGCGGTCACCTTCAGGTGTGAGGCGCCCGACGGCGAAATGTCGACGATCGCCGGGACGCCTCCCGAGACGCTCACCGGCAGCTGCCGCACGATGGTGCCGCCCGCGGGCTTGGTCCCCGCGAACTCGGCCGAGGCCCGCGGCACCACCTGCGGTCGCGCCGACGGGGTGGTCACCTCCTTCACGCGGAAGGCGACCTTGCCGAAGGTGATGACGTCGTTCTCGATGGCGACGGCGTCGGTGATGCGCGCCCCGTTCAGGAACGTGCCGTTGGACGAGCCGGCGTCTTTGACCTTGACGCCGCTGTCGGTAAGGGAGACTTCGGCGTGCCGGCGGGAGATGGTCGGATCGTAGATCGGGACGTCGCTCGTGACCGCGCGTCCGACGACGACGGTCCGGCCGGGTTGCAGGTCGATCGACTGCTCACCCGTGGTGCTGAGCAGCTTGAACACGTGCGCCAATATACGTCACCCTCCGGCGCGCGCGAGCGCCAACGCCTTGAGCACCGCCTGCGCCTTGTCTTCCGTCTCACGAAACTCGCGCGCGGGATCGGAATCGGCCACGATGCCGGCGCCCGCCTGCACGATGACGCGATCGGGGCGCACCACCGCGCTGCGGATGGTGATGGCCGTGTCGAGATTGGTCGCGCCCCAGCCGACATAGCCGACCGCGCCGGCGTACGGGCCGCGGCGCTCCGGCTCGAGCTCGTCGATGATCTCCATGGCACGCACCTTGGGCGCGCCGGTGACGGTGCCCGCGGGGAAGCATGCCTTGAACACGTCGAGCGCGTCGTAGCCGTCGCGCAGCTCGCCGCGCACCTCGCTGACCAAGTGCTGGACGTGAGAATAGCGCTCGATCGCGAGCAGCTCGGTGACGCGAACGGTGCCGAACCGCGCCACGCGTCCCACGTCGTTACGGCCGAGGTCCACGAGCATCAGGTGCTCGGCGCGCTCTTTCTCGTCGGCGGCGAGCTGCCGGGCGAGCAGCTCGTCCTCCTCGGGCGTGCGGCCGCGCGGCCGCGTCCCCGCGATGGGCCGCACCGTCACCTCGGTTCCCTCCACTCGCACCAGCACCTCGGGAGAGCTGCCGAGCAGTGTGAAGTCGTCGAGCGCGAGGTAGAAGAGGTAGGGCGCGGGATTGAGGGCTCGCAGAAAGCGGTACAGCAGTAAGGGATCGACCGAGCCTGGGACCTCCTGGCGACGCGACAGGACGGTTTGGAAGGTGTCGCCGGCGCCGATGTACTGGAGCACGCGGCCGACGTCGCGCTCGAACGCGCTGCGCGGGTAGCGCGACGCGGTGGTGACCGGGGGCACGCCGTTTCGCAATGTGAGTGGCGCGAGCTGGTGGCGTTCGCCGAGCCGTGCCGCCAGCTCGTCGAGCCGGGCCTCGGCGCTCATGTACAGCCGCAGCCGCTCCGCGGGCGCGGCGCGCGGCGGCACTTCGACGTTGGCCACCATGATCCCCCGCCCGAACAAGTTGTCGACGATGACGAGCGTGTCGGCGACCATCATGACGGCGTCGGGCGCGTCGAGCGTGTCGGCAGGGGGACGCGGTAGTCGCTCGACGCTGCGCACCAGGTCGTACCCGAGGTAGCCGACCGCGCCGCCCGTGAAGCGCGGCAGGCCGGCCACCGGCGCGCCGGGGAGTGCGCGCAGCTGCTGCGCCAGGTGGCCGATCGGGTCGTGGGTCTCCCCGGCGGCTTGCCAGCCCGTGGATTTGGTCCAACGCTCCACTGCGGGGCCGCGGTAGCGCCACACCTCACGCGGCTCGGTGCCGAGGAAGGTGTAGCGGGCCCAGCGCTCCCCGCCGACCAGCGATTCGAGCAGGAACGCGAACGGCGGCCGGGCGACTTTCGCGAACGCGGCGAGCGGGGTGTCGCTGTCGAGCACCACCTGGCGCAGCACCGGGACCATGCCGCCGCGCTCGGCACGAGCGAGAAATTCGGCGCGGGCATCGCTCATATGACGGCGGGTGGGGTACTGGGGGTGTGCCTTCCTCCTGTTGCCCGCGAATCCCTTGGCCGCGACATTGCCGCGCGATGCGCCTCGCCCTCGCCGCCTCCACCGTCGGGATCCTGGCGTGTCCCGCACTCGCTCGGGCGCAGACGTGGAACTCGGAGGGCGCCGTGAGCCTGGCGCGCCGGGCCGTGGCCCGCCGCAGTGGCACGGTCGCCGATACCTCGCTGCACGACTACAAGGCCCAGGCGCACGGCTTCCTCTTCTTTCTGGGCGCGTTCGGCCAGGGACTGGCCGACCCTCCACGCCTCGTCAAGGCCGATCAGCTGGAGCTGGAAGTGTACTGGAAGGCGCCCGCGAGCAGCAAGCAGCGGGTCATCGGCTGGCGCGACCAGGCGCAGCTGCCGACCGACATCAATTACCATCGCGACCATCTCGGCATCATCCAGAACAATTTCGGGGCGGCGATCCGGCTGGGAGAGGGCGACGAGGTGCGCGACGTGCCCCATCCCCTCGCCCCCGTCGGGCCCGAGCTGTACGACTTCGCCCTAGGCGACACCACCACCATCGTCTTTCCCCAGCGCGAGGTGCGAGTCGTGGCGCTCCAGGTGCGCCCAAAAGACTTCGCCCTCCCGCGCATCGTCGGCACCCTGTACCTCGACGCCGAGACCGCAGACCTCGTGCGCATGGCGTTCAACTTCACACCCCGGTCGTATATCGACCCCGAGCTCGAGGACGTGAGCATCGTGCTCGACAATGCCCTCGAGGAGCAGCGCTACTGGCTCCCCTACCGCCAGGAGATAGAGATCCGCCGCCGCGCCACCTGGCTCGACGTCCCGGCGCGCGGCATCATTCGCGCGCGCTGGGAGATCGACGGCTACACGTTGAACCTCGGCCTCGCCAACAGCTGGTTCGCGGGCGAGGAAATCACGTTCCTCCCGAAGGCGGAGCGAGATTCGTTTCCGTGGAAAGAGCCGCTGGCGGCGGCGCTGCAAGACGTGGCGGAGCCGGTTCGCCAGAACGACCTGGCCCGCGTGCGGGCGGAGGTGGAGCAGATCGCCGGGCGCCGCGCGCTGACGGCGTTGAAAGCGCGCCGGCTCGGGGTGCGCGGCGTCTCGGATCTCGTGCACGCCAACCGTGTCGAAGGGCTCGCCGCCGGCGCGGGGATCGTGCTGCGGGGCGGCGGCGAGCGGCGGGAGTTGCGGGCGCGCGGGAGCTACGGGTTCGCCGACCGGCGCGCCAAAGGAGCGCTCAGCGCGGTCGACCGTCAGGGGCGGGGCGCGCTCGAGGCCGAAGTGTATCGCGAGGTGCGGGACGTCGGGGATGCGCCGGTCATCGCGCCGCTCCTGAACTCGTTCTCATCCCAGGAATTCGGGCGCGATTACGGGGATTATTACCTCGCGGAGGGCGGGCGCCTGACGTACCGCCACGGCGTCGGTGTGCGCGGCGAATGGCGCGTGACAGCGGGACGGGAGTCCATCGCGTCGCTGCCCATCACCGCCGCACCTGCCACCGGCAGCTTCCGGCCCAATCCTCCTCTCGGCGGCACCGGGGTGGACCTCATCCAGCTCGCCTTCGAGCGCAAGAGCGAGGGCTTCGCGGTGCGGCGCGATCTGCACGTCGAGCTGCTGCTCGAGGGAGGCCGTAAGGACGGCGGGGCTGATTTCCTGCGGCTCTCGGCGGGCGGCCATGCGCTGGTTCCAGTCGGCGCCACGCGAGTGCTGATCCGGGCTCAGGGCGGCGTGGCGAGCGCGGATCTCCCGGCGCACCGCGCGTTTGTGCTGGGTGGCCGCGGCACCCTGCTGGGCGAAACGTTCCGCCGTTGGGGCGGTGCCCGCATGGCGCTGGTGCACGTCGAGTGGCGTGTCCCAGTGCCGTTCGTCTCGCTGGGCGTCGGTCCGTACGCGCGGATGCCGCGCACCCTCACGGTCGCGCCCTTTGTGGCGGTCGGCGGCGCCGGCAGGCCGCTCGGCGGAGCGCCGTGGGGCGCGACACCGGGCGCTCGCGTCACCATCGGGGTCGGGTTCGAGTGGCTCGGCGTGTTCCGCTGGGACCTGGGGTACGGCACGGCGACGCACCGCACGGCGCTGGCCTTCGACGTGATGCGGGATTTTTGGGGGATCCTCTAAAGGAGGTTTGGGAGGATGGGGGAGGTTGGTGGAGGTTACGGGAGGTGGCTCCGCAGGCGATCAACCTCCACCAACCTCCCCAACCTCCAACACCTTCACTACCTTGGTAGTTAGATGGCCGACACCCACTTCCCGGATGAGTGGCTGATGCATTCCCTCGAGGGAGTGCTGACGCCCGAGCTCCTCGCGGAGCTGCGGGAGAAGGCCGCGCCGCAAGCCACGCTGTGGGAGACGCTCGTGGCGCAGAAGGTCGCGAGCGACGAGCAGATCCTCGCGGCCCTGTCCTCGCGATTTCGCCTGAAGCTGGCCGACCTGCAGCAATTGGACCCGGCCGCCAAGGAGCGCGTGCCCGAGGCGGTGGCCCGGCGCTACCACATCCTCCCGCTCCGGGCGACGGACTCCTTCCTCGAAGTCGCCACGGCGAATCCGTTCGATCTCGATGCCGAGAAGGCGCTCGCCTTCGCGACCGCGCGCGAGATCAGGATGTTCCTGCTCGCACCATCCAAGATCGGCGAGCGGCTGGACGAGCTGTACCGTCCCGAGAAGGCCGTCGACAAGCTGCTCGAGGGGATGGAGAGCTCGACCGAATTCGAGCATCTGCAGGAGCACCAACCCGCCCCCGACGAGATCGCGGCGTCGGAAGCGGAGGCGAGCCAGCGTCCGGTCGTTCGGCTCGTGGATTTGATCATCTCGGAGGGGATCCTCGCGCGCTCGAGCGACATCCACATCGAGCCGGAGGAAGGCGGGGTAGCGGTGCGCTATCGCATCGACGGCGTGCTGCGGCAGGTGATGAAGATTCCGCGTCAGGCCGGGTTACCGCTGATCTCCCGCATCAAGATCATGTCGTCGCTCGACATCGCCGATCGGCTGCGGCCGCAGGACGGCCGGGCGCGCGTGGCGGTGAACGGCCAGCCGATCGACCTGCGGGTGTCCACGCTTCCGGCGGCGCTGGGCGAGAAGGTCGTCATCCGCATCCTCGACTCGCGCGCAACGGTGAAGACGCTCGACTCACTGGGACTCAACGCCAACGAGACGACGGGCATCAAGCGCTTGCTCGAAAACCACGAGGGCATCATCCTCGTGACCGGCCCCACCGGCTCCGGTAAGACCACCACCCTCTACTCCTGCATCAACCAGATCAAGAGCGAGGGCGTGAACATCGTCACGGTGGAGGACCCGGTCGAGTACCGGATACAAGGCATCGTGCAGGTGCAGGTGCAGGAAAAGGCGGGGCTCACCTTCGCGTCGGCGCTGCGGTCGATACTGCGCCAGGACCCCAACGTCGTGTTGATCGGCGAGATCCGCGACCGCGAGACGGCGCAGATCGCGGTGCAGGCATCGCTCACGGGTCACCTCGTGCTGTCCACGCTGCACACCAACGACGCGGCCAACGCGGTCACGCGCCTCGTGGACATCGGGGTGGAGGCGTACAAGATCGCCGCGGCGCTGCGCGGGGTGTTGGCGCAGCGCCTGATGCGCAAACTCTGTCCCACTTGCAAGGAAGTCTGGATGGAGACGCCGCCGGACCGCCTCAAGAGGTGGATCCCCAAGGGCACGCCGCTGTACCGCGCCGCGGGGTGCCCCGATTGCGCCATGACGGGGTACCGGGGCCGCTTCTCGATCGTCGAAGTGCTCACGGTGTCCGCCGAGGTGGAGCGCCGCATCGCGGCCGGCGAGACGGCGGAGCACATCGCCGCCGCGGCGCGCCGCTCCGGGATGAAGGGATTGTGGGAATCGGGTCTGGAGCACGTGCTGCGCGGTGAGTCGACGCTGGACGAGCTGACCCGCGTCGTCGACATCCCCGAGGCGGACGACCGCCCCGCGGCCCCGGCACAGCGACTGAGCGGCGGCCGAGCGCAGCCGCGGCAGGCGTCCTACGGTCCCGGTGCCGTCGCCGAAGTGGGCCCCGCGTCGGAGACGCTGACAGCGCATTTCGAGCTGCTCGAGGAGCCCGCCCCAGCCCGCACGTCCGGGCCGCATGGCCTGCCGGCGCGCAAGGTGCTGCTGGTCGACGACGAGGACAGCCTGCGGAAAGTCGTGAAGGACCTGCTGGAGCGCGACGGCTACGACGTCGCCGAAGCGCGCGACGGCGTGCAAGCGCTCGATCAAGTCGACCGCGTCGGCCCGGACATCATCGTGCTCGATCTGAACATGCCGGGCCTGGACGGATACGGCGTCCTGTCCCACCTCCGGTCTCGCCCCGCCACGGCCGACATCCCCGTCATCGTGCTCACCGCCAAGGGCGACGAGGACAACGAAGTGCGCGTGTTCGAGCTCGGGGCGGACGACTTCCTGACGAAGCCGTTCCGCGCCCGCGCCCTCTCGGCCCGCCTCGAAGCTGTGCTCGGTCGGCGACGCTAGTCGCGCCGCTCGCCGGCCATTCTCCATGACGGACGTGCGCGTGGCGTTCGTGGACGCCTACCTGCTGCGGCCGGGCGGCGTGGCGGGGAGCCTCGAAGTGCTTGTGCTGCGGCGCGGCTCGGACGGCCGCTCGCCGGGGTCGTGGGAAACGGTGCACGGGCACATCGAGTCCGGAGAGACGCCGGTGCAGGCGGCGCTGCGCGAGCTGCGCGAGGAGACGGGTCTCGAGCCGGTGCGATTGTACAACGTCTCGCGCGTGGAGACGTTTTATCGTCACCGCACGGACGAGATCGCCTTGATCCCGGTGTTCGCGGCGTTCGTGGGGCCGGGCGCGACGGCTCGACATTCGGGCGAGCACGATCGCGTCGAGTGGCTCGCGTCCGCGGCGGCGGCCGCGCGCCTCTCCTGGCCCCGCGAGCGCAGAGCGCTGGAAGACATTTTGTCAATCCTCGGCTCCGGTGACGCGGGCTTGCTGGAAGACGTGCTGCGGGTATCTTGAGTCCCGGCCGGGGTGGTCCGACCGCGGACCTCGAGAGGCAGCGACGGCATGTGAATCCGTTCTATCACCGCATCTATCGCGTCGTGCGCCACATCCCCAAAGGTCGCGTCGCGACCTACGGCCTCGTCGCCCGGCTCGCCGGCCGCCCCGGCGCGGCTCGCACCGTCGGCTGGGCGCTCTCCGCGCTGTCCGATGACTCGGATGTCCCCTGGTGGCGGGTGCTCAACGCTGCTGGCCGCATCTCCCTCTCCGGCGCGGATCACGGCAGTGTGGTGCAGCGGGCGCTGCTGTTGCGGGAAGGGGTAAAGTTCGCGCCCGGCGGCGCCGTCAATCTAGCGATGTTCGGCTGGCCGTCGGAGGCTTACGACAGCGCCGCCGCGGCCCACACACGCGCCGCTTCATCCAAGAGATCGCGCAGGTTGAAGGGCTTGCGCACGTAGCGCAGGCCTAGGGGCGTCAGCGCATCCTCACCTGAAGGCACCGCTCCGGTGGCCACGAGAACGCGGTCCTTGAGCCCGGGGTGCGACTCCACCAACCGCTGCACGAACGGCTGATCGCGCGCCTGCGCGTCTCGATCGGCCACGATCAGATCGAACGCGCGGGTGCGCGCCAGATCGAGCCCGTGCTCCGCGTTGCGCGCCACCTCCACGGTGTGCCCCTCGCGCCCGAACAGCGCCTTGATCATGCGGCGCACGGCCGGATCGTCGTCCACCAGCAGGATGGCCCGCTTGACCGTCGGGACGACGCCGGCGCCGGGCGCGGGCGTATCGCGCCGGGGCGCCTCCATGGCGGCAATGGGCAGGTCCACGAGGAACGCGGCGCCTCCCTCCGGTGGACGCTCCACGGTGATCCGACCGCCGTGCGCTTCCACGATCGAGAACGTGATCGAGAGGCCCAGCCCCGTGCCCTGGCCGGGCTCCTTGGTCGTGAAGAACGGCGTGAACAAGTGCGGCAGCACATCGTCCGCGATGCCGGGCCCGGAGTCCGCGACGCGCAGGCGTACCCGGTCATCAGTCCAGGTGTACACGCGGATTTGGCGACGTCGCTCCGGCGGGTTCAACGCCACGGCCTGGGCGGCGTTGTTCAACAGGTTGATCACCACCTGCTGCAGGGCGTGGCGGTCTCCCAGCACCGGCCGGAGCGCTCCCAGGCTCCGCTCGATCACGACGTCCTTGAGGTGCAGGTCGTAGCTCATGAGGAGCAGCGTGCGTTGGACCACGTCGTTCAGATCCACCGCCACGCGCTCGCCGGTGCCCTGGCGGGCGAAGGTGAGCAGGTTCCGCACGATGCGCCCGGCCCGGTCCGCCTGCTCGTGAATCACCCGGAGGTGCCCGCGATCCTTGGTGCCAAGATCGCGCTGCTCGAGCAGGAACTCCGACAGACCCGCGATCGACGTGAGGGGGTTGTTGAGCTCGTGCGCCACCCCGGAGACGAGCTGCCCCACCGCGGCGAGCTTTTCGCTCTGGATCAGCTGGGCCTCGAGCGCGTGCTGGTCCGTCACGTCCTCCACCAGCACCACGAGGTTCTGATCGTGCGCGGGCGCGGGGATGTGGGCGGCGTTGACGCGGATCGTACGGCCCAGCGTCGCCGAGCGGACCACGAGCGGCTGCGGCCGCCCGCCCGCCCGCACCGCCACGAGCAGCTCCTGCAGGGCGGGGGAGAGGCCGAACAGCGCCTCCGCCAGATCGCGTCCGATCACCGCCGGCAACGGGGCGCCGAGCAGCAAGGCAAACGCGCGGTTGGCGCGGCGCACCCGCCCGGCATCGTCCACCACGGCGATGCCCTCGGACAGCGCGTCGAAGGCCGTCTCCCACTGCTCCTTGGCGTGCCGTACCATCTCGAAGAAGCGGGCGTTGGCGATGACGATCGCGGCGTGGGTCGCGACGGTCGAGAGCAGCCGCGCGTCCTCCGGTCCGAATCCTCCCTCCCGCGGATTCGCGATCACCAACGTGCCCACCACGACGCCGTGCGAGCGCAACGGCACCGCCGCCGCCGAGTCCGCGGTCACGTCGTTCAGGAGCGGTGTCGGCTGACCGCCCGGGCTCCGTACCAGCTCCAGCCGGTCGCGACCCACCGCCCGCGTCACGAGGCCGGGATCGTCGGGGCGAATCATGGTCCCCACGAGCGGGGCCAGCGTTCCGACCGCCGCCGCGACGTGCAGCGGCCTCCCTTCCACCCCCTCGGGGACCAGGGCGATCAGGGCGCCCTGCGCGTCGAGGAAGCGCATCGCGTAGCGCACCACCTGCTCCGTGATGCGGTCGAGCTGCAGCGACCCCGAAAGGATGTAGGACAGCTCCTGAAGGGAGAACAGCTCGGATAGCCGACGGTTCAGCTCGTCGGCGGCTCTCCGTCGATCGCGCTCGCTTTGCTCGAGGCGGCGCTTGAGGCGGATCGCGCCCCAGCCCAACCCCCCAGCGGCGAGCCCGAGGAGTGTGATGAGGATCGTTTGAGCGACCGGGTTCACAATGCGACTGACTCCGTTCCCGAGGCACAACAATAATCTGCTTGACCGGGTGAATCCCGAGTTATAAATTCGGCTATCCCTACTTGAGAATCGTTCTCAACTGAAATGCGGCTTGCAACGGCCCTAGGGCTTGCCCTGGTCGCGCTACCAGGGCGGCTCGCCGTGGCGCAGGAGCGGACCACCATCGGCGGATACGGTGAAGTCCACTATACCGACTCCACCGGCACCGCCACGCCACCCGCGGTGAACCTGGCGCGCTTCGTCGTTTACCTCGCTCATAGTTTCGACGACCGGTTGGCGTTTCGGTCGGAGCTCGAGATCGAAGATGCGAAGGTGGAGGGCGGGGTGGCGGGAGGCGAAGTCTCGCTCGAGCAGGCCTATCTCGATTACCGCCTCGGAAGTGGGGCGACGCTGCGCACCGGCCTCGTGCTTCCGCCCGTCGGGATCGTCAACGAGACGCACGAGCCCCCGACCTTCAACGGGGTGGACCGTCCCGCCTTTGACCACGATGTGATTCCGACGACCTGGCGGGAGCTCGGGCTCGGGGTCGTGGGGAGCGCGGCTGGGGCGGGCCTCGCATATCGCGTGTACCTCGTGAACGGGCTTCTCGCTCAGGGCTTTTCGGCGAGCGAGGGCATTCGCGATGGGCGACAGGAAGGCCGCCAGGCGAGGTTCGTCAACCCCTCGCTCACCGGTCGGTTGGAGTGGGCGCGACCGGGATGGAAGGTCGGGGCCTCGTTCTGGTACGGGGGCACCGCCGACACCAACAAGGCGGTCGGGTCCGGGGCCTTCGCCGCCCCCGTAACGCTGCTCTCAGCCGACGCCCGGTACGAACGCGGCGCCCTAGCCGCGCGCGGCGTTGTCGCCAACGTTAGTATCAGCGACGCTCAAGCCATCAACGCTGCGTACGGGGGATCGGTGGGGAGCCGCATCGCGGGAGGCTATCTCGAGGTCGCCTACAACCTGCTGCACGTGATAGCTCCGGCGTCGTCGGCGAGGATCAACGTGTTCGTCCGTCACGAGCGGTACGACACGCAGGCGGACGTGCCGGTGGGCGTCACGCGCGACCGCTCGCTGGCGCGTCGCATCTCGACGTTCGGTCTGACCTACAAGCCCACGTGGAATACGGTGTTCAAGGGGGACTATCAGCTGGTCCGAAACGCGGCCGCCGTCGGAGAGCACGAGGTTGTGAGCCTCGGCTTCGGATACCAGTTCTGAGTTGATGCTCGAGCTCACCGTGCTGCTGCTTGCGCAGACTCCCGCCGCGCCACCGGCCAAGGTCGCCGCCTCAATCACACGCTTGTTCGGCCCCGGCGCGCGCGTGGACACGCTACGCGTGGACAGCACCGCCGTGCTCCGCGTCTCCCGAGCCGACTCGCTGCTCGGCTTCGCGGCCGTGGCCGACGTGATGGGAAAGGACCAACCCATCACGTTCCTGGTCGCCGTCGATTCGGCCGACCGGCTGAAGGACGTGGACATCCTCGTCTATCGGGAGCCGTACGGCGGAGAGGTCGCCTACGAGCCGTGGCGGCGACAGTTCCGTGGGCGCACCGCGAGCGATTCGCTCCGGGTGGGCAAGGAGATCCGCAGCATCTCGGGAGCGACGATCAGCGTGCACGCCGTCACGCTGGGCGTGCGCCGCCTCCTGGCGGATCTCACCGCCTGGCACCGCAGCGGAGCGATCCGTTGACGGTCACGTGGCGCACCCTGCCGGCGGCGCTCCGGACGCTGGGCCGGTGGGTCGTGATCGTGCAGCTCGTCGGGTACACGACGTCGCTGGTATTCGTGTGGCATACCACGCGGCTCGTGCC
>DATEGE010000068.1:0-4323 GCA_035280265.1 Gemmatimonadales bacterium | reverse complement strand
CTGGTGGCGAGCCGCGCCCGCACGATCGAGGCGGTCTCGGGACTGATGAACCTCGTGATGCTCCCGATGTGGATCCTGTCGGGGACGTTCTTTTCCTACGCCCGTTTTCCGGACGCGATGCAGCCGTTCGTGCGGGCCCTGCCGCTCACGGCCCTCAACGACGCCCTGCGTGCGGTAATGATCGACGGGAGTCGCTTGAGCCAGCTCAGCGCGCCGCTCGGGATCGTCGCCGCGTGGGGACTCATCAGCTTCGTCGTCGCCCTGAGGATCTTCCGGTGGCGTTAGGTCACGGCGTCACGGTGATCGTGCCCGCCATCCCATGGGTGGTGCCGTGAAAAGCGCAGTGGTACGGGTACATCCCGGGCTTGGTGAACGTGACGGAATACGATCCCCCGGGGCTCCTGCCTCCGTAGGGGTCGGGAGCGGAGCCGGCGAGCGAGCCACTATCCCAGGTTAGGGAATCGGCCGCGTCACTCGTGGCGGTGTGGGCGACCGCTCCGTCGTTGGTCCACGTCACCGTCGCACCAGCTTGCACTGTCATGCTCGTCGGCGAGAACGCATAATCAGTGGCACTTATCGACGGGCCGGGCGTGCCCCCTGATGGCTTCCCGCCGCCGCCGGTGCCGGTTGGGGAACTGCCGCCGCATGCCGTCGCGAGCCCGGCTGCCAAGATCAGACTCAATGTCCGCATAACTCACCTCTCGAGGGATCTCCCTCTACCAGAGACGTCTCGGACGGTTCAGGCAGATGGGGCGCGGCCGCTCCTCCCACATCACCGACCCCATAACAGGTTCCGCAGCCGGTAGGCTAGACCGCGAGACCGGCGCAGCGCGTCCCGAAACGCAGCTGCGGACGGGTAACGGGCGTTGGGGTCGGCCGCGAGCGCGACCCGTAGCACCTGCTCCAGCTCGCGCGACACGTCCCGCCGCGCGTCGTGCAGTGAAGGTACGTCCTCCGTGGCCTGGCGCGCCAGAATCGCTTCGGGTGTCGGCCCCTCGAACGGCGGGCGCCCGAGGAGGGCGAAATACGCCGTCGCCGCGAGCGAGTAGAGATCGGCCCGCTGGTCCACCCGCTCGCCCAGCAGCTGCTCTGGGGCGGCGAACTGCGGCGTGCCGCTGCGCGACGTCGCGCCGCCAAACCGGCTATCACCGCGTAACGCGAGCGCCAACCCGAAATCCGTGATGCGCAGTCGCCCGTCGGGCTCGATCAGCATGTTCTCCGGCTTCAGGTCGCGATGCACCAATCCGAGCCCGTGCGCGTGCTCGAGCGCCGAGAGCGCCTGGTTGAGCACCCGGAACGTCTGGTCGACCGAGAGCGGTCCCTGCTTCTGCACCAGCTGTGCGAGGCTCGCGCCGGGCACGAGCTCCATGGTGTACCACTGCAGCCCCGCCCGGCTCATGATGTCGTAGACGTTCACGATGCTGGGGTGGCGCGCGCGGGCGGCGAGCTGCGCCTCGCGCCGGAATCGCTCCATCACGGTGGGATCGGCCGTCAGCGACGGGTGCAGGACCTTGATCGCGACCTCGCGCTCGAGGCCCAAGTCCCGCGCGCGGTATACCCGACCGAAGCCGCCCGTACCGATTTCGTCGAGCAGCTCGTAATCGTCCCCCAGCGCGCGCCGCAGCCGCCGTTCGAATCCCGCCTCGGCCACGGGCGGCGTCGCCGGCGGCTGCTGAAACACGCCGGCGTCGCTCACGAAGTCCTCCAGCATCTCCGTCGCCGTGAAGTAGCGGTCGCCTGGCGCTCCCTGGAGCGCGCGCAGCAGCACCCGCTCGAGCACGACGGGGATCGCCGGCCGCAGCTGGCGCGGCGGTACGATGCGCCCAGGATCGGCATCCGGCTCCTGCCCGGTGAGCACGTAGTAGACGAGCGCCGCCACCGCGTACACGTCGCTCGCGGGCTCGCCGACGCCTCCTGCCCGCACCTCCGGCGCGACGAACGCTCCCCCGGTGCCGCGCTCCTGCGGCGGCACGTTGGGCAGGCACCAGCTGGAGTAGCGGAGGTCGGTGATCACCGCGCGTTCCGAGGCCTCCAACATCAGGGTAGCCGGGACGATACGCCGGATGATCACACCGCGCGCGTGGGCGTGCTCCGCCGCGCCGAGCAAGTCGCGCACGAGGGCGTGGGCCGTGGGGAGGGGGCGGGGTCCGCGCCGCAGTGCTTCGGCCAGGCTCTCACCTTCCACCCAGTTGGCCGTGCGGTATGCGAAGCCTTCCAGGACGCCGGCGCTGTAGACGTGCCGAATCGTCGGGTGATCGAGCGCCGCGAGCGTCTCGGTCTCGCGGAGAAACCACGCGCGCCCGGGCTCGTCCGCCATCAGATGCACGTGAAGGGCAACGTGTCGCTTCAGCAGGCGATCCCATGCGTGGTACACGGCGCGCTCGGGCGTCGCCGCCACGAGCTCCATCGTGAAGGCGGTTTGGAGCGCCTGCACTGCGCCGTCCAAGCCAGCGACCGGAAGCGGAGGTCCGAGCGTGCCCATGCGCCCCATAAGGTAGCACCGCAACGGTGATCCCGGTCACACCGACGAAACAAACCGAGCGCTGGAGAGTCTCAAACTGGACCTATGGGAAGGGAGGAGTCATGCTGCGCCCATACTGGCTCGCTGCACTACTGCTCACCGCCTGCGGTCCCGGGATGTACACACGGGCCGAAGTCGTGTACGCCGAGCCGGCCCAGTACGAGTACGTCGTGCCGGTGGATCGCGTCGTGGTCGTCTCGCGCGAGGTTCTGGTCGAGCGGGGCTACACGGTCTATCGGGTGGAAACGGACGGCCCCAACCGCATCGTCTGGGCGCGCCGTCATCACCGAGAGAATGACGACGACGAAGACGAGGACGAGGGCGAGGTGGTTCGCGTGTTCGTGACGCCTCGAGGAGACCACGTCCTGGTTCGTGGCTTGACCGAGCATCACGATCGCGGCAAGCACAAGGGTTGGAGTCGCAAGGGACGCGCCGAGGAGGTCGTCGCCGCCATCGACGTGCGGTTACGGCGGGAGCACTAGCCGCAGCGTCCGGCCGCCGGTAGGTTTGGGCCCCATTCGCCGCCAGCGAAAAGGGGACGCGTCATGTACGAGCCGCTGCCCGACCGCCGCACGCGGGGTGACCGTCGCGAGCTCGACGATCGTCGCTCCGGAGTGGATCGCCGCTCGCATCAAGACCGCCGCGCGGTGCACGCGCCGGTACCGAGCGAGCGTCGCCGTGGTGGCGATCGGCGCAGCGGCAACGAGCGTCGCCGCCGCGTGCGGCGCTCGCTCGCTCCGCGCCGACGTATCCCCGACCGGCGCGCCCGGGGAGGGGGAGAGGGAGGGGGAGGGACGCCGCAGGTCTAGTCCGTTGACCGCACCGACACGCGCCCCTAGTATCGCCTCGTGCCGTACCTCAAGCTGATCCAAGTTGCGACACAATACGTCACCGAGATTCGGGAAGCCGTCGCACGGCTGGGCCGCAGCCCTGAGTGCTCGGTCGTGCTCGGCGGGGACGCGGCTGGCGTCGTGTCCGGCGAGCACGCTGAGCTTCGATTCGCGGAGGGTGAGTGGCGTCTGAGCGATCTTGGGAGCCGCAATGGGACATTCCTGAACGGCCGCCGTGTCGCCACGCCCACCGTCGTGCAAGCAGGGGATGTGATCTCGTTCGGTGAAACCGGCCCGCGGCTCACCGTGGCAGCCGTGTCGGAGGCCGTCGCGACGACCATCCCGGAGCGTCCCGGAATCGCCGAGCGGGATCGCGAGGAAGCGGGCCTGCGACCCGAAGCGCGCGCCTACGGCGTCACGCTGCTCGACGCCGCCAGCGGGCGGCTGTACGAAGCACGCGGCGTGCGCATCCGGCTCGGCCGCGGTCGCGAGTGCGAGGTGCGGCCGGTCGGCCGCTCCGATACCGTCGTCTCACGAGTGCACGCCGAGCTCACCGTCGGACCGTCGGGGGCACTCGCCATCCGGGATGCCGGCTCACGAAACGGAACGCTCCTGAACGACGAGCCCGTGACCGCGCCGGTCCCCGTCCGGCTGGGCGACCGGATCACTCTGGGGCGTGGTGGGCCGGTACTCATCGTGGAAGGGCTGGGGACGGCGCCACTGCTGGCCGTCGCTCGCCCACCCACCGGGCTCGGCCGGCGAACGGCGGAGAGCCTCATCAACCGTGCCCTCGCGCGGGCCCAGCGAGGCCGGCGGCGCACCGCGCTGCTGCTCCTGCTGCTCGTCGCCGCGGGCGTGTACGGCCTGTACTGGCGCCTCTCGACGCAGGTCGCGCAAACGGAGCAGGCCCAGCAAACGGCGGAGGACTCGGCCCGCGCGGCGACCGAGCGGTTGCGCGGCGAGCTCAGCGCG
>DATEGE010000067.1:0-2628 GCA_035280265.1 Gemmatimonadales bacterium | reverse complement strand
GATCCCGCAGGCGGGGAGCGCCTACGCGTACTCCTACGCGACCCTCGGGGAGTTGGTCGCGTGGGTGATCGGGTGGGACCTGATTCTCGAGTATGCCGTCGGCAACGTCGCCGTCGCGATCTCGTGGGGCGATTACTTCACCTCGCTGCTGCGGAGCTTCGGCGTCCAGCCCCCGGTCTGGCTGCTCACCGGTTACCGCACCGCGCTGCTGTCGCCCGATCCCACCGTGCATGGTCTGTTGCAGAGCGCGCCGCACGTTGCCGGCATTCCGATCCTCATCAACATCCCGGCGTTCGCGATCGTCATGCTGATCACCTGGCTGCTGCTGCTCGGCGTGCGCGAAAGCGCGACGGCGAACAATATCATGGTGACGATCAAGCTGCTCGTCCTCGGGCTGTTCGTGATCGCGGGGCTGACCCACATCAACGCGGCGAACTACCATCCCTTCGCCCCCAACGGCTTCCGCGGCATCCATCAAGGCGCGGCGATCGTGTTCTTCGCCTACATCGGCTTCGACGCCATCTCGACCGCGGCCGAAGAGACGCGCAACCCTCAGCGCAACCTGCCGATCGGCATCCTGGGGGGGCTCGCGATCTGCACGATCATCTACATGATCGTCGGTGGCGTGCTCACCGGGATGGTGCGCTACAGCGAGCTCGGCGTCGCCGATCCGCTCGCCAAGGCTCTCAACACCGCCGGCTTCACGACCGTGGGTTGGATCGTCGCCCTCGGCGCGATCATCTCGATGTCTGCCGTGCTGCTGGTGTTCCAGTACGGGCAACCGCGCATCTTCTTCGCGATGGGTCGGGACGGCTTGCTGCCGCCCTGGGCGGCACGGGTGCACGCCAAGACGCGTGTGCCGCATATCACGACGCTCATCACGGGCATCTTCGTGGCGGTGTGGTCCTTGATCGGTGACGCGGGCGAGACCTACAACCTCACGAACATCGGGACGTTGTTCGCGTTCGTCCTCGTATGCGTGGGCGTGCTGGTGCTGCGCCACACCGACCGCGAGCGCCCACGGCCGTTCCGCGTGCCGTTCGTGTGGGCGGTGTCCGTGACGGGCGCCGTGTTGTGTCTGTTCGTGATGGTTGGGTTGCCGCTCGAGACCTGGGTGCGCTTCGCGGCCTGGCTCATCATCGGTCTCGGCCTGTACGTCGGGTACGGTTATCGTCACAGCCGCCTGCACCCACAGGTCACGCCGCCCCGGTGAAGCTCCACACCAAGATCGCGCTGGGACTCGTGCTCGGGGCCACGTCCGGGCTGGCGGCGAATTTCTGGGCCGGGAACGCCGCCTGGGTCCGCTGGGTCGCCACGAACGTGGCGGGGCCCGCGGGGCAGATCTTCCTGCGGCTCCTGCTGATGACCGTCGTGCCGCTCGTGTTCACCTCCATCACGTTGGGGGTCGCCCAGCTGGGCGACATTCGCAAGGTCGGACGTGTCGGTGCTCGATCCCTGGCCTATTTCCTCTTGTCCACGGTGATCTCGGCGACCATCGGGATCGTGCTCGTCAACCTGGTGCGCCCGGGCGTCGGCGTGCCGGTCGCCGTGCGCGAGCAGCTGCTCGAGGCGTATCGCGGCCAGGTCGCCGGGCTGCAGGCCGGCGGCTCGACCAAATTCGGCGTCGATCTGTTCGTGAACATCGTGCCGCGGAACCCGATTCAAGCCGCGGCGAACCTCGATATGCTGGGCGTCATTTTCTTTTCGCTGGTGTTCGGCGCGGCGTTGACGCTCATCCCCGCCGAAAAGACGCGCACCCTCGTGGAGCTGCTGGATGCGGTCGGCGACGCGATCATCAAGATCATCGGGATGGCGATGCACCTCGCCCCCTACGGCGTGTTTGGCCTGATTTTCGTGGTCACCGCTCTTCTGGGCTGGGACATCCTCCAGAAGCTGCTCAGCTATGTCGTGGTGGTGCTGGCGGGCCTGCTGATCCATGGCGCGGTGAGCCTGTCGTTGCTGGTTCGTTTTCTCGGTGGCTTGAGCCCGTTGATCTTTTGGCGGCGGATCGGCCCGAGCATCGTCACTGCGTTCTCCACGAGCTCGAGCAACGCGACGCTTCCCACCAACATCGCCGTCGCCGAGCGGGACCTAAAAATCCCGCCGCGCATCGCCGGCTTCGTGTTGCCATTGGGCTCAACGATGTGCCATAACGGAACCGCCCTCTACGAGGGCGTCACGGTGCTGTTCCTCGCCCAGTTGATCGGAGTGAACCTCACCGTCGGCCAGCAGGTGATCGCGATCGTCCTGAGCGTGCTCACCGCGGTCGGTACGGCCGGCGTGCCAGGAGGGTCGCTGCCGCTGCTCATGGTGGTATGCGCGGCGGTGGGCGTGCCGCCCGAGCTGGTCGGCGTCGTCTACGGCGTGGAGCGCATCCTCGACATGACGCGCACCACGCTCAACGTGTGTGGCGATCTGACGGCTGCGGTATACGTGGCGCGAACCGAGAGCGACTGGGATCCCAGAGCTGTCGCGTCGGATGTGAAGTTGGCGGCGTGAGGGAGCAGGGAGGGAGCAGGGAGCGGGGAGCAGGGAGCAGGCGGTGATTCGGAAAGTCCCGCTTCCTGCTCCCCGCTCCCTGCTCCCTCTCTAGTCCATCCCCGCCGCCAGCTTCAGCGCCCCAACCGC
>DATEGE010000066.1:0-15760 GCA_035280265.1 Gemmatimonadales bacterium | reverse complement strand
GCCGGCGTGGTCGGTCTCGCGAACGGGTATCTCCAGTACATTCCCACGGCCGAGGAGTACCGGGCGCAAGACTACGAGGGCGGATCCGCGATCTACGGGCCGAACACGGCCGCGGCGCTCACTGAAGAGCTGGCGACCCTGGCGGCGAGTCTGGCCCGCGGACGGCCCACCGTCCGGCTCGACCCCATCGTGGCATCGCCCGGTCCAACCCACTCCTACTTCGCCCCCGCAGCCGCCGGTCCGCCTCCGGCTCGCGTGACGCGCCGCTTTCTCACCGTCTCGTGCTCCGCCGCGACGCTCTCCGCGACGTGGGTGGATCTGTACCCCGGCGCTTTGCTGCCTGCCGACGGGCGGGTGCTCGAGATCCAGCGCCAGGACGCCGGCGTGAGCGCGCCCTGGCGCGTCGTGGCCTGGGACGACGGGCTCGAGGTCCGCGCGGACCAGCCGCTCGGCGGAGCAGGCTACCGGTGGCGCGTCGACATGGCGGCGCCCGATTCGGGCCGGTACCGCGTGGTGCTGACACGCGGTGGGGCGGCCGGCGGTCCCGTACTCTCGGATGTGGTCGCGTGTCCGGGGTCCAAGTGAGAACCAACAGGCAGGTGAACATGAAGACGGTCATCGCACTGCTAGTCCTGTCGCTGCTCGTTCGCGCAACCTCCGCCCAATCCCGGCCGCGCCCCGCCGACCTGGTGCCCAGGGACGACACCAGCTTCGACGCCAACGGCTTGGCGCTCAACCCAATCTGGGGCTGGCAACGGGCCGGTCGACGAAGCGGAGACATCGATCGCCTCTGCGGGTTCGTCGCAGGGCTGGGCGAGCGTTCAGAACGCCCGCTGCACTTCAAGCACATTGGCTGTACCTCTCAGGACAGCCTGATCGTTCTGAACGAGCGCTACAAGACCGTGGCGGCCGGCTATGCGTGCAATCAGGACACCGACGAAGGGGAGCTCCAAGGTCACGTCAACTGGTACGTCGTGACGATGACCGGAATGGTCGACTGGGTGTCGTACGAGCGGGGCGAAGATGGTCAGGACCACGACGTCACCCTGCAGCTCGACACGCTGCGCGACATCCGAGACACACTCTCCACCGAGCGCCGCACGCGCGACGAGCAGGAGATAGAAGTCGAGTTTAACGGGGACGAAGTGCTCGGTTGGGCGAAAGACAGCCTGCCCCCGTGGTGGGGAAGGCTGTGGCGGTCCGCTCAGAAGAGCGACGCGGTCCCCGACAGCATGATCGAGCTTGCGCCGGCGATTGTCACCGGCGTATTCGGTCTCGATGCGATCCACGGAGCACACCCCGAGATCCACCCCGTGTACGCCCTCGCGTTGCTCGTCAACCAGCAGACTGACGGGGACTCGACGCAAGAGCATTGGGCGTTCTTCGTCCGCAATGGCGGCAACGAAGGAGAGTGCTCTAACGGATTCATGCCGTTCCAGGATCTCAGCAGCGACTCGACGGGGAGGCTGGTATTTCGCTTCACGCTGCCGTGGCGGCCGGGAGCGGGCGACGTCGTGGCCCGGTGGCGGCCCGGGTCGGCGGGTGTGATCGCCCCCGCGGGAACCGCCGCCGGCCCGTGGCTGAGACAGCAACGCTCCCGCGGCGTCCAGATGACGTTCTCGATTCCGCGGCCGCAGAAAGGAAGCAACCCCACCGTGATCGTGGGTGAGTTCGATCTCGTCTGGCGTGGCGCGGGCATCGCCGCGCAACCGCGCCTCGCCCTCGCTGCTCGGGCGGGGGCGAGGGCCGTCCCGCCGCGACGGCAGCGCGAGCGAGAGCTCGAGCCCGGCCAACAATACCAGGCTCGTATCGCGCGCAAGTCTGCCGTCGAGCGAGCAGCGGCCGTGCAAGCCCTCGTGGCGGAGCGCGATTCGAACACGTTCACACCGTCGCGCCGCGGTCGCGCCGGCATCGTGGTGCCGCCGCACGACGTCGCGCTGACCGCCGCCGCGGTCGTCCAGGAAGGACGACGCGAACCGGCCTGGGTGCGTGTATGGAGGAGCACCGAGCGCGAACCCTCACCGCCACCTCTGCCCTGCATCAGATCCATTCCAGGCTGTATGAGCGACGCCCGCCACGGGGTCGGCGCCGGGACCATCCTGACTGGACCGGGCGGCGGTTTCGTGGGGCGCCTGATACTCGGCGAGACAAAGACGCTGCTATTCCCGTCGTCATTCGGGCCGTTCCCGTTTTACAGCATTCGGTTCGCTGTGGGCTTCGATCGAATTCACGCACCGCTCACGCAGGACCCCCAAGGCATGTGGCTCGTGAACCCATCGGCCGCGGTGATCGTCCGGCTGCCGTCTTGGTGGAGTTGGCTTGGTCCCTACGCCATGGCGGGCCTGGACGCGTATATCGGCGTCGAGGGGGCGGCCGGGGCATCGTTCGGCGGCGGGGTGCGCCTGCGCAGCGGCCTCCCCGCGCTCCCGTTCGTCGAGGTGCGGCGGGCGGTACGCTTCGGGCGGCCGGACTACTGGGCGTGGGAGAGTGGGCTGCTCGCTCCCTTGTTCTGAGGTAGCCCACTCACGGCGCGATCAGTGGCTGATGGCGAAGAACCACGCGGCGATCACCGGCCCGCGCGGCCCGCGGGCGCCCGGCTGCGGCGGGGGCGTGCCGGGTGGTGGTGGGCCGTACTCGGGCTGGAACAAGTAGGCGATGTGCTTCACTGCGTCGACCGAGATGGTCTTGGCGCCCCGCATCGTGGCGACCGTGGCCACCACCGTGTAGCGGTCCGGGCCGTCCTGCCGCACCACGGTCACGTTACTGTCGCGGCCGGCCGGAATGTAGATCAGCCGCTGCGCCGGGTCCCATCCCAACGCGTCTACGCCGTCGCCGTTCGCGATCGTGGCCACCACCTTGCCGGATGTGGGATCGACCACGACGGATGTCTTGCCGCATCCCGAGAAGATCCGGTTCGTGGCGCGATCGTAGGCGATGCCCGTTGGGCCCTCGCACGGCGCGAGCGGCCATGAGGCGACCGCGGTCATCGTCCGCTCGTCGATCACCTGCATCGTGCTCTTCCCCTCGTTGTTGACGTAGATCTTCCCCTTGCCGTCGCTCGCCGCGCCCTCGGGGGCGTTGTCCTCGAGCTCCACGGTGCCGACGACGTCGCCATTCTTGGGATCGATCGCCACGACCGTGCCGATAGGACGACTGTGATTCGTGAGAATGATGCGGTCGGAGAAGTCATCGTACATGATGCCGTCGAGTCCGCCGGTGCGAACGGGGATCTTCTTGATCACGGCCAGGCTCTTGATGTCGAACATGGTCACGGTCGAATCGCCGCCGTTCGTGATGAAGCCATGTTGCGACGTCGGGGCCAGCGCGATGCCGTGCGTCCGTGGCGTATCGGGAATGTCGCCGAGCACCTTCCCCGTCGCTCCCTCCACCACCATCACGTGGGTGCCGCGCGACACGAACACCCGGCCCGTGCCAGGCTCGCCCGTCAGATAATCCGTTCCTCCGTCGCCGCCGATGTTGAACTTGGCGACCTTGAACGTTTGGGCCTGCGCGATGCCGGCCGCGGCGAACATCAAGAGCGCCGACGCAACGAGTGAGTACCTGGTCATAACGTCCCTCGATGGTAGACTTAAACCGTGAAACCTCGCCCCCTGGGCACGACCGGATACGTCGTCAGCGAGCTGGGACTCGGCGCGTGGGGGCTCGGCGCCGACATGTGGCGCGGCGTCTCCGATGCCGACGGCCGGGCGGCGCTGCGCGAGGCATTCGACCGCGGCATCACCTTCTTCGACACCGCGCTCGCCTACGGCGACGGCCATAGCGAGCAGCTGATCGGCAAGACCCTTGCGCAAGAGCTCCGGACCGATCGCGCGGTCGTCGCCACCAAGGTCCCCCCCAAGAACGACGAATGGCCCGGCAAGGCGACCCGGCCGCTCGCCGACGTCTTTCCCGCCCGCCACATCCAGGCCTGCACCGAGCGATCGCTCAAGAACATGGGGGTGGAAGCGGTCCCGCTGCAACAGCTCCACGTGTGGCACGACGCTTGGTTGCATGATCCAAAATGGGACGAGTCTTACGGGCAGATCGAGCGGCTAAAAAAAGAAGGCAAGGTGCTGCATTGGGGCATCTCGATCAACGACCACGCACCCGAGACCGCGCTGCGCGTGCTGGCGAACCCGATCTTCGAGACCGCCCAGGTGATCTACAACATCTACGATCGTTCCCCCGAGCAGGCGCTGTTCGCACTCGCCCGGACCAAGCCGCTCGGCGTGATCGTGCGCGTGCCGTTCGACGAGGGGGCGCTCACCGGCCAGATCAGGGCCACCACGGTGTTCCCCGCCGGCGACTGGCGCGAGGCGTACTTCGCCGGCGAGCGACGCGCCGAGGCTGGGCGCAGGGCCGACGCACTGGCCCAGCTGCTCGATGACGACGTAGCGACGTTGCCGGAGCTGGCGCTGCGGTTTTGCCTTTCCGCACCGGAGGTATCGACGGTCATTCCCGGAATGCGCCGCGCCGCGCACGTACGCGCCAACCTCGCGGCCGTAGAGAAGGGGCCGTTGCCGCGAAGTCTGCTCTCGCGGCTCGAGGCCCATGCATGGGAGAAGAACTGGTACTCTGACTAGGAGGCTGAGGAGTGAAACGGTTCTCGACAGTCTCCCTGCTGGCCGTCCTCGTCGGCGCGAGCGCCCACGCCCAGGCTACCGACACCATTCGCTACACGGTGCTGATCGCCAGCCGGCCGGCCGGAATCGAGAAGCAATGGGCGGCCGTCGATGGGTCTCACCACTACTACTTCGAGTTCAACGACCGCGGCCGCGGCCCCGCCATCACCGAGCGCATCGTGCTCGGGCCGCGCGGTGTGCCCACGCTGGTCGAGACCACCGGCCACGACTACTACAAGAACGCGGTGGCGGAGCGGTTCACGGTCGCGAGCGGGCAGGCGACCTGGGGCAGCTCAGCCGAGCGAGGCAGCAAGGCAATCGGGGTTGCGTCGGTCTATCTGTCGATGGATGGCGTCCCCGACGAAGCGGCGGTGCTCGCGCGGGCCCTGCTCGCCGCGCCTGGCGGGGCGCTGCCCTTGTTGCCGGACGGCGAGGCCCGCATCAACCGGGTGGGCGAGCTGACGGTACGTGCGGGCACCCAGTCGCGCAGCGTGGTGCAATACGCGATCACCGGCATCGACCTCACGCCCTCGCGCATCTGGCTCGACGCGGACGGCGAATTCTTCGCTGCCGGCGGCTCGTGGTTCATGGCGGTCCGCGAGGGCTGGGAAACCGTGCAGCCCGACCTGATCAAAGCCCAGCAGGCGGCGGACTCGGTGCGGCAGAGCACGCTGGCGCGCACGCTCGCTCGCAGGCCCACCGCGCCGGTCGTGTTTCGCCACGCCGACCTGTTCGATGCCGCGGCGGCGCGCATCCGAGCCCGGACCACTGTGGTCGTCACTGGGAACCGCATCACGGCCGTCGGTCCGGATGGGCGCGTGGCCGTGCCTCCCGGCGCCGAGACCGTTGATGCGACCGGAAAGACGCTCGTTCCAGGCATGTGGGACATGCACGTCCACACCGGGGACGACGACGGCCTGCTCCATTTGGCGGCAGGAGTGACCTCGGTGCGCGATATGGCCAACGACGTGGACGAGCTGCAGGTCCGGCGCCGCCGCTGGGAGGACGGGTCGCTCCTCGGACCGCGCCTCCTCATGGCCGGCTTCCTCGACGGCCCGGGACCGTTTGCGGGTCCTACCAAGGTGCTCGTGTCCACCGACTCCGAGGCCCGGGCGTGGATCGATCGCTACGCGGCGATGGGCTACGTCCAGACCAAGGTCTATAGCTCGATCAAGCCGGAGCTCGTCCCCGCCATCGTGGCCGAGTCCCACAAACTCGGCCTGCGGGTGAGCGGGCACATCCCCAATGGGATGACGGCCGACCAGGCCGTGCGCGCCGGCTTCGACGAGATCCAGCACGCGAACTTCTGGTTCCTGAACTTTTGGGGAGACTCGGTCGGCGACACGCGCACGCCCGTGCGGTTCACGGCGGTGGCGCAGCGGGGCGCGCTGCTCGATCTCGGCTCGGAGCGGGTTCGCGCGTTCATCCAGCTGCTGAAGGACCATGGCACCGCGCTCGACCCCACGGTGAACGTCTTCGAGCAAGACTTCGTCGCCCGCAAGGGCGTGGTCCCACCCGGTTTTGCGTCGGTCGCCGATCGCCTTCCGGCGCAGGTCCGGCGTGGACTGCTCGTCGGTGGACTCCCGGTACCGGAAGGGATGGATCAGCGCTACCGTGACTCGTTTGGCGCCATGCTGCGGTTTCTCAAACTGATGTACGACGCCGGGATCCCCATCGAGGCCGGCACCGACGGTTTCCCCGGTTTCGCTTACCAGCGTGAGCTCGAGCTGTACGCCCAGGCGGGGATTCCCGCTACTGCGGTGCTCCAGATCGCCACGCTCAATGCGGCGCGCATCATGCACCGCGACTCAGTGCTCGGCTCGATCGAGCCAGGCAAGCTCGCGGACCTGATCCTGGTCGACGGTAATCCGACCGTCCGGATGAGCGACATCCGGCGGGTAGCGCTCGTGATGAAAGACGGCATCGTGTACGAGCCCGCCGCTCTGTATCGCGCTATCGGAGTGCGGCCGTGAAGGGCTCAGCAGGCGCTCGTGGTGCTGGTACTTCCACCGCCTCCAGTCGGCGGCCCGCCCCGCGACTTGCCGCGCCCGTGAATGACGCTGCTGCCGCCGCCGACGAACACCTGCCGCTGTCGCTCGAGCGGGGACAGGGAATTGAGCGCCGAGATCCCCGTTGACGTGGTTCCGAGACTCAGCGTCAGGCCCCAGCGCGGCGCGAAACCCGCGAGCCGGTGGCTGAGGTCGACGGTCAGGGCGAGCGATTCGCTCAACCCGTAGCTCAGACCGCCACCCACCTCGCGGTCCGCGCTCCCCGAGTCCGCGCCGCCGACGTCGCCACCGGCCGAGAGGCTGAGCGTCCAGTGCGGCGCGATGTCGATGTCGCCATCGACATCGATCCAGGTCGACCGCGGCTGATCGAGGGAGGACAGGGTGATGGCTCCGGCAAAGCTGCGGCTCGCATCGGCCGACAGGTGCAGCCGATCGGAGGGAGCCATCCCGGCGCCCAGCTGCACCCCTAGGTTCGTCGTGCCGCTTCCCAGGCCGCACGCCGCTCGACCCGTCGGCAGGGTCATGATCAGGCTCGCGCCGAGCTCAGGCCGGAGCGGTGATCCCCACTTCCCCGAGGTCTCGATCGCGAGCGGCAGATCCCCCGGTCCCGACGCTTGGTTCGTGCCGATTCGCGCGCGCACCAGCGTCGGGGCGGCGCCGAACCGGAGCCAGCCGAGTGCCTGGTACTCGATCACGCCGCCCACCGCGCTGAGCGACGTGGTGTCGGTGAACTGGAGGGTCGCGGCGCGCGCGCTGCCAGTCCAGACCAAACCTGCGGGGTGCTGAGCGCGGGCGGGGGCTGACCCGGCGAGCAGCACGCCGAGCGACACGAGCCTAACGACGCGCCACGCTGTCATGCCGCCCGTGGCAGCTCGACGGTGCCCTTGCGTACCAGCTTGCCCCAGCCGCGGGCGCGGCCTTGCGCGGCCGCGAACACCGCCTTGACCACCGCCCAGTAGAGCACTTGCCGATACACGAAGCGCTGCAGCAGCACCAGCCACGACAGCCCCCGCTCTTCGCCCGGCTCCAAGAGCAGGGCCGCTACACCGGCAAGCCAGTCGACCGCCAGGAACGCCAGATAGTAGAGCACGACCTGCTCCAGGCTCTGCATCGCGTACTCGGCGCCGTGTTGCAGCTTGTTCAGGTACACCGTCACGAGTGACCAAGCGAACAGCAGGTCGGCCACCGGTGCCAGGAACGGAAACACGAGTTGAAAGATCCAGGCGTTGGGCAGCGCGACGAAGCCCAAGGCGCCGTACCGGCGCCGGAACAGCGCGTCGCGGTGCTTCCAGGCGCATTGCAGCGTGCCGAAGCTCCAGCGGAACCGCTGGCGCGACAGGGTCCGGACGGTGTCGGGCGCTTCGGTGTAGGCGATCGCCTGGTCGGCATAGGCGATGTGCCAGCCATGTCGCAGCAGCGTCAAGGTCAGGTCCTGGTCCTCGGCCATCGTTTGCTCGCTGAAGCCGCCCGCATCGAGCACCAACTGGCGCCGCCAGGCGCCCACCGCCCCTGGCACGACGGTGATGCAGTTGAGGAGCGAGAACGCCCGGCGATCCAAGTTCTGGCTGGTGATGTATTCCACCGCTTGCCAGCGCGTCACGAGATTGATCCGGTTTCCCACCTTGGCGTTCCCCGCCACGGCGCCGACGCGCTCGTCGGCGAGGGGCACGGTGAGCGCCTCGATCGCCCCGGGGGCGAGCACGGTGTCGGCGTCCACGGCCACCACGATCTCACCACGCGCCTCCCGCACCCCGATGTTCAGCGCGCTCGCTTTACCGCCGTTCGCCTTGCGCAGGACTCGGACGGCCGGATGCTTCTGGAACGCCCGGGTCACGACCTCGGCAGTGCGATCGGGTGAGCCGTCGTCCACCACGATGATCTCGAGCCCGGGGTAGCGCTGCGCGAGCAGCGACTGCACCGTGCGCACGATGACCTTCTCTTCGTTGTACGCGGGCACCACCACGCTGACATCGGGGCGATGCACGGCGTCCACCAGACGGCGCGCGAATAGCCCTCGCCGCCGCTGGACCAGGGCGAGGGCCAACAGCACCACCAGCCGGCCGGCGCCGAGCACCATGGCGACGAGAAACAGGGTGTGTAAGCCGAGCTCCACCCACCCGACCAGCGAGAAGGAGGTGAGCTCCACGAAGCGGCGCAGGGCGCTGTGAGCGGGGAGCGGCGCCATCGCCTCGTCGCGACTGAGGCCGGCGAGGGCGGTGACGGTCGTGAGCTGGTAGCCGCGCGCCTTGAGCGAGTCGATGAGCGGGCCGAGCGCCGCCACGGTCTGGGCACGGTCGCCGCCGCCGTCGTGCAGCAGGATGACGTTGCCCCGGTCGAGTTGGGCCAGGCTCTCGTTGATGATCGTGTCCACTCCCGGCTGCAGCCAGTCGCCCGGGTCGTCGCGCAACCCGACCGTGACGTAGCCCAGGTCCTGGGCGACCGCGATCGGGACGAGCTCGTCGGCGGTGGTGGGCTCGGCGTCCCCGAAGTAGGGCGGGCGGAACAGCGCGGTGCGACGGTTCGTCACCGCCTCGATCAGCCGCTCTGTGGCGGACAGCTCGTAGCGCGTGAGCCGTGGCCCCACCAGCGCCAGGTTCGGATGCGTGAAGGTGTGGTTGCCGATCTCGTGACCCTCGCGCAGCATGCGGCGTAACAACTCGGGGTGCAGCTCGGCATTCTCCCCGATAATGAAGAACGTGGCGGTGGCGCCGCGAGACGCGAGGGTGTCGAGGATCGCCGGGGTCCACGTGGGATCGGGACCGTCGTCGAAGGTCAGCGCCACGGCGTCCTTCTTCCGGCCGTAGCGCTCGATCACGTACGTGGACGGCGTCCGCAGCACCGAGTCCACCACGACCGTTCCCGTGGCGTCCACCGCTATCGCGCGCCGTCCCAACGTGGGCTGCGCCACCATGCGCAGGATCTCGCCCGAGCCGATGAACTCGACGTCGTAGCCGATGCGAATCGTGTCCAGCGGGGCGGGGCTCGAGCGCACGCCGGCGCGGTCCAGCACCGACCAGAGGGACGGGTCCTCGGAGCCGAGCCGCCATACGCTCACGCCGCGCACGGCCCGCGGCAGCGCGCGGCGCAGCTCGTTGTACGCGGTCACGCCGTCCAGGAACCACACGATATGGCTGGTCGAGTCGGGGTCTTCCCAGGCGAACGTGGGATTCAACGTGGCGGCGTCCATCGCAGGAACGCGCTGGTGGTCGCGCGCCAGCTGCATCACGTCCTGGAACGTCAGCTCCGTGGCGGATGGAGTGGTGTCGGACCATTCGTAGCCGTACTGACCGAGGCTGACGATCAGCTTCGACGCTGGCACCTGCGCCAGCACCCGCATGAGGTGATGCTCGAACCACGGCTCGCTCGCGATCGGGCCGGGCTCGTCGGACGGATCGTGCTCGTCGTACAGCATGACGAACACGTAGTCGTCGAGTGCGCCGTAGCGCGCGAGCGGCCATTCGAGATCGTCGGCGGGCACGGCCTGGGTGACGAGGCGGTGGTCGCGCGCGAGCCGGGCCTTCAAGGCCCGCAAGAAGTGAAGCAGCGCGGGGTGCGCCGCTCGCGGCACGTTCTCGAAATCGATGGTCACCCCCGCGAGGTTGTAGCGGGCGAGCGTGTCTGCGATGGTCGTGACCGCGCGGCGCTCGAGGCGCGGATGCGCCAGCAGTCGAGTGAGGGCTCGCGCATCGAAGTCGTCGCCGGTGAAATTCGTGATCATGGCGAACACCAGGACCGGGTGCTTGGCACGGGCGGCCTCGACCAGCACGCGGCGGTCCACTTGGAAGCGCACCGGCACGCTGTCCACTCCCTTGCCCACGAAGCCCCACTCGGCCACCACCCAGTCGAGCGCCTCGATGTGCCGGCGCAGCGACGCGAGCGAGTTGTCGTCCCAGTTCACGTAGAAGCCGGCGGTGATCGGCGCGCCTTTGGACGTCGCCGGCCCGCGCGACACCGGACGCGCGATCGGCATCTGGGCGTACCGTAGCGCGGGCACCGCGGGGTGCTCCTGCAAGTACGTGAACAGCCGCTGGCGGGTCGCCACCCGCTCGCGCTCGGCGCGGACGGAGATCGGATGCTTGGCCACGGTGCGCGACGCCCGTGGGGCGTGGCCCAGGGAATCGGCCGCCGTTTGGACGAGCGGCAGCGTGGGGAGGAGGGGCGGCACGAGCACGCCGGTCAGCACGAACAGGAACAACAGCGTGCTCACCACGCCTGCGATCAATGCGCCCGCGCGGAGGCGCGCCCAACGGCGGCCGCTGGGGTCGAGAAACGTCGGTGCTGAGCTGCGCGGCGTCACGGGCGTGAGGACTCCCAGGTATCAAAACGAAACCCTCCGGTACGGGCGCCGGAGGGTCCCTACGGTGTGTAAAGACTCGTGGAGGACCTGGTGCGTAACTGGTGAGGTGGGTCACATAGGCGGGCTACCGGCGGGGCTAGAGGATCCCGTTCACGTACACGTCGACCTGCCAGCCAACGGGGGTGCGGAGGGCCCGCGCGAGATCCACGCGGAGCAGACCATCGAACAGGCTCGCTCCGCCGCCGACCGAGGCGAGGGCCCGGCCGCGGAACCGCGCCGCCCGCGGCCCCGCCCACCCCGCGTCCGAGAACACGACCAGGCGCGCCAGCGGCAATGCGGTCGCCAGCTCGAGGCGCGTGCGCCAAAACGTTTCGCCCGCCGCCGCGAGCCCATCGTAGCCACGCAGCGTCCCGGGGCCGCCCAAGTACCAGAGACTCTGCGGCGGGACTGATCCGGTACTCGTCCCTGCGGCCACCTCCACACCACCCATGGTTCCCGCCGGCAACGGTGCGGTCATGGCCGTCGTGACGCGAGCGCGAGCAAAGTCGAAAGTGCCGAGCGCCACATCTCCCTGGAGCTCGCTATGCCACGCCCGGAGCGTGAAGCTCGTCCCCAATTCACTCGCCGTCGTGACGTTAATGTCGCCCTGGAAGCGGTGCGTCGGTTGCAGCCAGTGGGCCAGACTCGCTTCGGTCGTCGTCATCGCGGCGGTCTCGTGCTGCCAGAAGACTCGGAGCGCGAAGCGCTGCGCGGACGTCACAGCCGGCGCAACGATGAGCTCCCCGCCCCACGCCCGGTAATACCCGCCATCGTCCCGTCCCAGCAGCAGCGCATCGAGCGAGTTCACGATCCCGAGCGGGTTGGTGATCGGGTTGGCGACAGCGAGCCGTCGGAAGGCGGCGACCGTAAACCGCGTCCGCTCCGTCTGACCGCCGACCGCGAGCTCGGCGTTCGGCGTGAGGTCCGAAACGCCAAGCCTGGCGGACAGGTCCGCGTCCAATCCTCTCACGTCGAGACGCGCGGCGACGCCGCCCGACAGCCCTTCCACTCTGTTGTACCGTGCGAGCCAATGGTGGGAGTCGAGCCGGATTCCCGTGCGCGGCGGCCCGTCCACGTGTTGCGCCGTACCCGGCGCCGTGGGAGCGCTCTCCAGGAACGGCGCCGGCAGGGAGGGGTCCGTGAGCAGCGCCGCCGAGTCCGCCGGCAGCTGCACGACAATGGAGTCAGAGACGTGTGGCGCCACGGTCGCCGTCGAGTCGCCGTCGACCTCGTAATCGGAATACACGCGCTCATACCGCACCGGCATCACGGCGACCGAGCCGAGGGTCGCGACGCCGTCGAGCGCTACCATCCAAGGCAGCCACCATTGGTTGTCCACCAGGGCGTACTCGATCGTCACGAACCTCAGGTCACCGCGGATCGGCTCGAGCACTTTGGGCACGTGCGACTTGGCGCGCTCCTCGGGGCTTGCGTCGCGCTCGAAATCGTAGGGCCGGGCCGGCCGGAACAGGCGTGCCACCACATCGCCGGTCGCTGCATCGATCCAGATCGAGCCAGCCATCAGATTGAACTCGTCCCGTCGGGGAGTGACACGCAGCTCGATCAAGCGGGTCGTCGGGCCATTGGGGACAGAGGAGCCTATCTCGGTCGTGTCGCCGGATCGGTACTGGTAGCTGCCTTCTCCGCCCGACGCGACTGGGTCGTACACGAAGCTCGAGTCGCCAGCCCCAAACTGCAGGCGGGGGCTCGCTGGGTCGAACACGAGTCCAGGACCGTCGTGTTGGAGATCGCTCGGCACCGACGGATCTCGGGCGGCGATCGGCACGGCCTCGCGCGCACCCACCACCGTCACCGTGTCCGGGCCGCCCCGGTGCCAGGCGAGCCGGGCGGCTATCTCCTTCCGGTAGAGCACGCGGTCCCGCCGCAATGCGCGTATTCCGAAGAACATCCGCTCGGTCACTTGTGCACGATAGGTGCGGATCGCCCCGGCGCGGCTGCCACGTCGCTCCCGGGCGAGGTTCAGCAGGACGCGGGCACCGGGGTCGAGGTACGGCCGGTTGGACGCGGTATCGACTGGCATTTGCAGCCCGATGAGGCTAAGGGCGAACAGCGCATGCACCATGATCAGATCAGACTACCGGTCGACCAGGTGCCGCGGTTTCACGAGACCGTGCTAGACGGTGGCGTGCTCAAGTAGCGCCTCGCGCAACCTGGCGTCTTGGCCTCGTATAACGGTGTCTACCGATTGATCCAGTACGACAGCTTCACCAGGAAGCTGTTGTCAGGCCACAACGTGAAGAGGTCCCGGAAGTCGCCCCCAAAGCTTCGCGTCCCCTCGACGCCGGAGGACTGCTGGCGCCCCTGGCTCCACACCACGAACAGCGTCGAGCCGGGCCGGTACTCCCAGCGGAACACGACGTTGGAGCGGAACTGCTTGTAGTTGAACCCGCCCGGGTTGTCGGCGGCAATGCTGTCCGGGTTGTAGCGCTTGGTGTAATCGGCGGCGCGCGGGGTGGCCGAGAGCTGCTGCACGTTGCTGTACGTCCCCTTCGAGACGAAGGGCTGGGCATACACCTGGACCGACGCGTTGGCGTTGAAGGGATACGTAAAGCGCATCGTGACGCCGAGCTGCTTCTGCTCGAGATGCGCGAACAGCGAGCGCACGATGTTGCCCGACGCGTCCGTCACGGGATCGAGCGGCTGCACGTCATAGGTGCCGCGCGTGTAGTTGGGAATGATCGCCGCGGTGATGCGCGATGCCAGCTTGAAGTCGACCTCGGGCATCAGATTGATGCTGTGCGAGCGCCCGCCGTCGCCCCGCCAGTAGTTCACCCAGAAGTACGGCACGATCGCCTTGCGGTCGTCGCCGTTCAGGCCGGCCCAGGGTGCGAAGTACGGATCCTGCCGCACCGCGGGTCCGCCCCGCGCGCACGAGTAGCAGTACGTCTCGCCCAGCTGGCCGATGGTGCCGCCGAAATGGAAATTCCAGGTATTCCGGAACGTGGTGTGGGTGTTGGTATTGAAGGCCCGCTCCTCGGGCAGGCCCGACGCGGTCCAGTACTGCCACCAGTTGAAGTTCCACTGAAACCGCTGGTACAACGCGCGAGTGTGGCGATCGAAGTAGCCCATCCAGGTGCTCCACGCGAGCTGGTCGGCGCGTTGCAGGTAGCCCAGATCGTTGATCTCGAAGCCGGGGGAGCGGCGCTCGACGTTGGTCTGAAACAGGACGTGGGCCCCACCCACCTTGCCGAATTGCAGGCCCTCGTCGTCGCCGGAGAGCGACGTGCGCGTCGTGTCGTACGGGAGTCCCCGGTCTGGGCGCTGGTAATAATGGACGGCGTCTTGCTGCGTAGCCGCGATGGCCTGGGCGGTTCCCGCCACCCGGCTGACATCGAGCCAGCCCGTCAGCTCGAAGCGGCCTCCTGGAAATCGATGGCGGACATCCAGGGCGCCCACGTAGGCGCTGTGGCGCAGATGGGGCGCGGTGGAGACGTCGTTGTCGCGGTTCACCGCGGTGACGATCCCGCCGATGCTGCTCTCGCCGCCGCGCAGGTCCTGGCGTAGCCGCACCACACCATAGTTCGTCATCGGCTCGATGGTCGTGTCGCCGATACCACGCACCTGCTGGGTCAGAGCGTCGAGGACGCCGATCGAGAGCCCGCCCGGCATCCGCCCAGTGAGCTTGCCCGCGCCGAGGATTCGCGTGAAGGCGGCAGAGGTGGTGTCCGAATAGGTCCCCGCCAGCTGAGGCGCGCGCCCGATGCGGCGCGAATACACCAGGCCTTCCCCCGTGCTGCAGTCGTTGACCGCGGTGCAGTTGACATCGAAGCGAAAGATGCCGGCGCCCTGCACGAAAAAGGGCCGCTGCTCGCGGAAGAACGTCTCGAACGCCGTCAGGTTGAGCACGCCGGGGTCGGCCTCGACCTGCCCGAAGTCGGGGTTGAACGTGGCGTCGAGCGTAAGGTTCGACGCCACCCGGTACTTCAGGTCGCCGCCCAGCGTCACGTCCTGCGTGCGGCCGAGCGTATTGGCGCTGATCTGCGACACGTTCTTGGTCACGAGGTAGGGAGCGGCTTCGAGGCGGCGCGGCGCCTCGAGGTCGTCGAAGCCTTCTACGTCGCCGTACTGCGACACGAATCCGGCCTTCGACTGACGCAACAGCGGCCAGCTGACGCGCTGGGAGTAGCGGTAAATATCGCGATCTACCATGAGCCCGAACGTGTGCAGTCGCTGCCGCCCGTAGCGGAGCTGCGACAGCGGGATGCGAAACTCGGCGGTCCAGCCCAGGGAATCGATGCGGGTCGCGACGTCCCACACGGCGTCCCAGGCAAAGTCCTCATTGCCATCGTTGTAGACCTGCGCGTCGAGCTTCACCCCCGAAGGATTGACGCCGAACTCGTAGCCAGTGCGGCGATCGTGATACGAATCCAGGAACACCCAGATCATGTCGGAAGGCGTGAAGTAGTCGCGCCGGGCGAGGACGGTGATGATGCTGTCGGGGTGCGGATCGAACGCGCGGACGAAGACGTACAGGTTGCCCGCGTCGTACGCGATCTTCGCTTCCGTGGGCAGCTTGGGGGGCCCGCCCTCACTCGGCCGCCATTCCTGGAACTGCGTGATCGGGGTCGCCTCGCGCCACACGGCATCATCGTCGCGCCCGTCGATGGTGGGCGGACGGGTCGCGCGCGTCGCCGTGACGTTGCGGGGAATGACCGGCGACGGGTCGGCGCTGCGGGACCCGTGATCGGAGGACTGCACGGCAACGGTGACGGCAGCGAGGAGCGGCAATCCAAACAGCATGATGTTCCCGGGTGGTTTACAGTTTGGACAGA
>DATEGE010000065.1:0-55487 GCA_035280265.1 Gemmatimonadales bacterium | reverse complement strand
GGATGGGCCGCTCGAGCGGCGCGGCCGGTGCAGCGTCGCGCTCCGCGCCTCCAGGGCGCGCCGCAGCGCGTCCGCCGTGGGCCAGCGGTCCTCGGGATCCTTCTCGAGCGACCGCATCACGCAGGCGGCGAGGTCCTCGGGCACGTCCGCGCGCTTGTCGCTGATGAGCGGCGCGCGCTCGGTGATGTGTTTCATCAGGATCCCGGGCACGGTCGGCGCGTGGAAGGGCAGCTCGCCCGCCAACATCTGATACGCCACGACGCCCAGGCTGTAGATATCAGACCGACCATCGATCTCGCGGTCTCCCGCAGCCTGCTCCGGACTCATGTAGTGCGGCGTTCCGATCGCGACCCCGGTCGCCGTCAGGGTGGCCGGTCCAGTGGTGGACGACAGCGCCTTGGCGATGCCGAAGTCGGTCACCACGACCCGGCCGCGGCTTCCCTCGAGCAGGATGTTGTCGGGCTTGACGTCGCGGTGAATGATCCCGAGCGCGTGCGCGGCACCCAGCGCGTCGGCGGTCTCTTGCATGACGCGCCTTGCCTCGTCCGGCGGCAGCCGGCCCCGCCGCTTGAGCTTCGCCGCCAGCGACTCGCCGTCCACGTAGGCCATGACGAAATACACGAGGCCATCGGGTCCCTCCCCCACCGAATGGATCGGCACGATATGCGGGTGGGAGAGCTGGGCGGCCGTTTCGGCTTCGCGCAGGAAGCGCAGCCGGATTTCCTCTCGGAACGCCAGCTCCGGGGGGAGGACCTTGACGGCGACCTGGCGCTTCAACCGCTCGTCGCGAGCGTTGAAGACCACGCCCATTCCGCCCCGGCCGATCTCCCCTGCGAGGGTGTACGAGCTCCCGAGCGCCTTTTCCAGGCGGGCGGAGAGCGCCTTGTCCGCGTCGTTCAATCGATTTTCGTGTGAAGAACGCGCCGATAGATTAGCCCCTAGGCCCCAGGCGTGCAACCTGTAAGCGGGTTTCGAGTTACGCCCAGTAGCCGCCGCGATGACCCTCGACCGATGGCTATTCGGCAGCACCTGCCTTATTGGCCGCCCGCAGACGGAACGCTCGTGCTCCGCGGAGCGTTCTGCTGGTGGCACGCTCGATGCTGAGAGGCGTCCGAACGTGAGCTAGCAGCTTCACCTTTACACGAGTTGAATGCCATGTCTGAGCGACTGACGCTTCCGGTACTTCCTCTCCGGGAGGTCGTGCTGTTTCCGGGAGTCTCGACGCCGATCGGCGCGGGACGCCCCACCACGCTGCGAGCCATCGAGGCGGCGTTGAAGAGCGAATCCCGCTTGATCTTCGCCGTAGCCCAGCGCGAAAACGTCGATACCGTCACTCCCGGCGTGCTGTACACGACCGGGACGATCGCGAAGATCAGCCAGATCCAGCGCGGGCTGGGCGGCGTGCAGTTGCTGCTCCATGGAGAGCATCGCGGCACGGCGCTCCATTATGTCGACAACGGTCGCTATCTGGAGGCCGTGGTCCGGGAAGTGTCCGACTTACCGCCACTCAGCCTGGAAGACGCCGCCTTCATGGCCCTGCATCGGGAGGCCCGCGAGCGGGCCGCCGAGCTCGGCCAGAAGTCAGGCCTCCCAGAGGAGGTCGTCGGCCAGGTGCTCGAGGGCGTCACCGATCCGGGCCGGTTCGCCGACCTGGTGGCGGGTTATCTCGAGGTCAAGCCGGCGGAGCGGCAAGCGTTGCTCGAAACGCTGTCCGTGGAAGAGCGCCTGCGCCGCGTGCTGGTACATGTCCAGCGCCAGATCGGCGTCCTCGACGCGCAAGAGCACATCAAGTCTCAGGTTCAAGAGGAGCTCGGCGAGCGCCAGCGGGAGATGTTCTTGCGCGAGCAGATGAAGGCGATTCGGAAGGAGCTGGGTGAGGAGGACGATGCGACGGAAGTCGAGCAGCTGCGGAAGCGGTTCGACGCGCTTGGTCTTCCCGACGCGGCGCGCAAGGAGGTGGACCGCGAGCTCGAGCGGCTGGAGCGGGCGAACCGCGACTCGATGGAGGTGCAGGTCATTCGCACCTACCTCGAGACCATGGCGGAGCTGCCGTGGAACAAGCGGACCGAGGAGTCGCTCGACCTCAAGCGCGCGGCGGAGATTCTCGAGCAGGATCATTACGGGCTCAAGGACGTGAAGGATCAAGTCCTGGAGTTCCTCGCGGTCCGGCAGCTGCGCCAGCGCGCTCCCGAGGGTGCGGCGCAGGGCAACGAGGACGACAAGCAGACGCGGGGCTCGATCCTGCTGTTCGTCGGTCCCCCGGGCGTGGGCAAGACGTCGATCGCCAAGTCAATCGCGCGTGCCATGGGGCGGCCGTACGTGCGCATCTCACTCGGGGGCGCCCGCGACGAGGCCGACATCCGCGGCCATCGGCGCACCTACGTCGGGGCCATGCCCGGCCGCATCATCCAGGGCATGAAGCAGGCAGGTGCCAAGAACCCCGTCTTCCTGCTCGATGAGGTCGACAAGCTCGGCGTCTCGTTCCAGGGAGACCCGGCGGCGGCCCTGCTCGAGGTGCTCGATCCGGCGCAGAACGATTCTTTCACGGATCACTACCTCGGGGTGCCGTTCGATCTCTCGGAGGTGCTGTTCGTCGCGACGGCGAACTTTCTGCAGAGCATTCCCGCGCCGTTACTCGACCGCCTCGAGACGGTCAACTTCGCTGGCTACACGGAGCGGGAGAAGCTGGAGATCGCCAAGCGATACCTGGTGCCTCGGCAGGTGGGCGAGAACGGTCTGACCACTGCGCAGTTCAGCGTCAGCGACTCCGCGTTGAGCGAGATTATCACCAGCTACACGCGTGAAGCTGGCGTCCGTCAGCTCGAGCGCGAGATCGGCAAACTCGGCCGCAAGGTCGCGCGCCGTATCGCCAGCGGTGAAGTCGAGCATGTCACGGTCGACGCGGCGGATGTGGACGACTTGATTGGGCGGCCTAAGGTGCACCCTGAGCGCAAGGCGCGCGAGGATCAGATCGGCGTGGCGACCGGGATGTATTACACCCCTGTCGGCGGCGACATCATGTTCGTTGAAGCGAGCGTCATGGGCGGTAAAGGCGAGCTGGTGCTCACCGGCCAGCTGGGCGACGTCATGAAGGAATCGGCGCGTGCCGCCCTCACCTACGCCAAGTCACACGCCGACCAGCTCGGCATTCCGGAGGAGGCGTTCGCCGACAGCGACATTCACATCCACGTCCCGGCGGGCGCGATTCCGAAAGACGGCCCGTCCGCGGGCGTGACGATGGCGACCGCGCTCGTGTCGGCCTTGTCCAAACGGCCGGCGCGGCACGATCTCGCGATGACTGGGGAAGTGACCCTGCGGGGTCGCGTGCTCCCGATCGGCGGCGTGAAGGAAAAGGTGCTGGGCGCTGTACGGGCGGGGATCCGGACGATCGTCCTCCCCAAGGAGAACGGGCCCGACTTGGACGACCTCCCCGAGGACGTGCGCAAGACGCTCGATGTCCACATGGTGGAGGACCTGGACGAGGTCCTGACGTTGGCCCTCCGCGGAGCCCGCTTCGAAGCCGGCCATCTGGTGTTCGACGGCGCGGCACCGATCGAGCCGAGCCTCGTCGCGAAGCACAACTGAGCGGTATGTAGCGCGAGCCCCCAGGGGTCCATCCCCCGGGGGCTCGTGTCATGTTTCTGCCAGGGCCGGAACCTGCCCAACCCTTCCCCCGTAAGAGCTGTCTAACCGTCCGACCAGGTCACGGGGGGCACCCGTCATGCCGGCTGTCGTCCTGCTCGCGCTCGCCCTACAAACCGCCACACCGCCGCCCAATACGGGAGTCGTTCCACCGACTACGGCCACGCGTGCCTCCGCGGTGCGAGCCACGACTGCGGTGGTCATCGACGGTCGGGACGACGACGAGGTCTGGCGCCGGGCACCCGCGATCACGCAGTTCCGGGAGTTTCAGCCGAAAGAGGATGGGGACCCCCGATTCCCTACGGAAGCCAAGGTCGCCTACGACGACCGCAACCTCTACGTGTTCATCCGCGCGTTCGATCCTCACCCCGACAGCATCCTCAAGCTGCTCGCGCGCCGTGACGTCCGTGCCGCCACCGACCAGCTGAAGATCATGATCGACTCGTATCACGACCGGCGCAACGGATTCGAGTTCGCCGTGAATCCGGCGGGCGTGAAGCGCGACTACGCGATCTACAACGACGCCCAAGAAGACGATGCTTGGGATGCCGTCTGGGACGTGGCCACCCAGGTCGACTCGCTCGGCTGGACGGCGGAGTTTCGGATCCCCTTGTCGCAGCTGCGCTACGTGCCACGTGACACCAATACGTTCGGGTTCGGCGTGTGGCGTGACATTCAACGGTACACAGAGCGCGAGAGCTGGCCGGTGTACCGCAACTCACAAGCGGGCATCTCGTCACAGCTCGGGGAACTGACGGGCCTCGTGGGGTTGCCCTCGCCCCGGCGGCCGGAGGTCGCTCCCTACCTGGTGACCAAGAACGTGTCGGTGCCGACCAGCATCGGCTTTGACCGCTCTCAGAAAGTGACCGGTGGCGCGGACTTGAAGTACGGCGTCACGTCGAACCTCACCATCGACGCCACCATCAATCCCGACTTTGGTCAGGTCGAGGCCGATCCGGCCGTGCTGAACCTCACGGCGTTCGAGACGTTCTTCAAGGAGCAGCGGCCGTTCTTCGTGCAGGGCGCCGGGATCTTTCGGTTCGACGTAAACTGCAGTCAGGTGAACTGCAACAGCGAGCGCTTGTTCTATACGCGGCGGATCGGCAGAGCGCCGCAGCTTGGCTTCGGCGATCCCAACTCCCCGACCGCAACGACGATCTACGGCGCGACTAAGCTGACCGGCCGCCTCCCGGGCGGCCAGACGATCGGCGTGATGGACGCGATCACGCAGCGCGCCGCTGGGACCCTGGACAGCACTACCGAGCCGACGACCAACTACGCAGTGGTACGCGCCCAGCAGGACTTCCGCAACAGCGAGAGCGGCGTCGGCGCCATGCTGACCGCGACGAACCGCAGCGTTGATCCGCGAACCGACAACTTCCTCCGGCGCAGCGCCTACGTGGGCGCCGTCGATTTCCGCCACCGCTTCCTGCACAGCACGTATCAGATCTCGGGGTCCCTCGACCTGAGTCACGTGGCCGGGAGTAGCTCGGCTATCGCCCTTACACAGCTCGATCCGGTCCACTTCTATCAGCGCCCCGGCGCGGGGGTCTCCTTCGATTCCACGCGCACGTCGCTCACGGGTGACGCCGAGGAACTGCTCTTTGGTAAGGTCGGGGGAGGGGTCACGCGGTTCGAGACGAGCTACCTGCGCCGCTCGCAAGGCTTCGAGGTGAACGACCTGGGCTTTCTCTTGCAGGCGGACCAGCAGAGCTGGAACACCTGGTTCGGCCTGCAGTCGCTGCACCCCTCGGCCATCTACCAGCAAGCATTCTGGAACTTCAACTGGTGGCAGTATTGGACGGCGGCGGGCACTCCGGTCGAGCGTGCCGCCAACACCAACGTCCATATCCAGTTGAACAACCGCTCGTTTTTGCACTCCGGCATCACCGCGGGCCAGCTCGGAACCACTTTCTGTGACCGCGATTGCACACGCGGCGGCCCGGCCTTGCGGGTCGACCCCTACATCTCGGCCTGGGCGGAGTGGGACGGAGATGGACGCCCGGCGTTCGTGCCCTACGTGTGGTTCATCTACAACCGGGCCGATGGAGGCCGCTCGAGCAAGTTCAACGGGAACGTCCAAGCCACGTACCGGATCGCGTCGCAGGTCAGCACGTCGCTCACCCTGAGTGCCACGCACAACGTGAAGGACGTGCAGCCCCGCCCGAGCATCAGGGACTCGGCCGGCACCACGCACTACCTGTTCGCTTATCTGAACCAGAACGAAGTGTCCCTCACCGGCCGCGTCGACTACACGCTCACGACGGTCCTCACGCTGCAGCTTTATGCCCAGCCGTTCGTCAGCAAGGGAGCGTTCTCCAATGTCCGCGAGAAGGCCGACCCGAATGCCGCCGCGTACCAGGATCGCTACAAGACGTACGCCGATACCGCGGTGACCAACCACCCGGGCGGGTTCAACTTCAAGCTGTTCAATTCGACGGTCGTGCTGCGCTACGAGTACCGGCCCGGCTCGACGCTGTTCGTCGTGTGGACACAGGGCCGCGAAGGCTTCGTCCCCGACGAAGGATCACGATCGATGAGCGGCAACTTCCGCGACCTGTTCGACCTCCACCCTGTCAATACCTTCCTGGTCAAGGCTTCCTACTGGATCAACTGGTAGCCCCACGGTCGGCGGCTAGCGGGACGTCACGCCCTCGAGCACCAGTTTCACTGCTGCGTCCTTCCACCGCTCCCGCAGCCCTGGCTCGTCGGCGCCGAGCGGTGGTGCGCTCGTGGCGATCAGCGGCTCCAGACTCAGATAGGCGACCATCAAGACGAGGGCTTGGGCGGCGGCGAGGTGCGGATCGAGATCGTCGCGCACTTCGCCACGCCCTTGCCCCTCGGCGAGCAACACGACCAGCCGCTTGATCGCGGGCGCGAACGGTCGGGCGTCGGAGCGCCCGGCTTGCGACAGCAGGATCGCGAGCTCGGGGTGAGCGGCCAGGAAGTCGAACTGCGCGGCGAGCGTGGCTCGGATTCGCTCCAGCGGTCGATCGCCAGTGGGTGCCAGGTCGGCCAAGGCCTGCTCGAGCTCGGCGGCGCCTCGGTTGAGCACCGCGCTGAACAGCCCGCGTTTGGAGTGGAAGTAGTAGAACAACAGCTGCTTGTTAACGCCGGCGCGGTGGGCGATGTGGTCCACCCGGGCGCCGTCGAATCCCCGGGTCGAGAACTCCGCGCGAGCCGCGGTGATGATGCGTATTGCTCTGGAATTACTGAGCTTGGGTCTCATTGCTGCCTTTGTCAACCAGACGGTTGATGAATTATAGGGCTCGCAGGATCGCGCGCCAGGTCGCTGGGGATCCGTGGCAGTCCCTCCTTCAAGAACTTGATCACGAGTCGGTTCACCTCTTGCGGTGCCTCTTCTTGCACCGAATGGCCGGCGTCTGGCACGATGACGAGGGCCGAGCGCGGGATACCGGCGGCCAAAGCGCGTCCCAGCGCGAGCGGCACCCATCGATCCGCGCTTCCCCAGAGCACGAGCGTGGGACAGCCGATGTGATCGAGGCGGCCACGCAGGCCGTCGAAGCGAAACTCCCGCAGTACGCCACGCAGGGCGGCTCCGTACGTGTCGCGAGCGACCGGCGCGTAATACTGATCGACATCGTCTTCCGTCACCTTGCGGGGATCGGCATAGGTGGCCTTGAGGAGCCGGGCCGTGAACCCCCGACCTCGGAGTCCTGCGGCGAGCGGTCCCACGATGGGCCAGCGAGCCACCCGAAACAGCAGGGGTTCCCGGGTGCCCAGCCCCGCCGACGCCATCAGCACCAGCCCGCGCACCCGCTGCGGGTACCGGATCGCCACCTCAGCGGCGATCGCGCCACCCATGGAGTGGCCCACCAGCACCGCATCGGCGAGGTGGAGCGAGTCGAGGAGCGCGACTGCCAAACGCGCATAGGCGACGTTGTCGTAGCCGGTGGCGGGTTGGTCCGAGAGCCCAAAACCTCGGTTGTCGAACGCAATGACATGGAACCCCGCGTCCGCCATGCTCGCGATGTTCTTGCGCCAAGCGTAGATCGAGGCTCCCACGCCGTGCAGCAGGAGCACCGGCGTGCCCCGACCGGCTTCGATGTAGCGCAGCCTGGTGCCGTCGACGACGAGCTCGTGGGCGACGAACGAGGTGCCCGCGGGATAGCGGCGGTCCGCAGGCAGACCGGGAGCGCGGCACGCCGCGATGACCAGCGTGAGGAGCGCCAGGTGCCTCAAGACAAGCCGCCCGCGAGCGCCGCCCGTACGACGGCGGCGAGCGCCGGGTGCGAGCTCCAGATTCCGGCGGCTAGTTCACCTGCGCCGGTGGCGAGCACTGCCTGGGCATCGTCGATTAACAGGACGGTGGGGGTCTCGGCGGGAACGGTGCCACGCGCGAGCGCTTCCGCCTCGCTTGGCAGGTCGCCCGCCACACGGAGGTCCAGGATCGCCCGCTCCCGGGCGCGCCGCCACGCAGGCAGCGTTGGCCGCACCAGCTCGGCTGCGAGAATGCCTTGGACCCCGTGCTCCGCCCGTGCGACGAGGTGCATGATGAGATAGGCGAGCGCGCGCGTGCCGGCGACGCTGCGCGTGTCGGCCTCTCCCTGATCCGCGGCATCGCTCAGCGCCGCCGCCAGACGATCGAGGGCTTGGCTCTGCCGCGTGGCGAGTTCGGCGATGAGCGCTCGCGGGTCGGCCGCGCGATAGCGCGCCGGACGACCGGGGAGCCGGACCGCGGCAGTTCGGCTCACCAGCCCCTCGAGGGCGCCGTAACTGTTGGCGCGGGCAACACGGGTGGCGTGGGCGACGGCGTACCCGGTGGAAGGGCCCAGCTTCAGCAAGGCAGCGTACACTTGTGACTCGGTGCGGGTGAAGCCAAAAGGGGTGAGATCGATCTCGTGGCGCATATAGTAGTAGTCATCACTACTACGTCAGTCGACCTCGAATTGCAAGTCCGCTAGACCACCTCGATCGCAATGCCCATGAGGCGAGCGATCAGCGCCAACCGGAACGTCACGTCCGTCTGGCGCTGCGCGGGACTGCGCCCCGGTCCTTCCAGCGGGAAGTAGTGAGCGGTGAGTGGGCTCGTGGCCTTCGGCATGGCGCGCAGGCTCTTCGGGCTCCAAATGCCCTGGGCGTCGCACTCGCTGAACAAGCGGGCCAGCACCCGGCTGACGCTCGGGATCGCCCGCACCAGGCCGAGGCGGGCGAGCAGCTCGATCCAGTAAACCGCGAACGGAACATCGCTTACGTGGCCCTGCGCATCTGACCGCATGGGGTCGCCCATCAGCTCGAACACCGGCTTCAAGAGCCGCTTGCCGGCGAGTATGAAGAACGCGCGACGCGGCGCGGGCGCGGTGAAGTATTGTCCCAGGCGCTCGATGAAGCCGGCGCGCTCTCGCTGCACGGGCGGCAGGAACGCCAGCATCTCAACAGCGAAAATGGTCGGTGGGGATGCGAGCGGCTCGAGCACCGTCTTGCCCTGGGCCTTCTTGAACGGCTTCTGGGCGAGGTCGCTGCGAAGGTATTGGGAGACGTAGCTCGCGATGGTGTGCGCGGTGCCTCGCACGCGCGGATCATCGCTGTGCCCGCCGCGCGCCAGCGTACACGCCGCCGCCTCGCGGCCCACCCGTCGCGCCCAGCGGCCCAGTCCGATGTCGAGCTTCGCGGGCTTTTGGAACTCGACCAACAGATCCTGGGCGCGCTGGGCGATGGCGCGGTCCGGATCGTCCGGCTCGATGCGCGACAACAGCTGAAACAGGAAGCGATCGGCGTCGCGGAATGGTCGGGCGGTGGCTGCCCAGCCCAACTCGATCAGCCGGCGGTACTGGTAAACGGTCCCGGGCTCGGACCAGCCGTACGCCTTCGAGGCGACCGGGGCGAGGAGATTGCCACCCCATAGCCCGCTGGCGCGCTGCTTTCGGGCGATCGCGAGGGCTGGCTTGTACTCGACGATCGCCTGCCGCAACGCCTCGACCCGCTCGGGGTCTCGGTCGCTTTCCGGGACGACTTCGGTATAGGCCCGGTAGATGAGCGGCGGGCTCGCCGCCTCGACCAACCACGACAGCGGCAGCCGATGCGACGTGGGGAGTTCCAGGTGTCCGCTCCGGAGTGCGAAGACGCGTCACCGGCAAAGCGGGCGCAAACTTATGCGGCTCCTGGGAAATAGGCCAGTGGCGGCAGCTTGTCGCCGTGGTGAGTTGACCTATCGTCGTACCGTGCAGCTAGTTGCGACTAGTGCATGGTGCTGCACTCACGACCCCGAGCGGTGGATTGGGCGCTGGAACTCCGAGCTCGGGAGCCACTGCGGCATGCCCTGCGCGTTCGCCACCGCTACCGCGACGCCCAGCGCGACGCGTACCTCCTGTGCCATGCCGTCAGAGGAGAATCCGGGGCGGTACTCATCGCCCGGCTGATGGTACCGGGTCCGATTGTACAGCGCGGCCTGCTCGCGGCCCCATCCCGCGGGCCGCCCGACGAAATCCGTGCCTGCCTGGATCGAGATCGCGGGTACCCCGGCCTTGGCGAAGGGGAAGTGATCGGAGCGATAGAAGGAACCCCGGACATCCGGTTCGTGCACCACGGCGAGCGATTCGGCGTGAGCCGCGGATTCGAACACCGATCCCAGCGAGGAGCGGTCGCTACCCAACGCGTCGATGTCGCGGGTGGCGCCGCGCACGTTCACCACGTCGAGGTTCAGGACGGCGACCGTCGAATCCAGCGCGACCAGAGGATCTCGTACGTAGGCTTCGCTCCCCAGGAGACCGCTCTCCTCGGCGGTGGTGGCGACGAACAGCAGGGTGCGACGGGGCCGGGGCTCGAGCCGCGCCGCGGCTTGGGCAGCGGCGAGCATGGCGGCCACACCGGAGGCGTTGTCTTCAGCGCCGTTGTAGATCGAATCGCCGTTGACGGCGGGCCCAATCCCCTTGTGGTCCCAGTGCGCGGTGAGCACCACCGCCTGGCGCGCGAGCGTCGCATCGCTCCCGGGCACCCGCGCGACGACGTTGGCCGAGCGAACGTGCCGCAGGATGCTCGCGATATCCACCGCCACGTGCAGCCCAGTGACGGCCGCGCGGAACTCGCGGCGCCCCGCCGCGCGAGTCAGCGAATCGAGGCTGAGCCCCGCCTGGGCGAGAGCGGCCCCCGCGGCGTCGTGCGTGACCCACGCGGCGAAGGCGAGGCTCAGCGGTGTCGGCTGATCGAGCTTGAACTGCTCCACCGACCAGGAACTGCGCACCACGTCCCAGCCGTACGTGGCGGTTTCGTTCGTGTGGACGAGGATCGCGCCCACCGCGCCGCGGCGCGCCGCTTCCTCGAGCTTGTACGTCCACCGCCCGTAATAGGTGAGCGCCCGCCCGTTGAAGACCGTCGAGTCCTGGAGGCCCGGGTCGTTGACGAGCACGAGCAACACCTTGCCCCGCACATCCACGTCCTTGTAATCGTCCCAGCGCCACTCGGCCGCCTCGATGCCGTAGCCCACGAACACCAGGTCACCTTCGGCGACGATGTGCCGCTCGGGCCGCTCCGCCCACGCGACGAACTCGTCGAGGTACTTGAGTGGGCGCGCCCCGCCGCCTTTGCCCCAGACGAGCGAGGGGCGCGGGACCATTCCCACCAGTGCCACGGGTTGGTAGTAGGATCCGTCCGTTCCCGCCGGCTCGAGTCCCAGCGCCTCGAACTGCCCCGCGATGTACTTCATGGCCAGCTCGCCGCCGCGCGTCGCAGGAGCCCGGCCTTCGAGCAAGTCGTCGGCGAGATACTTGAGGTGGGCATCCATCGCTGCGGTGCTCACGATCGCGGCGGGAGCGAGGTGCGACGCCGGTTCGAGTGCGGCAGCCGGCGGGGCGGCCGGTCGGCATGCGGCGACGACAACGCTGGCGGTGACGAGCGAGTGTACGGCGAGGCGCATCGTGCGTTCCCGGTGTGGAAGGTCACAAGAAAATCCGCTTGCTCGGCCTAGGGCAAGGGGGTGATCTTTCGCATATGCTCGAGGCGTTGCGCGCTCGTCCCCTCGCCAAGCTCCCCGACCAGGTCCAATTCCGCGGTCGCATCCTGTTCCTCGCCGAGGACGCCGGCTTGGTGCGCCGCCAGCTCGCCGGGGAGGATCTCGACTGGCGTCCCGCGATCAAGCTGCGCGACAACATCTCCACCGACGAAATCACTCCCGCTTACATCTGCTACTACTATGACGAGACTCTGGGCGATTTCCCGTACCTGGGGCTCAAATGCGGCGACGAGTTTCCCATCACCCGCGGCGCCGTCAAGCGGGGCGGCTTCGTCGCCTCCGTGAGCGGCAAACGCCGGGGCAAGGGCTCGTCACGCGAGCAGTCTCCCTACGCCGAGATGTGCGCCGGCATTCGCGTGGTGATCGCCGAAAACATCGAGCGCATCTATCGGGAAAACTGCCAGAACCTCGGGGTGCTGACGACGACCGACGTCTCGATCATCGACAAGATCCGCCGCGGCGAGGCGATTCCGTTGAGCGCGTTCACCGCGGGCGAGGGCGAGATCACCCGCGGCATCATCGAGTACGGCGGCCTCTTCAACTTCAACGTCGCGCGGCTCCAGGGGAAGGTCGTCCTCACGCCTCCGACTACGCCACGCCGCCCTATGACGCTGGGGGAGAAGATCATCGCCCGGCACTGGGTGGTCGACCCCGCCGCCGGCAAGGTCGGCGTCCCGGCGGTCCAACCGGGGGATGAGGGATTCGTCGTCACGGACATCCGGTTCAGCCACGAGTATGTGACTCCCATGGCCGCGATTTTCTTCGAGCAGCTGGTCGGCGAGGACGAGAAGGTGCTCGACCCGGCCTCGGTACTGATGTTCCGCGATCACCTCACGTTTCTGGGCGAAGCCATGACCCCCGAGCGCGTCAAGGAAGGTCTGCTCGACGTCGCCCTCCAGCTCGAGAAGAAGCAACGAGCCTTCGCGGAAAGGCAGGGGATCCGCTTGTACGGCGAGCTCCGCCTCGGGCACCACGGGTCCGAAGCGATTTGTCACTCCAAGATTCTCGAGGGGCACGCGGAGCCAGGGATGGTGATCATTGGGAGCGATTCCCACACGCCCCATGCCGGCGCCGTGGGTTGCCTCGCATTCGGCGTCGGCACGACGGCGATCTTCAACTCCTGGATCACGAAAGACGTCCGGCTCACGGTGCCCGACACGGTGAAGGTCGTGGTGCGTGGGGAAAAGCCCGAGAACGTCACCGCCAAGGACTTCATGCTGGAGATCCTGCGGCACCCGTACGTGAAGAGTGGGCAAGCCATCGGCAAGCTGGTGGAATACTGTGGCGATGCTGTCGAGTCGCTGTCCGTCGATGAGCGCGCCACGATGACGAACATGACGGCCGAGGTGGGCGGGTTCACCGGTTACGTGACGCCCGACGAAAAGACAGTCGCCTACCTCATGGAGTATCGCGGCATGGCGCGGGAGGCGGCGGAGCGGCTGTGCCGGGACTTGGCGAGCGACCCGGGCGCGCGTTACTGCGAGGTGATCGAGATCGACGCCTCGGCAATCCGGCCGATGATGGCGTTGCCGGGCGACCCTGGGAACGGGCAGTACATCGACGAGGGAGCGGGTGCAGGGGCGGAGCGGATCCGGGTGGACATCGCTTACGCTGGCTCCTGCACCGCGGGTAAGAAGGAAGACATGGACATGTACGCCCGCGTGCTCGAGGAAGCGGCGGCGCGCGGCGAGCGGGTGGCGCCATGGGTGCGCTTCTACATCCAATGCGGGTCACAGGATGTGAAGCGCTACTGCGAAGAGCGGGGGTATCTCGAGCTGTTCCGGAAGGTGGGCGCGACGTTCCTAGAACCGTCCTGCGGCGCCTGTATCAACGCCGGCCCGGGCGTCTCGAAGACGCGCGACGAGGTGACGATCAGCGCGATCAACCGCAACTTTCCCGGGCGTTCCGGCCCGGGTCAACTGTATCTCGCCAATCCCTACACGGTGGCGGCGTCGGCGCTCACGGGCTACATCACGCCGTGGGAGCCCGGGAAGGTGCCGGCCGCCTGACGCTTACCGTCTGGGCGGTGCCTCGGCGATCCCTGAGAAAAGACTAGCTCAGCATCGCGGACCCGGCAAATCGCCTTTTTGGATTGTCTGCAGGGGCGCCGAGTCTACCGCCCGCCGCTGAAACTCGAGGCGGCTCGCTCCGCCGGCGGCTGCCCGCCGCCTTTCGGCCGCAGCGCGCCCTTCTGGTACACACTGCGCGGATTCCACAACACCCATGACGTGATGCCGAGATCCTCGGCGGCGCGGATCTGCTCGCGGATCTCGAACGGCGTGTAGCGGGGGAGTCGGCGTCCCAGCGTGAACGCCTGCAGGAACGGACGGATTTCGGCGGAAGCGGGGAGCGGCCGCGAGCGCTGGAGCGCGTCGGTGAGCGCGCTGTGCACGATGTGATACGGCTGACCGTTGGGCCAGGCGTAACCGAAGGCGCCGCGGTAGTAGTGGCTGGGGTACACCATCGGCAGCACCACGTCCGCCACGCGCACGAAGTCTTCCCACACCTGCCCGATGCCGAGATCCCCCGTGGTGGTGGAGGCGGTGAGACCGAAAATGTCGAACGTGACCGGAACGCCGAAGGGCCGCAGCCGATCCTTCAGTAGCGCGACGTGCTCCCGCACCGCTTCGCGCTGCGTCTCTCGTGACTTGTGGGCGGGAAAGATCGCTGTCGCCATACGCTCGCGCGGCTCATCGGGGAAGCGCACGTAGTCGAATTGTACTTCTCGGAATCCCATGCGCGCCGCTTCCTGCGCGAGCTGGGCGGAATAGATCCACACGGAGTCGTTGTACGCGTCCACCCAGGCGATGTTGATCCGATCGCGCCACAAGCCGCCGGTCGTGCGATCCTTTACCGACCATGCCGGCTTGCGCTCGGCGAGCCGTGGATCCTTCGCGACCACGATGCGCGCGATTGCATAGATGCCATGGGCCGCGAGCGTATCGAGCCGCGCGCGGGCGTCCTTCGCCCGGACGCAAGCGTTCGCCCCGATCTGCTGGGCCGTGGGCACCGCGGACGGATAGAGGAGACACCCCGTATCATCCTTCACGTCGATGACGAACGCGTTGATCTCGGTCTCGTCGGCGAGCCGCACCAGGTGCCACAACTTTTGAGAGCCGAACGCCCAGGCGTTGACGTACAGGCCTTTAATGGTTGCGGTGAGCGGCAGCAGCACCGACTCCTGCTGGACGTAGCGGATCTCGAGCGGGTGCAGCAGCACCTTTACTTGGTCCGCGGGAGTGCTCGCTACCGCACCGGCCTGTGGAATCGCGAGCGCCGCGGTGTCGGCCGTGGTATCGGCAGCAACTTGCGCAAAAAGGCCGCGACTCGTGAGGAGCGCGGCCAGCAAGAGGGCGCTTGCCTGCCGGACCAACTGCATAGGGGGCTACACGATAGGAGTGTCTCAGCGAACGAACAAGAGACCCCCGTCACCCTACGGCGCGGTCAGTTGTAAGCTGTTGAAAAGCAAAGGGTAAGTCGCGATGCTCTGACCCCGATACTGCGGCCGAAAGCCGAACAACACCACCCGTCCCTTCCCCAGCGTGACCACGACGAGCGCGGCCCGACCCGCCACCCGTTCAGGGTGCAACACCCACCCGGAGAGCAGGACCTTCTCGGGGTCGGCGGGATAGCGTCCCACCACGCGGACCGCGCTTGAGTCGATGACGTCGAACGCCGGACCGCTCTCGTACCACGCGACGCTCTGCGCCGGCAGGCCACGCGCCAGCGGCTCGGTCGCGTCCAGCTCGAGGCGAAACATCGAACCGGGAGCGTAGAACTCGTCGTCGGCCACGCCCTCGAGCACGTTGCGAACCGGAAGAAGAAACTGCTCGACCGCGAACCGACTCGCATCGTTCAGCGCCACCAGCGTGCCGCCATCGCTTACGAACTGTCGCAGCGCCTTTACACCGTCCTGCCCGAGGCCTCCGGGATATGGAGCCGGATAGCTGCGCGGCAGCCCGTCGAGCAGCTCGTGGGGCGACTGATCGGGCAAGACGATCACGTCGAATGCGTCGTTGAGCTTGCCGACCCGCACGACGGAATCGACGACCGATACGTACGGCACCTTCCACGTGTCGAACACCCAGCGCGTCCACCCTTCGTCGATCGGCGCGGCATACGACCGGTACAGACCGACCCGCGGAGCCTCGGTGCCCGCGAAGCGCGGGCGGCCCGGCGCGGCAGCGGCGGGCTCGACCGGGGCGGACAGGCCGAGCCGGAGCGAGTCGCGCGCGGCCACGGCCGTCACGCCCATGAGAAGCGGGAGGGTGTGGGCCGTCACGTCGTAAGGCGGCAGCGGTGGCCCGCCTGGGTAGAGCCGGAGGTCGGGGTAGTGTTGCGGCTCGAGCAGGGTCTTGGCGAACGCGGCGTACGGCTGCCGTAACACCACCACGTAGCTCCCGGCGGGGAAGCGCTGCGTGCCGAGGGTGATCGGATGCAGCGCCGTGCGGATTTCCACTTGTCCCCGATGCAAGATGCCGAGTAGCGTGGCGAGCCCGACGGTGTCCTGGTGCTGCCGCGGCAGCACGTAGGCGTACGGCCAGCCCTTCCATCCGCGCGCCGCACGAGTCTCGACCGTGAGGAAGGTTCTGAGCCACCGATCGCGGTACCGAGCGGCGTTCTCGAGCAGGGCGTAGGCCGCGTCCGTTTGGTAGGTGACGATATCGCGCAGGCTCCATCGCCCTCCCGGCCACGGAGCGGTGAAGTTCCACGACCGTTCGCGCGGGTTGAAGCCGCGCCCACGCGTGGCCAGCTGATCGAACGGCAGATCGATGGGCGATGCGAGGTTGGCGCTCGCCGCTTCCGCGAGGATGCGGACGCCGCCATGGTAATGTTGATAGGCGCGAGCGGGCGTCCAGGCGTCGTACACCGCGTTGATGACGATCCCGGTTTTCCCCTGCCCGGCGAGCGCCCACGCCATCGCGCTGCCGAGGGCGTTGACTCCATCCACTAACAGCGGATCCACGTTCGGCTCGATCGGGTCGAGATACGGTGGCAGAAACAACCGCGAGCCGTCGCTGTCCTGCTGGTGGATGTCGTGGACGATCTGCGGATGCCACACGTCGTAGATCGAGTCCACCACGAGCTGGGTTTCGACTTGCGTGAAGGCGTACCAGTCGCGGTTGTTGTCGTGACCGGTGTAGTAGTGGTACAGCTCGGGAGGATCGCTGCCCTCTGCCGGCGTGCCCAATGTGCGGTTGTACCAGCGGGTGACGATGGTGACGCCGTCCGGGTTGAGGGACGGGACCAGCAGGAGGATCACGTTGTCGAGGATGGCGCGGGTGGCGGCCGTGGTGTCGGTGGCGAGCCGGTACGCGAGCAACACCGGCGTCAGGTGTCCACCCACCTCCGTGGAATGAATCCCGGACGTGATGAGCACGACGGTCTTGGCGTCGCGCAGGGTCTCCTCCGTCTCCTTGATGCTCCGCAAGCCGCGTGGGTCGGCGAGCTTCGAGTTGAGCTCACGATAGTAATCGAGGCGACGCAGGTTCTGAGGGCTCGAGACGACGAGGGCGATGAGCGGAGCGCCCAGCGTGGTCCGCCCCAGCTCGCGGTAACGCATCCGATCGCTCGCGGCGGCGAGCGTCTGGTAGTACCGCAGCAGGGTCGGCCAGTCGGCGAGCTTGCGGTCCTCGCCAGGGTCGAATCCCAACACCGCGCGCGGCGCGGGAATTCGCGAAGCGGCGGGGCCCGGGCGTGCCGGCGCGGCGGGAGATCGGCGCGCACGTGGCGCCGGCCGGCGGGGTTGTTGCGCCGCGGTGAGTGGCGCGGCGACGATCGTCGCCAGTAGCAGCAGGAGAATGCGGAACACGGGCCCGGGAAAATACCGAGGCCCGCGTCGGCACGCGACTACGGCAGCTTGTGCAGCTCCACGCGCCGGTTCTGGGCGCGCCCTTCGGGCGTGCTATTGGGGGCGAGGTAGCCCGAAGCGCCGTACCCTTTCGCGACCATGCGGGCCGGCGGCACGCCCTTCCGCGCCAGGTAGAACCGCACGGCGATGGCGCGGTTCTGCGACAACCGCAGATTGAAGAACTTCTTGCCGATGCTGTCCGTATACCCCGCGACCTCGATCCGGATGTCGGGGTTCGCGAGCAACGAAGCCGCGACCGCGTCGAGCAGGCGGTACGAGTCCCGTGTCAGCACCGACCTCCCCGTTTCGAAGTTCACGCCGGTGAGAATCAGCGTGGGCCGGGGCGGCGCTCCCGGCGCGGCAGGCCTCACCGAATCCGGGGTGAACAGGATCATGCAGCCGTTGGCGTCCACCCGGCTTCCGGGCGGTGCCGGCGGGCACTTGCGCACGGCTTCGGGGGCGGGGGCAGGTGTCGGCGCGACCGCCTCGACCGGGAGCGGGCAGCCCGTAGCGTCCACCTTCGTCCCCGGGGGCGTGTTGGGGCACTTGTCGATGCCGTCCGGCACGCCGTCGAGATCGGAATCGAGCGGGCACCCGTTCGCATCCACCGTGGCCCCGAGCGGCGTGTTGGGGCATTTGTCGAGGCCGTCCGGCACGCCGTCCTTGTCGGAGTCGAGCGGACATCCAGTGGCATCCACAGTGACGCCCGGCGGCGTGTTGGGGCACTGGTCGATGCCGTCGGGCACGCCATCCCCGTCGCTGTCCATGGGGCAGCCCTTCGCGTCCACGTGCACACCTGCCGGTGTGTTGGGGCATTGATCGATGCCGTCGGGGACGCCGTCTCCGTCGCTGTCGATCGGGCAGCCGTTGGCGTCGACGTGCGCTCCAGCGGGCGTATTGGGACACTTGTCGAGCCCGTCGGGCACCCCGTCATGGTCGGAGTCGATCGGGCAGCCGCGCGCATCGACGGTTGCGCCCAGGGGCGTGTTCGGGCACGCGTCCTTCGAATCCGGTACCCCATCGTGGTCGGAGTCTTTGACGGAGCTGCCGAGGTGGAGCACGGAGAGCCCAGCGGTGGCGACGTAATGGGTGGCGGTCGTGGGGCCGAACGCCGACTGCGTCTTGGGGCTGTACACCGCAAGCCCCTCGACCCTCAGCGCGATCCGATTGGACAGGAACAGTCGGACGCCCGCCCCACCGTGCGCGGCGTTGTCGGTGAAGTGGTAGGGTGCACGACTGCCGAAGTCGAGCAATGTATACCCACCCAGCACGTACACCGTCAGGCGGCTGGCGCGTAGCGCGTTGGCCACGAGCGACGCGCTCGCAATCAACGGCTCCAGCGTGGCCGGCGTTCCGCCTGCCGAAAATGTGTATTGGGGCTGGAACAGGACGTCCCCTTCCAGCCCGACCAGGTCGTTGACGAAGTAGCCCAGGCGCACGCCGCCGCCCACCTTCTGTGTGAGTCCGAAGGCAGGGTCGTAGTGCGTGTAGGAGCCGAAGGCGCCGGCTTCGAACTGCCCGGCGCGCTGCGCCGCGGCACCCGCTGCCGCGAGCGTCAATAGCGCTACCAGCGATCCCAACCTGGTCATGAAGGCTCCCCCGTTCGCGCCCGTGCGCTCACGGTAACTGGTGCAGCTCCACCCGGCGGTTCTGCCCGCGCCCGGCGGCTGTTCTATTGGTGGCGATCGGGTTGGTGGCTCCGTATCCCTTGGCGATCATGCGATCGGGAGCGACGCCCTTGCTTCCCAAGTACGCGCGCACCGCACCGGCCCGGGCTTGGGACAACCTGAGGTTCGCTGCGGCGCTCCCGGTGCTGTCGGTATAGCCCGCGATTTCGATCCGGATATCGGGGTTCGCGTTTAGCGACTGCGCGACGATGTCCAACACCGTGAACGACTCGGGCTTCAAAGCTGACTTCCCGGTCTCGAAGATCACCCCGCGGAGGATGACCGGCGTCCGCTCGGGCGTGAACAGGATGGGGCAGCCCACCGCATCCACGCGCGTGCCCGGAGGCGTGCCGGGGCACTTGTCCTTCGCGTCGTCGACGCCGTCGCCGTCGGAATCTTTGAAGCGCTGACACCCCACATCGTCCACTTCGACGCCGGGCGGCGTGTTGGGGCACTTGTCGATGCCGTCCGGCACGCCGTCCTTGTCGGAGTCGAGCGGGCATCCCGTGGCATCCACCACCGCGCCCGCCGGCGTGTTCGGACATTGGTCGATGCCGTCGTACACGCCGTCGCCATCCGAGTCCGACGGGCAGCCCTTGGCGTCCACGCGCGCACCGACCGGCGTATTGGGGCACTGATCGATGCCGTCGAACACGCCGTCGTGATCGGAGTCGGTGGGACACCCCGTGGCGTCCACGCGCGCGCCGGCTGGCGTTCCCGGGCACCGGTCGAGGCCGTCGTACACCCCGTCATGATCGGAGTCGACGGGGCAGCCGCGCGCATCCACGGTGGCCCCCACCGGGGTGCCAGGGCACGCGTCCCGTTTGTCGGGAACGCCGTCGTGGTCGGTGTCCACTGGAGGGCCTCCGCCCGTGAAGACCGACAGGCCGAGCGACCCGATGACGTGACCCGCCCAGTCGCCGCCGGCGAAATGCGTGCCGGGGACGTAGACCCCGCGCACCTCGAACCGCAAGGCGCCCCAGTCACCGAGGAACACCCGGTCCCCGATCGCGCCGTGCGCGGCATTGTCGGTGAAGCGGTAAGGCGTGGCGTTCTCGAAATCCAGCCGGGAGTAGCCGCCGAGCAGGTAGAAGAGGTTCCTGGCGCCGCCGAAATTGAGCAGGATGCTGGCGCTGCCCAACGCGAGCGTGGGCGCGGCGCTCCCCACTTTGGGGTTAGGGCTCTGGTAGCCCGCGTCGAGCTCCGCGCTCAGCACGTTACTAAAGAAGTAGCCTAGCCGGGCGCCGCCCCCGATGTGGTTGTCGAGGTTGAACGCTTGGTCGTATCGCGTGATTGAGCCGAAGGCGCCGAACTCGAACTGATGCGCCCGCTGCGCGTCGAGGCCGCTGCTCACGCCGACGAGGGTCAAGCCCAAAATCGCGAGGGTTCGCACGGACCTACGGTAATAACTCGGCCTCCGGTTAGAAACCCCGGAGGCCGGTTGGTGACGCGGATCACGCGAATCAGGCCCGCCCGTTGTCCCCTCGCACGAACCGCACCGCCTTAGTGAGGTTCTCGGCGAGCGCCGCCAGTTCCGTGGCGCCGCGCGCCAGGCCCTCGATGGCCCGCAGTTGCTCGGCCGCTGCGGCGGCGACGGTCTCGGCTTCCTGGGTGGACGAGTCCGCGCCCGCCTTGGCCTGCGCGAGCGCCATGCTGATCCGGCCCGCTCGCTCGCTGATGCCGCGCGCCAGGTCTGCCACGCGTTTGCCGGCCCGCGCGGTCCCCGACGCCGTATCGGTGATTCGAATCAGATCCTGCAGCCAGTCGGTGGAGCCGTGTACCACGTCGCCCAAGTCGCCGCGCACGCGCTCCAGCAGCTGGGCGGCATGGTCGAGCGCCCGGCGCGCATCCTGGGCGGACTTGCCGACGTTGCGCGCCTCGCGCCCGCTTTCTTCCGCCAGCTTGTGCACCTCGTCGGCCACGACGGCAAAGCCGCGGCCGTGAGCGCCGGCGCGCGCGGCTTCGATGGTGGCGTTGAGCGCCAGCAAGTTCGTCTGGTTCGCGATGAAGCCGATCGTCTCGGAGAATTTTTCGACTTGCGCCGCCACGTCCCGCAAGCGCCGGACCTCGCGGGCGCTCTCTTCCGTCGTGGTGCCGAGCTCCGTGAGGCGACGCACGGCGGTCTGTGTCGCCACGCGGATCTTCTCGGTCGTTTTCTCCATCTGCGCGCCGGACTCGCGCGTCTCGTCGCCCGCGGCCGCGACCTCCCCGGCGTGTTGCGTCAGCTGCGCCGAGTCGCGCGCCAGCGTTCCCACCAGACTGGCGGCCTGGGCGGCACCGGTGCTGGCGCGGCGGGCCGACGCGGCCACCTCCTCGCTCGACGCATGGATCTGTCCGGTCGTGGAGCCGAGCGTCTGGATGTAAGCCGTCGTCCGGTCGGAAGCGCCGATGACCGGCTGCACTGACCCTTCGATGGCGAGCATGAGCGCGAGCTGCGGCGCGAGGAGGGCGAGCATGGCGCCGTCGGAGGCGCGATACATGGTCGGATCCGAGTGCCGCACGCTCCAGAGGCCAACGAGCTGGCCGGCGTGGTACAGGGGCACGAGCACCTCAGCTCCCGGGCTCTGCGCGGCGGAGCCGCGCGCCACGACGGGCTGGCGCAGCCGCACCGCCTCGCCGGTCAGGCCGGCGTTCGCGTCGAACCGAATCCGGCGCTCCTCGCGCGTGCCCGCTGCCGTATCCGCCACCAGCTCCATCTCATTGGTCGCGGGGTCGTAGCGCGCGAACCCCATTTGCTCCCACGGCACCAGCCGGCGAGTGAGCTCCTGAATGCGCTGAAAACTCTTTGCGAGACTGATGTCCTTCGCGATCGCCTGCGACAGATCTTGAATCAGCGCGAGCTCATCAGCGCGCACGGCGCGGCGGATCACCGACACGCTGGCCACGGTGGCGCCCGCGAGCACCGCCGCGATGACCCCCACCCCAGGCCCCTCGATATTCGTGTGGGCGAGCGCCAACCAGCCGAGCGCTAGGCCCACGGAGCACGCGTACACGACGGCTTCCCAGCGTGCCGTCAGCTTGGCATCCACCCACGGGATGGTCCGACCCAGCGCCAACTCGAGGTAGAAGGTGGCGTTGACCACGACGCCGAGCAGCGCGAGGCACAACAGGAGTGGTCCGAGGTTGGTGCTCGCGAGCGCGGCGGATCCAGTCGCCCCGCCCTGGGCGGCGTAGGCGAGCCCCGCCAGGGCGGCGCCGGCAGTGAGGTGCGCGGCGTTGGAGAGGGCCACGCCGATGGGCAGACGCCTCACCGCCAGGTCTCCGGCCACCATCGCCGCCGGCGCGACCAGCACGGCGAACGGCCAGCCGTGATCGAGGATCGCGAACGCTGTGACACCGAGGATGTACGACGAGAAGCCGTTGCCCGGGAGGGAAACGCCGTAGCGGCGGGCGAGCGCTCCCGCCACGACGAGCGCCACGATCTCATCGCCGACGCCCGGACCCAGCGGCGCCCGCCCCGTCGCCACGGCTCGCCCCGCCGCGATGATCGCCGCGACGGCGGCCAGCGCGACCACCGCCCTCACCAACAGGCCCGGCGATGCTTGGAGGCGGGAGAGCGAACGCATGAGAAAGCCCGGAGCAAACTCGGCCCCTTGGCGCGATGTGTCAAGCGCGACTATCGTTTACTCCATGCGCGTGACGATCGAATACTGCGTCGTCTGAAACTACGAGCCCCGGGCTGCCGGTCTGGCGGCCGAGATTCGCAAGGCCTACCCCCACGCTGACGTGAAGCTGATTCAGTCGTCGGGTGGCGTGTTCGAGGTCGAGGTGGACGGGCGGCGCGTGTTCTCCAAAAAAGTCGTGGGGCGGCACGCGGAGCCTGGTGAGGTGTTGCACCTGCTGCAGCAGAAGACGCCCCCACCCACGTCGCGCTGAAGACCCCGCTCACGTCTTCGCTGTCGCGTCGGGCGAGCCCCGACGGAACAGCTTGCGAAAGAACGCCGCCACCGCGGCGAGCCCGACGATCACGACCTTCTTCATGGCGATGAGCGCGCCGAGCAGCAGCTTGAACAATCCCGCCTTGGCGGCGAGCCCGCCGGCGATCAACGCGGCGATGCCGTATTCGGCCACCTTGTCGCTGCCAGGCACGAAATCCGCGTAGCGGTGCCCCTCGTTGAACTCGACGAACCCGATCACCTTGCCCATGTCCTGCTTCACGGCCGTGAGACGATCCATCGACGACACGGCATTGAGCACGAGCACCCCGCGCCGCCCCAGCACGCGGATGTTGTAGTTGAGGGTGTGGCCGGAGTCGTCGCTGAACTTGAAGTCCTTCGCCCAGTAGAGCTTGTGCGCCGCGCTGTCGTAGTGCGGCGGCTCCGCCCAGCCCACGAGCTCGGCAGTGGGATAGCCAGCCTTGGCACGCTCGGGGTTCGACTCTCGCGTCCCGCGCTGCATGGTGGCGAGTAAGTCCGCGTAATCGATCTTGGAGGCGTCGTCATCCTTGACGTAGCCGTCCTCCGTGTAGCTGATGATCACGCCCCACCCCTCACGCGACAGGACGTGCACCCCCGCCGGCACGAGCATCCCCAGGGTTTCGCTGCCGGGCGGATTACCCCACCCGCGCAGCACCAGGTCCGTCTGCTGTGGATCGATGTAGCGGAAGTCCGTTGGGAGGTCGAGCGTGGCGAGGCCGTGACGCAGCGTCACTCGACCCGTCTGGTAGCGCAGCTGCGCCTCGAGCTGCTCGGGGGTGAGATGGTCCGGGGTGCGCTCCAACCGTTGCGCGGCACCGCGATCGGGTGACGCAGCGGCGACGAGCAGCGCGAGCAGTGAGCCAGTCAGGGGTCGAGGAAGCATGTCGGATCCTCCCCATCTCGAGATGTAAGACCGCCCTGGCGCGACGGCTAATCTATATTGCCAGGGTGCGTATTTCCCGCGACCACGTCCTTCCCCCCGATCCGCACGCCTTCCTCGCCGCCGAGCCCGCCACCGGGCGCGTGGTCGTCATCGCTCCGACGCGAGCGGCCTGCGAGACCATCGAGCTCGCGATGGGGCTCGACATCGACACCTTGCTCGCCCGGGAGCACGGCGACGACATTCGCCGCCTCGCCGCCTCGGGTCGGGGATTCGGGATCGTCGCGGGGACCGGCACCGGGAAGACGCTGGCCATCCGGCCGATCGCGTCCACCATCCTGGGCGCACCACTGAAGGTCGGCGTCGTCAATCGCGAGCGCGAGGCTACCCCGGAGACCCCGACCTGGAACGTGGTGATCGTCACCACGGGAATCGCGCGCCGCTGGTTCGAAGACGGCCTGATCACCGCGCGGGACACGCTCGTCGTGGACGAAATCCACCAGACCTCGGCTGAGCTCGAGCTGTGCCTCGCGCTCGGGAAGCGCGCCGGCTGCCGCTTCATCTGGCTTTCGGCCACCGTCGACCCGGCGTTCTACGCTCGCTACCTCGGCTCGGTCGAGGTGCTCGAGACGCGGGCGTTCGATCCTGATCGGGCGGCGGAGGTGCGCGTGCTGCCGCAGCAACCGCTCGAGTTTCTCAACGATCGCTTCATGAAGCGGGTACTCAGGGAGCGGCGCGGCGTCGGGGTATTCGTGCCCACGCGGGCCGAGGTCGAGCAGATCGCGAAGGAGCTCGGGGACCGCTGGCAGTCGCTGCCCACGGCGTTCTACCACGGGGGCGAGCCGATCCGCGTGATCCGGCCGTTCCTGGACGGCGAGGTGCGGCGGCCGTTCCTGCTGGCGATGACCGCGGCCGGGCAGTCCGCCCTCAACATCCGCGGTCTCGACACGGTCGTGATTTACGACGCGCGTTACGCCAACGTGGTGGAGCGCGGTCGCAACGTGCTCACGCGCCTGTATCTCGGCGCTAATGAGATCCTGCAGATGGCCGGGCGGGTGCACGGGCGGGTGGAGGGCGGGGAAGTCTACATCCTGAGCGACCGCGACGTGGATTTCGAGCACCTCGAGCCAACGCCTCCCGAATTTCAGCTCGCGGGCGACGCGGAGCGGGTCGCGATCACCTGCGCCGCGCTGGGTGTGGACGCGCGGGACCTGGACCTTCCCGTCCCACTCGACCGCCGGGCGTACCGCGAGGCCGTGGAGCTGCTCACCGATCGCGGACTGATCGAGCAGGGTCGGCTCACCCGCTACGGCCGCGACGTAGAGGCGATGCCAGTCGAGCGCCCCTGGGGCGAGCTGCTGTGCCACGCCGATGCCGAGCTCATTCCGATGGTGGCTGCGGCGGCCAATATCGAGTCGCTGCATCGCATGACGCGGGAGGAGCGCGACCTGCGCGGTTTGATCGCGGGCGGGAGCGATCCCCTCACCGCGTATAACGTGTACGCCGAGGCGGTCAACAAGCACGGTTACCTGGGCGAGGTGTACGGCCTGCCGCGGCACCTCTTCCGTGACAGCGTCGATCGCTGGGCCGATGGTCGGGGCGTGTTGGTCAAGGCGATCGAGGACGTGGCGCTCGGGCTCGCGTCGGTGTATCGCCAGCTCGAGCTGCCGCTCCCCGAGAGGCTTCCCTACGCGGGCGACAAGCCCGTGGCCGCGTTCGCGGATCTCGTGGCCAAGATCATGCCGTTCGACCTGGTGATCGACGAGGAAACAGCGGATGGGCGCGAGGCGCGGGTGAGTCGCGGCTCGGTGTGCGGCAGCTGGGGCGCGATCGCCGGGACGCTGCGCTACTTCGCGGATCGGTTCGGCGTGCCGCGCGCCAGCATCGAAGGAACGCAGTTGCCAGAGCGAGCGCTCCTCCGCTACGCTCGGCGCGGCGCTCCCACGGTCGTGTTCGAGCGGCACGGGCGTCGCGAGGGGCTGATGCTGGTGCGGACAGTGCGCTACTTCGGCTTCATGCTCGAGCGGGAGGTCGAGCCGCTGCCGACGCCGTTTCCGCCGGAGCTCGCGCCCGCCGCTCGCGCGGCGCTCGTCGATGCCCTGCTCGCGGGCGGGACCCCGCACCCCGACCAGGCGCGACTGCGGCGCGCCCTCGATCGCCTGGGCGCCTACTGGCGTCGCTCGGGCGGGCGGCTCGCCCAGGCCGGGACCGACCATGTGCGCGCGCTGCTCGCGGCACGGCTCAGCGACGTGGACTCGTGGGACCGGTTCATCAACACGCCACTGGGGCTGGAGGTAGACGGAATGATCCCAGAAGCGGAGCGACGTCGGCTCGATGCCTTGCCAAGCTCCGTGCACCTGTACGGCGACCGCGTCCCCGTGGACTACGAGGTGGAGCAGGGCGTGGGCGTGGTGCGTCTGCGCCTCAAAGAAGGCCAGGCCCGTCGTCTGCAAGCGCGAGACCTGCCCCCCTTCGACCGGCCGATGCGGTTCACGGTGCTCCGTGGCAAGCGCGACGCAGCGCGGTCAGACTCGCTCGACGACCTGCGCCGCCAGTTGAGCGGGCTCTCTCGAACGGAGCGGCAGCGACTGGCGCGGAGCGGGTCGCGGGGACGTCGTCGCTAGAGTCGCAAACTTTGTGGTTTCTTAGTGTGACGTCGTTCCGCTTCGGGGGTCTTTCTCATAGCGGTGCTCCTTGGAACCTCGACCCGGGAATTCAGTTATGCATGGACGTATGGCGACGAGAGACAAGACCCCTGGCCCTCCCTCCCAATTCGCGTTCGCCCCACTTGGTCAAGCCGTTCTGGAAACGGTGAGCGAGGGGCTCGTGGTGTTCGACTCGTACGGCCGGATGTTGTACGCGAATCAGCGCGCGCGGCGGACCATCGACGCCCTGGGTGGCGACGTGGGCCGCGGCGAGACGCTGCGTGAACGACTCGTGGCGTTCGGGGGCCGCAGCCGCGCCCTGAAGCAGGGATCGCTCGAGCTCGGTGAGGCCGTGTTCCTCCCGGATGGCGATCCCGGTCGCACGTTGGCCGAGCGGGAGCGGCAGGCGATCCTCGACACGCTCGACGCGACACAGGGCAAGCTGGCGGAGACCGCGCGCCGACTCGGCATCAGCCGGACCACGCTGTGGCGCCGGCTGCGCGCCTACGGGCTGCGCTCGTACGAGCAGGGTAATCACGGGTCGATGACGCGCGGCTAAGGCCGCGCCTGTATCCTGGCGTCGGCGGTTCACGTCCCGTAGCTTCCCCTCCCACCTTCGGGGAAGCAATGCCCGCCACGCCGTACGTCATCGAAGAGTACGTTCGCTGGTCCGATGTCGACTTCGCGGGAATCATCTTTTACGGCTCCTACATCCGATTCTTCGAGATCGCGGAGACGGAGCTGTTCCGGGCCTGCGGCCTCGCCTACGCTCGCGTGTTCGACCGCTACGACATTTTCCTGCCACGCAAGGCCGTCCACAGCGAGTTCTATTCGCCGGCGCGGCTCGACGATCGGCTGCGGGTCGCGGCGTACGTCGGCCGCGTTGGCACCAAGTCGATGACGCTCAACTTCGACGTGGTGCGCAACGGAGCGACCACGCTGGGCGCGGCGGGATGGATGGTCCTCGTGTGCGTGGACCGCAAGCGGCTGAAGCCGCAACCGCTCCCCGCCGCGCTCGTCCAAGCACTGGCTCCGCACACGCTCACGACGGCAGCAGCGCGGGCGCAGCTCAGCGTGACCACTCCCCCCTCGCCGACGCCCCCATCACCCTGAGAACCGTTACGCTCGTGGCGCTCGCGCTGAACGGTGCGCTCGGCAGTGCGTGCGGGATCGCGCGTGAGCGGGGTGGCGTGGTGCGCGCGCGCGTGACTCGCCCTCCCAAGGACACGGTGCGCTTCACCGCACCGGCATCCGCGAGCCGCTGTGCCCGGGGGGGCGGCGTCGTGCTGCAAGGATCGACCGGCGGTAACGGCGCGATCGCGTGGCTGCGCACGCCGGACTCGGTCGCGGCCGTCACGTGGCCCGTGTTGCAACGCGGCGATACGGTGTCCCCTCGCGGAGTGACGACCGCCGTTCGGTACCTCCTGGGGGATATCGCGCACGGAGCCGCGATGGACAGCGGCACGGTCGCAGTGACGCGGACGGCGCACACCCTCACCGTGCGTGCGAGCGGCACCGGATTGGAGGCCTCGATCGGTCGGATCACAATGGAGGTTACGTTCGAGGCGGTGCCCGTGGGCGCGGGCCTGGACACGATTTCCTGCGTGCCGCGGTGGTGAGGCGTTAGATTGACTTCGTGGAGCAGACCTACTTCCGGCGCGGCTTTGGACTCAAGGGGCACATCGAGGGCGCGCTCGTCGCCGACTATCACAGCCAGGTCGTGGACCGCATCCGCGCCCTCGGGTACGCCCTCACGGCGGGCGACGTGACATTCAAGCTCGCGGGCGAATTCGGCTTCTGTTATGGCGTCGATCGCGCGGTCGAATACGCCTACGAGACGCGCACCAAGTTCCCGAACCGGCGTGTCTTCCTGGTCGGTGAGATCATCCACAACCCCCACGTCAACCAGAAGCTACGGGCCATGGGGGTCGAGTTCCTGCGTCGGCCGGACGAGGGCGAGTTCGACTTCGGCGGGATCACGCCTGAGGACGTGGTCATCCTGCCGGCGTTCGGGGTAACCGTGAGAGACTTCGAGCGGCTCCGGGCGGTCGGATGCGTGCTGGTGGACACCACGTGCGGCTCGGTGCTGAACGTCTGGAAGCGCGTCGAGTCCTACGCGAAGGACAGCTTCACGGCGGTGATCCACGGGAAGTACTATCATGAGGAAACGAAGGCGACGTCGAGCCAGGTGACGAAGTATCCCGGCGGCCGCTACGTCGTCGTGCGCGACATGGGCGAGGCGCGCGAGATCTGTGCGTATATCGAGGGAGCGGGAAGCGCGGAGCGGTTTCGCCGCCTCTTCACCAGCAAGATGACGGCCGGCTTCGATCCGGATCGCGATCTGGTTCGCGTGGGCGTGGCGAACCAGACCACGATGCTCTCGGGTGAGTCGTTGGCGATCGCCGCCGAGCTGCGGCACAGCATGGCGCGACGCTACGGCGAGACCGCTTTGCCCGAGCACTTCCGGACGTTCGACACGATTTGCTCGGCGACCCAGGATCGTCAGGATGCCGTGCTGAAGCTCATCGCCGAGCCGCTCGATCTCATGGTGGTGATCGGCGGATACAACTCGAGCAACACCACGCATCTCGCCGCCATCTGCCACCCCTACGCGCCGACCTACCACATCGAGGACGCGAGCTGCATCGATCCCGAGGCTGGGGCGATCCGCTTCCGACCCGTCGGCGGGACGACGGAGGAGCGGCGGGAGGGCTGGTTGCCCCCCGGGCGCATCACCGTGGGCGTCACCGCCGGAGCCTCCACGCCGAACAACAAGATCGGCGAAACGATCGAGAGGATTGCGGCGGCCCGGGGCGTGAGCCTGGAGGCGATCCTGGGCGGCTGACCCCGGGGCGCCACTCCGGGGTTAGCCGAGCCATATTTCGGTATGCCCCTCGCAGGCTTCCATCCCGCCATCGAACGTTGGTTCGGCTCCCGCTTCCACGAGCCCACCGAGCCGCAACGGCAGGCGTGGCCCATCATCCGCGAGGGCCGGAACGCGCTGATCGCGGCCCCCACCGGGTCGGGCAAGACGTTCGCCGCGTTCCTGGGGGCGATCGATTCGCTGCTGCGACAAGGGCTCGACGGCACGCTCAGCGACGCGACGCAGGTGCTGTACGTGTCGCCACTCAAGGCGCTGTCGAACGACGTCCAGAAGAACCTGGCGGAGCCGCTCGAGGAGATTCGCCGCACGCTCGAGGCGCTGTGCCTCCCGGACGTCGAGATCCGCCCGCTGCTGCGCACCGGTGACACGCCTGGCGCCGACCGCCAAGCGATGGTGCGGCGCCCGCCCCACATCCTCGTCACCACCCCCGAGTCGCTCTATTTGATCCTCACTTCGGAGCGCGCCCGCGAGATGCTGCGATCGGTGCGGACGGTGATCGTGGACGAGATCCACGCCGTGGCGCGCGACAAGCGTGGCAGCCACCTGGCGCTCTCGCTGGCGCGGCTCGACGCGCTGGTGGGTAGGGCGCCCCAGCGGATCGGGCTGTCGGCGACGCAAAAGCCGATCGAGGAGATCGCGCAATTCCTGGTGGGAACGGGCCAGCCGCTCCCCACGATCGTGGACGCAGGCCATATCCGCACGCTCGACCTGGCGCTCGAGATTCCGTCGTCGCCGCTCGAGGCGGTGATGTCGGCCGAGGTGTGGGACGAGGTCAACACGCGGATCGCCGAGCTGATCGCGCAGCACCGGACCACGCTGGTGTTCGTGAACACCCGCCGGCTGTGCGAGCGCCTCACGATGCACCTGTCGGAGCGGCTCGGCGGGGACCGAGTTACGAGCCACCACGGCAGCCTGTCGCGGGAGAAGCGGCTCGAGGCGGAGGAGCGGCTGAAGAAGGGCGAGCTGCAGGCGCTGGTCGCGACCGCGTCGCTCGAGCTCGGGATCGACATCGGCAGCGTCGATCTCGTCATTCAGGTCGGCTCGACACGGTCGATCGCGACGCTGCTCCAGCGCGTGGGCCGGGCCGGCCATCGGCTCGGCGCGGTCCCCAAGGGCCGCCTGTTACCCCTCTCACGTGACGAGTTGATCGAGTGCACGGCCCTCTTGCGATCCACCAAGGAGGGACGGCTCGACCGCCTCATGATTCCCGAGAAGCCGCTCGACATTCTGGCGCAACAGATCGTCGCGGCGGCGGCGGGTGAGGAATGGGAAGAGGGCGCTTTGTACGAGCGGGCGCGATCGGCGTATCCGTACCGCGACCTCACGCGAGACGAGTTCGACGGCGTCGTCCAGATGCTGGCGGAGGGATTCACGACCCGGCGAGGTCGGCGGAGCGCGCACATCCATTACGACGGTGTCAACCGCCGGCTCAAGGGACGCCGCGGGGCGCGCATCGCCGCCCTTACGTCCGGTGGGGCCATTCCCGACCTCGGCGACTATCGCGTCATCCTCGAGCCGACCGAGACGTTCGTCGGCACGCTGAACGAGGACTTTGCGATCGAGAGCACGCCGGGGGACATCTTCCAGCTTGGGAACACCTCCTATCAAATCACGAAGGTCGAATCGGGGCAGGTGCGGGTCACCGACGCGAAGGGGCAGCCCCCCACGCTGCCGTTCTGGCTCGGTGAGGCGCCCGGCCGCACCAACGAGCTATCGGAGGAAGTCTCGCGGCTGCGCCAGGACGTCGCCGATCGGCTGGACGATCAGCCGGGCGCGATTGGGTGGCTCGTGGAAACGATCGGGATCAGCGAACCCGGGGCGCGGCAAATGGTCGAATACCTGGCGGCGAGCCGCCAGATACTCGGCGTCATTCCGACGCAGCAGACCCTGGTGCTGGAGCGGTTCTTCGACGAGGCCGGGGGCATGCAACTGGTGCTCCACGCGCCGTTCGGGAGCCGCATCAATCGCGCGTGGGGGCTGGCGCTGCGCAAGCGGTTCTGCCGCTCGTTCAACTTCGAGCTCCAAGCCGCCGCGACTGAGGACGCGATTATCCTGTCGCTGGGACCACAACACAGCTTCCCGCTGGAGGACGTCTTTCATTACTTGCAGCCGGCGACGGCGGAGCACCTGCTGGTGCAGGCGATGCTCGACGCGCCGGTGTTCGGCACGCGCTGGCGTTGGAACGCCACCCGCGCCCTGGCGGTGCTTCGGTTCCGCGGCGGTCGCAAAGTCCCGACCCCGCTGCAGCGCATGGAGGCCGAGGACCTGGTGGCCGCGGTCTTCCCCGATCAGCTCGCCTGCCCGGAGAACCTGGTCGGGGATCGCGAGATCCCCGACCATCCCCTCGTCAACCAGACAATCGCCGATTGCCTGCTCGAGGCGATGGACTTTCCGGGGTTGAAGCGGGTGCTGGAAGCGATGGAAGCCGGTGCCTTCACCCTGGTGGCGCGCGACACCACGGAGCCGTCACCGCTCTGCCACGAGGTGCTGAACGCCCGCCCTTACGCCTTCCTGGACGACGCCCCGCTCGAGGAGCGCCGCACACAAGCGGTGCTGACGCGACGCGGGCTCGACGTGAAGACGGCCGAGGAGTTCGGGAAGCTCGATCGGGCGGCGATCGATCGGGTGCGGGAGGAGGCGTGGCCCGACGTTCGCTCCGCCGACGAGCTGCATGATGCGCTACTGGTGATGGGCGCTATTCCCAGCGCGGAAGTCGGAACGCGGAACCCGGAACAGCAGACGTATCTCGATGAGCTGGTGAAGGCTGGGCGCGCGGGCGTGCTCCAGACCGCAGCCAAGCTGTGGATCGCGGCCGAGCGGCTGCCCATGCTCGAAGCCGCCTTCCCGGGAGCGCAATGCGAGCCCGCGCTCGTGCCACCCGAGCGGGACCGAGTCAAGACGTGGAGCCGCGAGGAGGCGGTCCGCGAGCTGGTGCGGGGCCGGCTCGAGGCCGTCGGCCCCACGACCGTGGGTGAGCTTGCCGGCTCTCTAGGCATCCCCGGTGGGGATGTGGAGTTCGCGCTGGGAGCGCTCGAGCACGAGGGCTTCGTCCTGCGGGGCCGGTTCACCCCCGGCGTAGTGGAGCTCGAGTGGTGCGAGCGGCGGCTGCTCGCCCGGATTCATCGGTACACGCTCGACAGACTGCGCCGGGAAATCGAGCCGGTGAGCGCCGCGGAGTTCATGCGGTTCCTGCTGCGGTGGCAGCGCGCCGCGCCGGCCACGCGGGCCGAGGGGCCGGAGGGACTCGCCGCGGTACTGGAGCAGCTCGACGGCTTCGAAGTGCCGGCCGGTGCGTGGGAGACAGATGTGCTTCCCGCCCGGCTGGCGGAATACGATCCACTGTGGCTCGACGGCTTGTGTCTGTCGGGCGAGATCGCGTGGGGCCGGTTGTCGCCCACCGGTCCCTCGAATGGCCACAAGTCGGGTCCCATCCGCACGACTCCGGTCGCGTTGTTCCGGCGGGAGCGGGGTGCTGTGTGGCGATCGCTGACCCCGCCGCCAGACCCGACCGTCTTGACCCTCTCACACTCGGCTCGCGCCACTCTCGACGCGCTGCAGCAGCGCGGCGCGTCGTTCTTCGGCGACCTGGTGAACGCGACGAGCTTGCTGCGCACCGAAGTCGAAAAGGCGCTCGGCGAGCTGGTGGCGTGGGGGCTCGTGACCGCGGACAGTTTCGCCGGTCTCCGGGCGTTGCTGGTGCCGTCCGACCGGCGTCGCCCCATTGGAGGCGCCGGGTTCCGGCGCCGGGGCAAGATGGCGCCCTTCGGCGTCGAGACGGCGGGACGCTGGTCGCCGGTTCGATCCGGGGGGACGGTTCCCGAGGACGTCGTCGCTGAAGCGGTGGCGTGGCAGCTGCTGCGCCGCTACGGGGTGGTGTTCCGACGGATCGTCGCACGCGAAGCGTTGCTCGTGCCGTGGCGTGACATCCTGCGGGTGTTCCGCCGACTGGAAGCGCGGGGAGAGATCCGCGGCGGCCGCTTTGTCGGCGGGTTCTCGGGCGAGCAGTACGCGCTCGCGGAGGCGGTCGGCCTGCTGCGCAGCGTGCGACGTGAACAGCCAGCGGGTGAGCTCGTGACCCTCAGCGGGGCCGATCCCCTCAACCTCGTGGGGATCGTAACGCCGGGAGCAGTGATCGCGGGGCTCGCGACGAATCGAGTCCTCTACAGGGACGGCATTCCCGTGGCGGTCAAGGAGGGAGCGGCGAATGCGGAGCGGTATTTGGTGGATGCGACTCCGGACGAGCGGGACCAGCTGAAAGCCGCCTTGGTGCGCGGGCGCGTCGCGCCGTTGGTGCGAACCTATCTCGGTAGGGCGGCTGGCGCTCGCCCGCGCGCGACTAGTAGCTGACGAAGCTTCTCAGGGGATCCGTGGCTTGCGGGGCGGCGCCTGTGCTCGGCGCGCGAGGCGCACCGAGTCCGCAAGGCGACGCAGGAACGGCGCGAGATCGACGCCACGAGCGATGAGGCTCCGGACCAGCGCGACGCCGTCATCCAAGTCCGCCCGCGAAGCGCTGTCGTGGCCGGCGCGCGATTGGGCGATGCCGCGGACCAACAGCGCATAGGCCCGTTCGCCCGCCGTCGCGTGCGTAACGGCGGAATCGAGGGCGATGTCCAGGAGCGTCAAGGAGCTGTCGGGACGACCGGCCGCAACCTGGTCCCGGGCCCTTCCGACCAACACGGTCGCGCTCAGATGCGGCGGCCGTACATCCACCGCCATCTGCACCATCACTCGCACGGTCACGCCCTTCACGCGGCCGGGAGTGAATTGAGACGCGAGCATCATCGCCGTGACCGGCTCGATCAGACCGGAGTCGGGCGTCGAGAGTACCTCCACGGACCTCGGCTCCACGCGGCCGGCCGTATCGATGATCGCCGCGACCTCGACCCGGCCCTCGATGTGGCGCCGCAGCAAGGCCGCCGGATACTCGACGGGCGGACCGGACACGCGGCGTGGTGGCTGTTCCACGCCGTTCGACGTGTAGAACCCGTCTCTCCTCACGGGCTGCTGCGGCTGGCTGGCAAGCGGCCGCGAAGCGACGCCTGCGGCGAGGAAGGCAGCGGCACAGAGCCGCCGCGACTGCTTCACGGTCGCGTCAGATCGACCGTGACCACCGGAAGGTCCCAGTGCGCCGCCAGGATCTCGAAGCGATGTTGCTCCTCGCGCCGGAACGTGTCTTGGTCGGGGAACAGCCGCTTCAGCTCGGCGTCGGGAAAGGGCTCGTGCGGCGCGGCGGCGTTCTTCCACACGATGGTGACGCGATAATCCCAGCGGCCATCTTCGGTTCCGTGAAATCTCGGCGCCTCCGCGGTGACCTGCTGGGCGTGCCCCAGCTCGATCTGACGCTTCAGGACGGGAAAATGGTTCTTCTTGAAGAGCCGGATGAACTCGTCGGCGTAGCCCCAGCGAACCTTGTAGTAGTACTCGACGACGAACGGCTCCGTCGATCCCGCCGGGGGCGCTTGAGCGATGCCCGACGCCGGGATCGCCAGTAGGGCGACGAGCGGGGACCAGCGTGGCTTCATGATCGCTCCTTGCTGGGTCATACTTTCAGCTTCCGCGCCGCCAGCGCGGTTCCCGCGACCCGGGCGCGGATCTTGGCGAACGCGGTGTCCCGGTCCGTGGAAGTGTCGTCGGCGAACGGCGCGAAGCCACAGTCGTCGGTCGTCCCGAGCTGGCCGAGCGGGATAAACTCCGCCGCTTCCTCAACGCGGTCCCGCACCTCTTCGGGCGTCTCCACTTTCGGACTGATCGGATCGATCACCCCGACGAACACCCGTTGACCGCGCTTGAGGTGCTGCTTGATGAGGCGGAGGGGCTTGGCCCGGTCCCGCTCACTCGCGCACTGGACGTAGAAGTTCATGACCTTCAGCTGGAACAGCGTCGGCAGCAGCTCGGCGTAATCGACGTCGGCGCTGTGCGTCGAGTCGCAGTCGCCACCGGGACAGGTGTGTACGCCGATGCGTCGCCGCTCGTCCGCCGTGAAGCGCTCGAGCACCCGGTTGTTCAGATCGACAAAGCTCTGGAGCAGCCGCCTCGTGGGATCGAGCTTGACCGAGAGTCGGCCTTCGGTGAAATCGAGCTGCACGACGTGGGCGCCCCGCGCCAGACAGCGGCGGATGTCCGCCTCCGCTTCCCGCACCAGTTCGTCGAGGAAGGCGTCGCGCGCGTACCCGGCGATGCCGTCGGCGGGATAGAGCAGGCTCAACGCCGAGGCCGCGATCACGGCCTGTTTGACGGGCACATGGGCGTACGTACGCGCGGTCGCGAGAAACGTGTCGGCATACGTTTGATAACGGAACGGTCCGGCGGTCAAGCGAGGCAGCCGCCGCGTGTGCCCGTCGGCGAACGGGATCGTGACGCCGTCGGGAGCAAGGTTCGCGAGGCCGTCGATGGGGTACGTGGCGAAGCTGGGTTTCGCCTGCTCGCCGTCGGTGATGACGGGCGACTCGGTCGCCTCGAAGCGGCGGATCGTGTCGCGGGTCGCCGCGTCCTGGAGGCGGGCGAGCTGCTCGCGACTGATGCGGCCGGCGGCGAATTGTCCCAGCCCCGCCACCAGGTCCGGAGGCCTGGGAATGCTGCCGATCGGCTCGGTAGGGATGGGCATGCAGCAAGGCTAGCCGCCGGGAAGGCGATGTCAATGACACTATCCCCAGTCCTTCGAGTCGGGAGCAACGCGTCGGAAAGCCTTGAGAAAGGCGAACGCGGAACCGTCCGACTCGTCTTCCGTCCCGCGTTCCGCGTTCCACGTTCCGACTTTGAGACCCCGCGCCTCCTCCGCGATCACGTTCACCGTTCCATCGTCCTTCGCGAGCGTCCCGCGCACCCATAGCAACGGCTCGCCGCGGATCGCCGTGCGGAACCGCTCGTACACGTCCGGCCGTACGATCACGTTCACCATCCCGGCCTCGTCTTCGACCAGCACGAAGACGAATCCCTTCGCGGTCTCGGGTCGCTGGCGCGCGACCACCAGCCCGGCGACCTCGACGGCGACGCCGTGGTCGAGCCGGGGGAGCGCGTCGCTCTGCACCACGCCGGGCGGCAGCTCGCCGCGCAGCAGCGAAAGCGGGTGGCCGCTGGCGGCGAACCCCAGCACGTCGTATTCGGCGAGCAGCCGTTCGTCCGCCGCGAGGCCGCCGAAGCGCAGTCCCTCGTGTGGATGGTTGAGCGCCAGCTCGATCTGGCGGCGGTTGCGCGTGCCGTCACCGCGCTCCGTTTCCGGAGGCAGCCACAGTCCAACCTGCCACAACAGCTCCCGGCGGGTGAGCCCGAAGCTGTCGCACCCGCCCACCCATACCAGATGCTCGATCGCGGTACGTTTGAGCAGGGGCGGCGCCCGGCGCACGAAGTCCCCGATGGTACGATAAGGGCCATTCCGCTCGCGCTCGACCACCACCAGCGTCGCGGTCTCTTCGCTCCAGTCGCGCACGAAAGCGAGTCCCACTCGCACAGCCTCACCACAGGGGGTGAGGTCGACCGTGCACCACACGTCACTCGTGTTCACATCCGGCAGCCGGATCTCGACGCCGTTCCGGCTCGCATCACGTCCCAACGCGTCGAGCGAGTAGAATCCCATCGGTTGATTGTTGAACAGCGCGGTGTAGTACTCGGCCGGATGGTAGTGCCGCAGCCAGGCCGACTGGTAAGCGAGCAGTCCGAACGCGGCGGCGTGCGACTTGGGGAAGCCGAACTCGGAAAACGCGATCACCTGCATGAACACGCGCTCGGCCGTCGCCTCGGGGACGCCGCGCGCCGCGGCGCCGTCCCGAAACTCCCCCCAAAACTCCGCCATCAGCTCGCGGCTGCGCCGCCGGCTCATCGCCCGCCGCAGCGCTTCCGCCTGGCCGGGCGTGAACCCCGCGAGCGCCTGACACACCTGCAGCACCTGGTCCTGATAGAGAATCACTCCCAGCGTTTCCGCGAGCGCTTCCTCGAGCAACGGATGATCGAGCGGCGGCGTGTAGCGCCGGCCACGGGCGTGCGCCCGGCGCTGCTCCTCGCGGCGCCGCACGTACGGGTTCACCGCGCCGCCCACGATCGGTCCGGGTCGCACGATCGCGACCTCGACAGCGAGGTCCTCGAGATTGCGCGGCCTGGTGCGACGCAGCATCTGAATCTGCGCCCGGCTCTCGATCTGAAACACTCCCACCGTGTCGCCCCGACAGATGCGGTCGTACACCGCGGGGTCGGCGAAGTCGATGCGCGAGAGATCGGGCGGCGTTCCCTGGCGTACCGCCACCAGCTCGACGCATTCCTCCACGAGCGACAACATGCCGAGCGCCAGGAAATCGATTTTGATGAAGCGCGCGTCGTCACAGGAGTCCTTGTCCCACTGACACACGACGCGGTCTTCCATGGCGGCGCGCTCGAGTGGCACGATCTCGACGAGCGGCCGGCTCGAGATGATCATCCCACCGACGTGCTGCGACACGTGACGCGGCAGCCCGGCGATCTCTTCGGCCAGCTCGCACAGCTCCTTCCATAATGGGGCGTTCTTCCTGCGCTCGAAGCCGGGGAGCCGTTGCAGCTCGTCCGACAGTCCGCCCGTCCGACTGTCCGACAACTTCGCCACCTGCGCGATCTCGCCCGCCGGCAAGTCGAGCGCCTTGCCGATCTCGCGCACGGTCGAGCGCAGGCGATAGGTGGGGAACGAGCAGACCAGCCCCACGTGCTCGTGGCCGTAGCGCCGGTACACCCGGCGGATCAGCTCCTCGCGGATCTCACGCGGGAAATCGAGATCGATGTCGGGCACCGAGGCGAGGGTCTCATTCAAGAACCGCCCGATGAACAGCCGGGTCGCGACCGGGTCGACGTGCGAGAGGCCGAGCAGGTAGCACGCCACCGAGGAGACCGATGAGCCGCGCCCCCTGCCGGGGAGCAGATTGGCCCCGGCGCGCCGCGAGTCGCGCCGCACATCGGCGCCCACCTCTCGCGCCAGCTCGAACAGGTCGTGATAGACGAGAAAGAACCCGCTGAGCCCGTGATGCTCGATGAGCCGTAGCTCTTCGCCGAGCCGCCGCTCCGCCTCGGCGCGGTGCGGGGAGGAAATCGGGTAGCGCTCCTCGAGTCGCGCACGGCACAGCTCCGCGAGCGCTCGTAGAGCGGGCGTGCGCGCGGCGCCGCGGAAGTCGGGAAACCGATATCCCAGGTCTCTGGTGAGGTCGAACGACCGGCAACGCTGCGCCAGGACTTCGGTTGTAGCGACAGCATCCGGCCAGTCACGAAACAGCGCTTCGACTTCTTGCGGTGGACGCAGGTAGAACTCGCTGTTGGCATGTCGCACGCTGTGCGAGCCGTCGAGCGTAGTGCGGTGCCCGATCGCGACCAGCACGTCGTGCAGTCGATGGCGCTCGCGCTTGTGGTAATGCACGTCGCCCGACGCGACGACGCCGAGTTGTAAGGAGTCTGCCAGCTCTTTCAGCGCCCGTGTGAGCGCGAGGTCGCCGCGCACATAGTTGAGCTGCAGCTCGACGAAGAAGTTCTCGCGCCCGAACACCGCGCGGCAGCGCTCGGCGAGCCGCCTGGCGGCCGACGCTCCCTCACGCCGCAGCACACTGGGTAGCAGGCCGTTGCGGCAACCAGACAGCACGATCAGTCCCGTGTGCCGGGCTTCGAGCGAGGCGAAGTCCAGCCGCGGGTCGCGGCGATCTTCGCGGCCGAGGTGTGCAGCGGTGATCAGGCGACACAGGTTCGCATACCCTTCCGCTGTCTCGGCGAGGAGCGTCACGTGCGCGCCGTCGTGCAGCGTCAGCTCCGCGCCGGTGATCGCCTGCAGGCCGTGCTGCTGCGTCGCCTGCGCGAACGCCATCGAGCCGTACAGTCCGTTGTGATCGGTGAGGGCGAGAGCGGAGTAGCCGAGCTGCGAGGCGGTGAGCGCCAGCTGCTCGGGAAGCGAGGCGCCGTCGAGAAAAGAAAACGCCGAGTGGCAGTGAAGTTCGACGTACATACCAAAGTCGGAACGCGGAAGTCGGAACGCGGAACTCTCAGGCCGGCTTCTGCATCCACCACTCTCCGGTCACTAGGTCTTCGAACAGCACCACCCGCCCTCCGCCTTCGAATACGACTTCGACATAGCGGCGGACGATCGGCTGTCGCCACCATTCGTCGTCCATACGCCAATTCTCACCAATGGACTCGACCCGTTTCTCGTTTCCTGTTTCACGCGTCACGACCCGTGGTCTGCGTTGCTCGTCCAGCTCCACCTGCACTCGTTGCGGGGCATTGAGAGCCAGAAGTCTGTCGGCGCGGTTCCGCGTTCCACCTTCCGCGTTCCGCGTTCGCTCACGGTTCATAGTCGATCAACGCGTAGCGCCGCTCTGGCAGCCGCGACCACGGCTGCACCTCGATGACGTGATACAACACCGACCGCTTGAGCCGCAGCTTGATCTCTCGCGCGGCGCTCTGCAGCGCGCGCCGTCGCGCCGCGCGCGCCGCGGCCGTCGCGTCGCGCGCGAAGAGCTGCAGCTCCTCCGTGCCCGGCGCGAACGCCGTGAACTCGACGACCAGTCGCTCGACCGCTCCGGGGGGCGGCGACCGCTCGAGTTGCGTCCGGAACGGAGCGGCGATGCAGTCACGCTCGACCGTGGGATCCTTGAGCGTCACCGCGGCGAGCCACGATGCGCCGTGCTCGAGCCCGGCGCGCACACGCACCACCTGCACGCGCCAGCCGATACGGCGCGGATCCTTCAGCGCCCGCTCGATCAACCGCTCGAGCGCCAGCTCGAGCAGCTCTCGCCCGGCGACCGGGGTGAAGAACGTGAGCGCGGCGACGATCGGCTCCGGGGCGACTTGCCCCACCACCGGCTCCGACACTCGTCCCGCCGCCAATCGCCACAGCCGCCGGCCGGTGGCGCCGAGCTGCGAGACCACCGCTTCCTCCGGCAGCGCCGCCAGCGCCCCCAGCGTCTTCAACCCCAGCTGCCGCAGCCGGCGATGCGTGTCGAGATCGAGCGGCAGGACGGCGAGCGGCTGGGAGGCGAGGAATGCCCCTTCCTCACCCGGACGCACGATGACGGCCTCACCTGGCCGCGCGCGCGTTGCGGCGACCCAGGAAACGAACTTCCCGCGGCCCCACCCCAGACGAAACGCGGAAGTCGGAACGCGGAGCGCGGAACGGGCAAGCGAGCTTTCACCATCTGTTCCGCATTCCGCGTTCCGCATTCCGCGTTCGATCGCCTCAACGATCTCCTCTGGCTCCCCGTACAGTCCCTCCAGTCCATCCGTCCCCACGTACACTCTCCCCAGCTCCACCGGCTCCACGACGGGGCTCACGTTGCCGAGTGCCGCCACGAGCTGCGCGAACTGCGCGTCGTAATAGACCGGATCGGCCTCGCACAACACGAGCGCGGGACACACTCCGATCGCTTGGCTCACTGTCATTCCCGACTTCACTCCCGCCCGCCGGGCGAGCGGCGATACCTGCCACACGCGACGCGCGGAGTCGGTGTCGAGTAACGCCAGGGGGCGGGTGGCGAGCGTCGTGTCTTGCTCCGCCCGCCGTGCCGTCTCACAGCGCAGCGCGAACGACGGAATCCAGCAACACGCGGCGAAATCGCTCGTCAGGCTGGGCATCGGGTCACAGGCTAGCGTCAAATGGGACCCGAATATATCCCGAAGACAGAGGGGATGGCAAGATTCGAATGATAATGTTTAAGTTATTGTATTGTCTCTACTTAAGTGAGCACTGTGGTCCCTCGAAAACAACCCAGCCTGTTCGACGACGTCTCCACGCTGCCCCCGCCTCCAGCGGACCTCGTCGCGCTCGGTCGCCGCATTCCTCCCAACGTCAAATTCGGCACGTCCACCTGGACCTACGACGGCTGGTCCGGGGACGTGTATCACCGCCACTATCGTGGCGCCGAGCCGGCTAGGCGGCTCGAAGAGTACGCGCGGTATCCGCTGTTTGGCACGGTGGGGATCGACAGCGCCTATTACGATGCCCCATCGGAAGACGTCCTCGCGGCGTACGCGCGCGCGCTGCCCCCCGGCTTTCCGTGTGTGAGCAAGGTGTGGGACCGGATTACGGCCAAGCGGATCGAGCGGCGGTCGAACCCCGATTTCTTGAACGCCGATCTGTTCAAGGAGGCGGTGCTCGAGCCGTTCGAGCGAATGTTTCGCGATCACGCCGGGTGCTTTGTGTTCGAGTTCCAGCCGATGCGCGGGAAGGATCGGCCTGCGCCTGACGCGTGGGCGGAGCAGCTCGACGGCTTCTTGCGACAGCTGCCACGCGACTTCCGCTACGCCGTAGAGCTGCGGAACCCGGAGCTCTTGACCGACGCCCACGGCGCGACGCTGGCACGACACGGCGTGGCCCACGTATTCAATTCCTGGAACGAGATGCCGCCGATCGGCGACCAGCTCGAGCTCCCCTGGACGTTTCCAGTGGGAACGGGGTTCACGGTGGCGCGCGGACTGCTCCGCCCGGGACGGGCCTACGCCGACGCGGTGCGGTTGTTCGAGCCCTATGACCGGATCCGCGATCCGCAGCCGGACGTGCGGCAGGATCTGTTGCGACTCGTCGCCGAGGTGATTCGACGCCACCTGGAGGCCTTGATCCTCGTCAACAACCGACTCGAGGGAAACGCGCCGGGAACGATTCGGGCGCTCGTCGAGCACCTGGCGGGAGGAGGGTGAAGTCGCGCGCTTGCCACGGTCCTGAAGTGGGTGTAGGGTACCTCGTGTAACACCGCCCAAACCGCACAAATTGCACGCCTCAAGGGCGTTGCATGAACGCTGGCCGTAGGAGCGTTCCGACGTTGCCCGTGCCGATCCTGCGAGATGCCGTCGCGCGGGAGACGGTCGGCATCTCGTTGCGCAAGGCGGCGCACGAAATCGCCGTCAGCCCGAACGGGCTGCGCAACTTCCTCAAGGGCTCCGTCCCTCATCCTGCCACCCGCGCCAAGTTCGAGCGCTGGCTCGCCACGCGCCGCCGGGCGAGTCGGCCGCCCCACATCGGCCAGCTGGTTCGTCTGCTCGGCGAGCTGGCGTCGGACCTGTCGCCCGGCCAGGCGGCGCAGCTGGGCCGCGACATCGCCGAGCTGCTGGCCCGCGCCTACGAGGCGCGGCGTCAGGGCGCGCCGCGCTGGGTACTCGATCTCGTGCGGCACTACCGGCCGCGCCACCGCAAGGACGAATCCGTCGTGGCGTGAGTCGACTACAACGCGAGCGTTTCCTGGCGCGTCGACCGGCGCGCCCGGTAGCGGTCGACCATGCCGTCGTTCACCGGAAATCCGAAGCGCCGCTGGAGCCGCTTGATGCGCGCCGCGAGCGCGCGCGCGTAATCGCGCGGTGCGCCGCTGCCTCGGGCGTAGGCGGTGCGGTAACGAGGCGCGAGATCGGGGAAATGCTCCGTGAGGACGGGGAGAAAGCGCTCGCGCACCGCAGCGTACAGGCGCAGCGGGCCGGCGTGCACGAATCCGGCGCCCGCGTCGCGGGCCGCGCGAAACAACGCCTCCAGATGCGGCAGGTCGTCGGTGATCCCCGGGAGGACCGGCGCCACGATCAGCCCCACGCGCACCCCGGCGTCCGCGAGCCGCTTGAGCGCCCGCAGCCGAGTGGCGGGCGTGGGGGAGCGCGCTTCGACCCGCCGGATGAGCGCGGCGTCGGTGGTGATGAGCGAGACGTACACCTCCAGATCACTGCGCTCCTGGATACGACGCAGCAGTTCCACGTCCCGCGCCACCAGCGGACTCTTGGTGATGATGCCGAGGTTCAGCCCGTCGCACTGCGCCAGCCGCTCGAGCACGCGCCGCGTGATCCGGAAGCGCCGCTCGGCCGGTTGATAAGGATCGGTCGCCGTGCCGATGACGATCGGAGTGACCGGGCCCTCGGCCGGACCGACGGATCGAAAGTAGCGGCGCAGGTCCGCTTCCAGCGCCGCGAGCACTTGGTCCTTGACGAAAATCCGCCGCTCGAACGCCTCCCACCCATGCGCGCCGCGAAACTCGCGGAATTGCTCGTCGTCCAGCTTGCCTGCGTCGTGCGCGCGCTCGACCGTGTAGCGGTGCGCGTAGCGCGCATAGCAATACGTGCACCCGAACTCACAGCCGATGTACGGGTTGAGTGACCAAAAATCGACGCCTGTCTGTTGGGGCGAATTGAGCACGGAACGGGGCGTGAGCTGGACGAACTTCGTGCCGCGCAGACGGGAGTCGAGAACTGGTAAGGCGACGGAAGGTCGGAACGACGGAACGTTAGGGAAGGGCAACGCGAGCTGTCGCCGCTCCTGGCCCACCTTCCCGTCGTTCCGTCCTTCCGTCATTCCGTCGCCATTCTAGCTACATCTCGCCCACCCGCATTGCACGCACACGATGCACCCCGACTGTCGCGTGAGCCCGGCGCCGCAGTCCGGACAGGGAGTGGGAGGAGAGCCGGCGGCGACAGTCGCCGGGGTCGTGGGTGCCGGGCGCGGGGTCTGTTGCGGCTGGGGCATCGACCGGGCCTAAGTGGTTTCGGTGTTTCTTCGGGTCGCAGACGCAATATGATCACGATCGGGCCGACCGGCAAGTGTCCGTTTTCAGTTGGGCGTTACGAGAGTGCGGTACGTCGCCTCACCATCCTGCGCCACGCGTAGTACACCGGTACGCCGCAGACCACGAGGGCGAGGCCGAGGAAGCTGTACGTGCGCGTGGCGTCCTGGGTCAGGAGGTCGACGGCGATGACGGCGGTGGCGACGACATACAGAGCGGGGAGCCACGGATATAGCGGGACGCGTACGGGACGAGCCGCCTCGGGTCGTGTGCGCCGCAGCGCGAACAACCCGACCGCCGTCACCCCGTAGAACACGAGCGCCGCGAAGATCACGAAGTTCAAGAGCTGCGTGTACGTCCCCGAAAGACAGAGGATGCCCGTCCACACTGCCTGGACGATCAGCGCTACGGCGGGCGTCTTGTACTTCGGGTGCAGCACGCCGGCGGACTGAAAGAACAGATCGTCGCGAGCCATCGCGTAGTACACGCGTGCCCCCGACAGAATCAAGCCATTGTTGCAGCCGAACGTGGAGATCATGATCGCGGCGGCCATGAGCGTGAGTCCCGAGTCGCCGAGCATCGCCTGGAGCGCGGCGGTGCCGACGCGATCCTGCGGCGCGGTGGCGATCGCCGCCGCCGGCAGCACGTTCAGGTAGGCGACGTTGGCGAGCAAATACAGCAACGTGACGATCGAGACGCCCGCGCCCATGGCGATCGGCAGGTCGCGCTCCGGGTTCTTGAGCTCGCTGCCTGCGAAACCCACGTTGTTCCAGGCGTCCATCGAGAACAGGGAGCCGACCATCGCGGCGCCGATCGCACCGATGCCGACCGCTATTCCGCCAGTGGCCCAGAAGTTGGCGCCGAAGTTGGCGGCCAGCGCCTCGACGTGCCGGCCGATCGTGAGGCCGAGCAGGATCAGCAGCGCCAACGCGCCGGTCTTGACCGCGGTCAGCGTGGTCTGGATGATCGCCGCGGTCCGCACGCCCCGGACGTTGATCCAGGTCAGTACCGCCACCGAGATGACGGCCAGGATGCGCTGCGCCGACAGGCCGACCGCGACGTCGCCGATGGGTTTGGGGAAGTGCAGGGTCGTGCCGAAGAACACGTCGGGCGAGAGGCCGGGGAAAAAGACGGCGGTGAAGCGGGCGAACGCGACGGCCACGGCCGCGATGGTCCCGGTTTGGATCACCACGAACAGCGTCCAGCCGTACAGGTAGCCGAACAGCGGCGAGATCCCCTCGCGCAGGTACACGTACTGCCCGCCGGCCCGTGGGAACATCGCCGCCAGCTCGCCGTACGTGAGCGCGCCCATCAACGTCACCACGCCCGAGGCGGCCCAGACGACGAGCAGCAGCCCCGGAGCGTGGACCTCGCGCAGGATCTCCGCCGAGACGATGAAGATACCGGATCCGATCATCGATCCCACGACGAGCGCTGTGGCGTCGAGCCGGGAGATCGCTCTGACGAAGTCGGTTTGATCGCGCTGCAGCGTCGTCATTGTCCGATTGCTTTCTTTGTCGAGGTGTGCGCGTAACCTAGTCGGCTGACTCGAGCTTCGACAGATCGATCATCCGCACCCCTTCGACGTATTCCGTCACGGGGGTGTGGGTCGCGTTGACCAACTTGTCCATGCTCTGCTGGATGCGGCGCGTCATCGCGAGGATGTTCTGCAGTGATTGTTTGTCCTCGGGATGCGTGAGCACCGCGTCGTGCTCGAGCAGCTGTCCCTCCGCCAGGATCGCGGCGAGCGCGTTGTTCACCTCGTGGCGCATCGTTACGGCCAGCTGGCTCACCACCGCCACGCGCTCACCCTCGATGGCTCGCCCGTAGAACAGGTGCAGCTGCTGTGACAACCAGCCCACGGAGATCGCGATGGTCCCGTAGGCGGTATAGATGGGAACGGTGATGCGCCAGTCCTCGGCATCGAGGTTCAGGGCGACGAGCAGCTGGATCGACGTGAACAGGACCGTTCCCATCGCCAGGCCCGCGACGGCGCCGCGCATCCCGTAGTGCAGCGACAGGAGGTACGCGGGCACCAACGTGACCAGCCAGATGAGATCGCGGTATGGCGCTACGGCGGCGGGCACCAGGGCGAGCACCGGACTGGGTGCGAGAAAAGCGGCCGCACAATACACCCACCAGCGCCTCGGTAGCGGAGGCCGGTGCGCCAGCGGTGTGAACCCCAGGAAGTCGACGAGCCGGTAGCGCACCTGCTCCGGCCTGGTCACAATCCCAGGACCTCCACCACCGCCTGCGCGATCGCGGCATCCTGCACACCCACGCCGGTCAGATCGGCGACCGTTATCTCGTTCGCATCCTCTCGGCCGGCACGCCGGCAGGCGGCGAGATCGCCGAGTTCGGCGTAGATCTTGTCGCGCGTGACGACGCCCGCCGCAATGGCGTGATGCAAATTGCCGTAGCGCTCGGTTTGGGCCACACGGTCGGCGACGAGCTTGTCGGCGCGCGCCAGCAACGCTGGCTCGAGCTCGATCTTCTCCGGACTGCCGGTCCCCACCGAAGTGATGTGCGTTCCGGCCCCGACCCACTGGACCTTGACGAGCGGCACCGTGCTGGCGGTGGCTGTGACGATCACTCGGTGATCGCGCACGGCCGATTCGAGGGCTGGGGCGACGCGCGTCTCGACCACCTGCGCCAGCTCCCGGGCGAGTGCCTCGGCGCGCTCGCGCGAGCGGTTCCACAGGGTGAGACGGGCCAGGGGCATTTGGGCGACCATTGCCCGTGCCGTGAGGCGGGCCAAAGCCCCAGCACCAATCAGCAGGGCCTCTCGCGCGTCCGGCGGTGCCAGGTACTTGAGGGTGACCGCCACGGCCGCCGCGGTGCGCAAGTCGGTGAGGTAGCCGTGCTCCTCGAGCAGCAGCTCTGGCGCACCCGTCTGTGCGTTGAGCAGCAGGAACATCCCGTCGCCCGACGGCAGGCCGCGTGCCCGATTCCTGTAAAATCCGGTGGCGACCTTGAGAACGATGTGTCGCGCCCCCCTGAGGTGCGCGCCCTTGACATGGACCTCGGCCTCCTGGTCGCGCAGCTCCAGCACCATCGGATCGGGAAGCGACGCCTCACCCAGCGCCAGCGCGCGGAACCCGCGTTCCACCGCGGCGATCGCCACGGTGAAGGGGATCTTGTCGCGAAACGCCTCGAGCGGAACGACCCGCATGTCAGTCGGCGAACGCGCGCTTCAAGCCTCGCTCCGTCTCCCCGAGGGCTTCCTGGAAATGATGTAGCTCCTCCCCAAAGCCGAGACGAATGTAGTTCGGCAGCCCGAAGTGGTCTCCCGGCACCAGGAGGACGCTGTGCTCGGCGCGCATCCGCTCGACCAGGTCGAGCGCGCTGACCGCTTGGCGGTACTTCACGAGGCAAATTGCGCCCGCCTGGGGCGCGTGCCAGGCGAAGGTGTCGCCGAAGCCCTTCAACCACCGCTCGAGCACCGGATAGTTGGTCCGCAGGATGCGACGAGTGCGCTCGAGCACCCGTGGGCGCACCTCCGGCTCGAGCGCTACGGCGGCGAGATGATCGCTGGTGCCGGCCGGCCCGATGGTCGTGTAGTCGTGTCGCGCCCACGCCTCCGGCGCGAAACCCGGAGGTCCCACGACCCAGCCGATGCGCAGGCCCGGCAGCCCGTACGCCTTCGAGAGCCCGTTCACTACGATCACTCGCTCATAGCTGCCCCACACCGACGGCGTGGTCACGCCATCGCGCTCGGCCCCCTGATACACCTCGTCCGCGAGCAGCCAGGCGCCCACCTCGGCGGCGCGGCTCACGATCACTCTGCGCATCTCGTCGGACAGCACGTGACCCGTAGGGTTGTGGGGGTTGGTGATGACGACCAGCTTCGTTCCCGCTGGGATGGCGCGCCGCGCCTCGTCGGCGTCGGGCTCCCACTGCGCTTCCCCGTGCAGCGTCAAGCTCCGCACGTGCGCGCCGAAGTTCTGCGCCAGCCCCCAGGTTTGGAGGTAGTTGGGCAGCATCACGGCGACCGTGTCGCCGGGCTCGATCAGGCGCCAGCAGACCACGAAATTCGCCTCTGCGCTCCCCGTTGTCACGAGGATCTGGTCGGGGGCGACGCCCGGATAGAGAGCGGCGATGCGGCCTCGCAAGAGGTCGGTCCCGTTCGACTGGCTGTAGCCGAGGCGCACGTCGAGCAGCGGCATGGCGGAAGCGCCCGCGAGATCGAGCAACTCTCGGACGGAGAGCGGATGTACTCCCGACTCCGAGAGGTTGAAGCGCACCCGGTTCTCCCAGGTGCTTTGCCAGCGCTCGAGTTCGAAGGGGACGAACCGCACGGGGCCTCCGGGGCTGTCAGTCGTCGGTCGCCAGTAAACTGAGGTCCTGCGGGCGTTCCAGCCAGTAATCGGGGTCGAGGTCGGCGAGGTCGGTGCGGTCGAACGGACCCCATAGTGCCGCGGCCGTTTTTACCCCGGCAGCCCGACCGCATTCCAGGTCATGCCGCGAGTCCCCGATGAACACCGCGCCAGCCGCGGCGGCACCGAGGCGCCCGAGCGCGATCAGCACTGGCTCGGGGTGCGGCTTGGGATGAGTCACCTCGTCCGCGCCCACCACGACGTCGAAGGCGTCTTCCAATCCCGCGCTCCGCAGTCCACGGAGGGCGCCACTTCGCATCTTGCTCGTCACGAGGCCGAGTCTCCTTCCCGGCCGCTCCAGGGCCCGGACCGCCTCAACCACGCCGTCGTACGGTCGCACCAGCTCGTCGTGGTGGGCGAGGTTGTAGGCGCGATACGTCGCGACCATTGCGTCGATCTCGGCCGGATCGTCGGTGAAGCGTCGAAACTGTACCCACAGCGGCGTGCCCAGACCGTCCATCCACACGTGGTCGGGCGGCTCCTCCCCGCGGTGCGTGCGCAGAGTGTGACGGTAGGAACGCAGGATCAGCTCGATCGAGTCGATGAGCGTCCCGTCCAGGTCGAAGAGAAACGTGGAGAGCGGCACGCCGGGAAGCTAACTCGACGGCTGGCGTGCCGGCCGACGGGCGCTAGAATGCAACGCTCCGATGGAAAACTTCGAGACCGTTCTTACGCTCCTCGTGGGCGTTACGCTCCTCGCCCTCGCGGCACGCCGCTTCGACCTCCCCACCCCGGCGCTGCTCGTCGTGGGCGGGCTGCTCGTCGCCCTGGTCCCAGGACTTCCGGCGGTACAGTTCGACCCGCAGTTGGTGTTCCTGGTGTTCATTCCGCCGCTCTTGTACCGCGCGTCGCTGCTCGCCTCCTACCGCGATGTGCGCGCCAACCTGCGCCCCATTTTGTCGCTCGGCGTCGGGCATGTGCTGTTCGCGACAATCGTCGTCGCCGTGGTGGCGCACCAAGCGGTGCCGGGTCTGCCGTGGGCGTCGGCGTTCGTGCTCGGCGCCGTCGTATCACCGCCAGACGTCGCGGCTGCGACGGCGTTCTTGCGGCGACTGCCCCTCCCTCGGCGCTCCGCGACCGTTCTCGAAGGCGAGAGCATGATCAACGACGCGGCGGCGATCGTGGCGTACCGCGTGGCCATCGCCGCCGCCGTGACGGGGACGTTCTCGCTCATGGCCGCGAGTTGGCGTTTCCTGTGGGTCGGCGCGGGCGGCGTTCTCGTTGGCCTGGGCGTCGGGTGGCTGTTGGGCGCGGTGCGCCGCCACATTCACGACCCCGAAGTCGAGAACACCATCTCGTTGCTGAGCGGCTACGCCGCTTATCTGCCGGCCGAGCGGCTCGGCGTCTCGGGCATCCTCGCGGTCGTAGCGATGGGGATCTACCTCGGGCGGGTAGGACCGCGGGTCGTAGCGGCCGATACACGCGTGCAGAACACCGGGATGTGGGACGTGGCGGTGTTCTTGCTCGAAGGACTCATCTTCATCCTGACGGGGCTCGCGCTCCGGCCGATCGTCGAGGGACTCAGCGCTGCTGCGGCGCTCCAGCTGCTACGCGCCGCCGTACTCGTGAGCATTGCGGTGGTGGTTGCGCGACTCGCATGGGTGTACTTCGCCGGCAACTTTCGCTGGCTCCTGGTCCCGCTCCTCCGGCCGCGCGAGGCGCGGCCGCGCTGGCAGGTGTTGACGGTGGTGGGTTGGGCCGGATTGCGCGGCGGCGACACGCTCGTTCTCGCCGCGGCCGTTCCCACCATGACCGGCGCCGGAGCGCCCTTCCCCGGCAGGGACGCCATCATCGCCCTCGCGTACGCGGTCATCGTGGTCACACTCATTGGGCAGGGGTTCACGCTCGCGCCACTGCTCCGCTGGCTCGGCGTACGCGAAACCGGAGAGGACGAGCAGCGCGAGGAGCTCAGCGCCCGGCTCCGCACCACGGAAGCCGCGTTACAACGGCTCGAGGAGCTCTCGCTGGAGCCGTGGATGCACCCGGACGCGCTGTCGCAGACACGCGACCACTATCGCCATCGTACCCAACACCTGCGGGGCCACGCAGACGGCGTGCTCGACGCACCTGTGGAGATCAAGACTCGTGCCAACCTCCGCCTCGCCAGAGAGCTGCTCGCCACGGAGCGGCGAGAGCTGCTGCGGCTGCGCGATGAGGGCGCCATCAGCGACGCGGTGATGCGACGGATTCAGCGTGAGCTCGACTATGAGGAGCTGTTACTGCATCACGAGTGACCGCCTCACCGAGCACGATCGCCGCCATGAGTTCCACCCGTGGGGCGGCGGCAGCGTCGTCGAGCGGAGGGAGACGCTCGTGCCAGGCGAGCACGTCGCGTATCGCGAGCGGCGCGCCACGTACCAGGAGATCGTCGAGCAGCCGCTCTTCACCCGCCGTCATGCCGAGTGCGAGTCGGGACACGAGCGCGTCGAGCCGGGCAAGCTCGGTGTGCTGGCGCCGTCGGGCGGCACGCCGTGCCGCGGCGAGCACCCATGGAATGAGGCGTCGGCTCAGACGGTCGCGGTCGGCCGCGCGCCAGCGTGCGTCCTCGACCACGGCGAGCCGGCTGCGCAGCAGTGGCGCGGCCCGTCGGAGCGCGCGCTCGAGCGCCTCTCGATCGACGGCGACGGGCTGGGACTGCGCGGCTCGCTCGAGCAGCGTGGTGGCTCGCTCCGGATCGGCTCGCGCGCCAAGGTCCGTCACCACCACCGCGTCCACCAGGGCGCCGATCCGCAGTACGAGGACCACGGCGCGGTCACGCGCGCCCGCGGCCGCGGCGCAACTGCCGGCACGCGGTTCCGCGAACCCCGCCGTGGCGAGGCGATACAGCCGATCACACCAGTCGAACGCAGCGCGCCCGCCACCGGCGGTATGCTGCGCGAGCCGCTTCGCCGCCAGCCGCCGCTCGATGGCAATGGCGTCGGCGAGCCGGGGCGGCGGGAGGAAGGCCACCACCTCGATGCGCTCGTGCGCGGACTGGGCGCGATCCACGCGGCCCACTCGCTGCTCGAGCCGCGCTGGAGTCCAGGGCAGGTCGTAATGAATCACGCGGCCGGCGTCCTGCAGGTTCAGGCCCTCGCTCAGGAGATCGGTGGTGACCAGCACGTGGGTCTCGAGCGCGGCCGCCGGATCGCTCGCCCCCTGGGCACGCGGCGCGAACGCTCGGAGCACTTCCTCCCGCGGGGCGCGCTCTGCTCCGAACCAGCCATGCTCTCCGGTCACCGCCGCGATGCGCTGGCCTCGCAACCGGCGCAGCAGATGATGCACCGTGGCACGGGCTCGCACGAACACGATCGTCTTCACCGCGCTGTCCTCGAGTATCCTTCCGAGGGCGGCTGCCTTGGGATCGAGGGTGGAGGTCGACAGCTGGCGTAACCGCCGCACGAGGGCCCGATCGCGCTCGCTCGCGGCGCTCGCCCCGGGAGGCAGAAGTAGCGGCAAGAACGCGAGCTGCAGCTCGTCCTGCGCGGCGGCAAACAGCCTTCCGAAGGCGCGTCGCCCGAGCGCCCTCCCTTCCGTCGCCGCCGCGGCGCTCAGCTCGAGCAGCGCTTCGTAACGGCCGAGACTCGCACGGAAGGCGGGGATGCTGGAGCCGAGCTGCGACAAGAGGATCAGACGGAACAACGCGGCGGCGTCACCGCCCCCCTCGAGTCCCATCACACCGCTCACCAGGGACTCGAGCACCGTTTCTTCGGTCGGGCCGACCCGAATCGTCTGGACCGGGGTGCGGCCTGGAAAGCGCAGGGAGACAGCTCCGGGATCGTAACCCGACCGCGCGCGCTCGCGAGAGCGTGCCACGCACAGGCGCGCAGTCGCAGCCTTCAAGCTGCGTAGGTCCGTGTCGCCTCGGGCCGCCCTGGACAACGAGGGCACGCCCAGCGCACTGAGGGCATGGTCCCGCAAAAACAGGCGGAACAGGTGGCAGAGGTCGCCGACGCGGTTATGCACCGGTGTCGCAGTGACCAGGAGAACGCGAGCTCCAACGACCATGCGGGCGAGCGCGCCATACCGCTTCGTCTGGGGGTTCCGGAAGCGATGGGCTTCGTCGACGATGAACAGACCAACAGTATGATAGTCGGACGGTCGGACAGTGGAGCCGCTTAACCACTCGTGTGTGAAGACCGGCGCGTCGATCTCGCGCTCCTGGAGGAGCGCGCGCCACTGCGGCACGAGCACCGCCGGCACGACCAAAGCGAACCGGCCCCCTAGGGCGAGCGCGACCGCAAGCGCCACGTACGACTTGCCCAGGCCGACCGCGTCCGCGAGCAGGCCGCCCCTATGCCGCATCAGGATGCCGACTAGCCGCGCGGCCGCGGGGACCTGGTGCGGAGCGAGCCACCCGGGCCACGAGCGGCGGTCTTCTGCCAGCACGTCGAGCAACGCGCGCGCCGCCAGCCTCGCGACCGCTTGCGGCGAGTCGACCGCTCCCGGCGCGAGGAGGCAGGTGAGCGGCTCCGCGAGCGGCGCGAGGTGCTCAGAGAGGACTCGTGACGGCTCGGTCCAGAGCCCGGCGGTCGGTGGCATCGAGCTGATACAGGCCCGCGATCGCATCGTCGTCTGCCATGCCGCGCCGTCCCTGCTCCGCGAGGCCCCGCCAGACGGCTGGGTCTGCGGCAGGGATCGGGAGACTCCGCACCACGCGCGCGTTGAAGCGGCGGAACCCACCGCGCGCCGGATCGGCGTACAGCCGCGCGAGGGCGGTGAGCCAGCGCGAGTTGAAGAGCGCCGCCAGGGCAAAGGCGTCGTCCGCCGCGCGGGTGGCGATGCCGTACACCGTGTTGAGGGGGACGATGCCGCGGTCGGGAACGACCGCCGCCAAGCGGCGCGCGAGGTCCGGCCAGATCACGCGATGCGGCGCGTCGGCCAGGGCGGTCCGAAACAGCTGCCACGCCGGGCCTGCGCGATAGTCGCTGCGTCTTCTCAGCCGCTCGACATGCGGGTCGAGCGCGCGAGCCATTTCAGCGGTGAGCCGGGCGAGCGGACGCCCGTCCGAAGCGTGGGTCCACAACAGGTGCGCCCGCGGTATCGCTCGCCACGGTGCCAAGTCACGGCCTCGAACGGCCGGGCGCGTCCCGCTTGCCGGGTATGGTAGGAGAAACACGTCGTCGGCTCCCGTCTTTACCCCCAGCTGGGGACACCAGCGGTCGCCCACCGTGGGGAAAGCCGCCTGCAAGCGGTGAGCGATCTCGGTTGCGGCGTGGGCCAACACCCAAGGGCCGTCGACGGCAAGGGCGCGCTGCGGCAGGCTCGGCGCGCCGTCGCGCGGGCCGAGCGTCGTGGCCACTTGCTCGCGGCCAGTCGGCTCGACCCGCGCGGCGACGAGCGCCATCGGATAGACCGCGGCGCCGAACGCGCCGCTCGCGGCTGGCAGCGGCGCCAACCGCTCGAGCTGCGTGCCCGCCGCCAGCCGCCGACGCAGCGGCTCGGCGTAGCCGCTCGATACGAGCTTCGCGGGGACGAGCAGTGCGGCCGCCCCTCCCGGAGCCGCGAGCTCGAGCGCGCGCTCCACGAACGCGACGGCCAGATCAGGCAGATGGGCGAACCCGCGCTCCGCAGCCGGCCGCCAGGTCGCGTACCGAGTCGCCAACATCTCCCGCACGCGACCTGGCACGCGCTCGCCTCGCACCCACGGCGGGTTGCCCGCGACGAGGTCGAACCCCCCACGTGCCAACACATCGGCGAAATGCGACTCGAACGCGAAGAACGGCGCGCCGCCCTCGCGGCTCCAGCGTCGGACGGCGCTGCGTAACTCACCCCGGCTGCGCCGCAGGCGATGGAGCAACCTGCGCTCCTCGGGTCTGAGCCCGCGGCGCCGTCCGAACAGGTCGCGATCCTTCGCGCTCGTCACCAGCTCGGCGATGCAACGCTCGAGCGCGGCGATGGCAGCGGTGAGCAGCCGGCGCGCCAGGGTGCCTTCAGCGCGCGCCAGGTCCGCCACGGCGCGCTGCTTCGCGGGTCCGGTGAGGGTGAACAGCGCGCGCCGGGTGGCAGCCAAGTGCTCCACCTCCGCGCCCGGCGCAGACGGCGCTGAGCTGCCGCTCAATGCGCGCGCCAGCGCCAGCGGGTCGAGCAGGGCATCGCCTTGCCGCACGTGCCCGTCCAAATTCGGCAGCGGCGACACGCGACTCAGGTCCGCTTCGTCCTGATCCGCCACCAGGGCGAGCCAGAGTCGCAGCTCGGTGAGGCGCACGGCGGTGAGCTTCAAGTCGACGCCGAAGAGCGAGTGGGCCACGACGTCACGGCGCACCGCGAGCATGGGCCCTTCGCCGCCGCTGCAGCGCAGGCGCGTCAGCTCCTCAAGCGCCCCCAGCAGAAACGCTCCCGAACCGACTGCTGGATCGATCACGGCGAGCCGCCGTAGGTCGGGCCGCGACGCCGGCGGCTCGCCGGCATGGATCCACCGCTCGCTGGCCGCGGCCGACAGCCCGAACCGGTGAACCAGCACCGCCGCCAGTCCGGCGCGCACGATTTCCCGCACGAGCGCCGAAGGCGTGTAGTAACTGCCGCTCGAGCGCCGCTCGACGGGGTCCATCACTCCTTCGAATACGCGGCCCAGCATGTCCGGAGCGACGGCGTCTCCCTCGTCCGGCTCCCTGGCTGAGAAGTGGAAGCGCTCGAACAGCTCGTCGAACGCGTCGCGCCACTCGGCATTGGACCAGCGGGCCGCGCCATGGCACCGCTCGAGGATCGTCGGCTCGAACAGGCCGCCGTTCAGGAACGGCAAGCGCCCGAGCGTGCGCGCCGCGGCGGACCGCTCGTCCGCGGGGCGGTTGAGCGCGCCGAAGCACAACGGGTCGAACACGTGACGGTGAAAGTGCCGCTGGCCCGAAACACATTCGTCAAACCGATGAATCAGATAGCGGCGATCGCCGTCGAGCCACCCTTTGGCCTGAACGAAATAGAGGAACAGGACGCGCGTGAGCGCCGTGAGTGCCAGGGCGTGGCGGTCGGACCGGCTGTGAGGTGTTGCGAGGCGATCGGTGAGCCGCTCGAGCGTGGCGCGGAACGCCCGAAAGAAGCGTGGCGTGACACCTTCGCTCGCGAGCGCTTCTCCGATTCGCAGGCTGAGCGCGAGCGCCGTCTCCGCCGCGAGGGGACGGAGCCGCTCCAGGGTGTCGAGCGCGCTGCCCGGAGGCCGCTCCAACGGGATCGCGACGGCGCGCACCGTCGGCCCGCGCGCGGCCGCGCGCCAGC
>DATEGE010000064.1:0-1900 GCA_035280265.1 Gemmatimonadales bacterium | reverse complement strand
CTAAGATTTCACTAAGGCATGCTTGCGGGGCACCGCTGCGTCGACATATCCCTGTAGAAAACATGAACGGGACACCCGCGGACACTGCAGCGCTGATGGCGGGGGTACGGGCGCGCGCGCTGCTCGTGATCGAAGACGACGCCCCGATCCGACGGGCCCTGCAAAGCGCCCTGAGTGACGTGGCGGATCGTATCGTCGAGGCGGCGACCGGACGGCAAGGAATCGACTTGGCGGCATCCGAGCGTCCGGAGCTGATCGTCCTGGACCTGGGCTTGCCGGACGCGCGCGGCGTGGACGTGTGCCGCGAGATTCGCTCGTGGTCGCGCGTGCCCATCGTCGTGCTCTCAGCGCGGCATTCCGACACCGAGAAAGTGCTGCTGCTGAACGCCGGCGCGGACGATTACGTCACGAAGCCGTTCAGTAGCTCGGAATTCGTGGCCCGCGTCCGAGCCATGCTGCGGCGCGCACGCCTGGCCAACGGCGACGACGGGGCGGCCGTCGTGGCGGCGTACGGCCTCGTCATCGACCTGGCGCGCCGCCGGGTGACGCGCGGGCAGACCGTGATCCGCTTGACGCCGATCGAGTGGGACATCCTGCGGACGCTCGTCTCGAACGCCGGCCGCACGCTCACCCACCAGCAAATCTTCGACGCCGTGTGGGGCTCGGCCGCCGGCAGTCCCCAACAGTATCTGCGCGTCCACGTCACCAACCTGCGGCGCAAGGTCGAGGCGAACCCCGCCCGGCCCGAGCTCATCGTGACGGAGCCCGGGGTCGGCTACCGCGCCGAGGTGCCCGCGTAGGGATCCGGTGGCGCGATTCCGCATCTGGATCTGGTTGGGCTGGATCGCGGCGTTCGTCGCGGTGACCGCCGTGCTGCGCCTGTTCCGCGGCGGCGTGGACACCGTCCCTCCCGTCCTCCTCTATCTGCTCGTGATCTTGGGTGGCAGCGTGGGCGGGGGACGGCCGCTCGGGTTCGCGCTCACACTGGCGGGGTTCCTGTCGCTCGACTTTTTCTTTCAGGCGCCCTACGACACGTTCTCCGTGGGCAAGCCGCTCGACTTGTTCGTGTTGATGGCGTTTCTCACCACCGCCGCGGTCACCACCCACCTCGTCTCAGCCGAGCGGGCGCGGGCCGCGGAGGCGGCCCGCCAGGCGCGCGAGGTGGCCTCGCTCGGCGGCGTGCTGGCGGCCGTCTCGCACGATTTGCGGACGCCGCTCACGACTATCACCGCCCTTGCCCAAGCGGGCGTCACGCGGGGAGACCCCAACGCTCGGGCCATCGAGGAGGAGGCGAACCGGTTGACGCGGCTCGTGTCCGATCTGCTCGATCTCTCCCGCTTGCGGGGAGGCGCGCTTCCAGTGCATCCCGAGCTCAACACGGCGGAGGATCTGGTGGGAGCGGCCGTACGGCAGACCGCTGGGCTGTTTACGGATCGCGTCCTCGAGACCAAGCTCGATCTCACCGAGCCGGCGCTGGTCGGTCGGTTCGACTTCGTGCAGTCCCTCCGCATACTCAGCAACTTGCTCGGCAACGCCGCGCACCATACGCCCACGGCATCGCCGGTGGAGCTGTCGGTACGGCGCGAGGGAACGTCCCTCGCATTCGCGGTGGCGGACCGCGGCCCGGGAGTCCCGCCTGCCGAGCGGGAACGCATCTTCGAGCCGTTCTACCGTCGGTCCGGCGCACCGGCGGACGGCGGCGGTGCGGGCCTGGGGCTGGCGATCGCGCGTCGGCTGGCCGAGGTGCAGGGGGGCTCGGTTGCCTACGCGCCGCGCGAGGGGGGTGGCAGCGTTTTCACGCTGCGGCTCCCCGCGGGCGACTTGGGAGTGAGGCCTTCGGGGTGACCTGGTGGAGTGGCCAGGGGCAGAATCGAACTGCCGACACGCGGATTTTCAGTCC
>DATEGE010000063.1:0-2544 GCA_035280265.1 Gemmatimonadales bacterium | reverse complement strand
GGTGCGCGCCGACGCCGCGCAGCTGGAGCAGGTGGTCGTCAACCTCGCGGTGAACGCCCGCGACGCGATGCCGCAGGGCGGGAGGCTCACGCTCGAGACGCGGAACGCCGAGCTGGATGAGTCATACGCGCGGGAGCACGTACCCGTGCAGCCCGGCCGTTACGTCATGCTCGCGCTCAGCGACTCAGGTATAGGGATGTCCGCGGAGACCATGTCCCACGTGTTCGAGCCGTTCTTCACGACCAAGGAGGCCGGCAAGGGCACCGGTCTGGGGCTCTCCACGGTGTACGGGATTGTGAAGCAGAGCGGCGGCTACGTGTGGTGCTACAGCGAGCTCGGCCAGGGAACGACCTTCAAGGTGTACCTGCCACGGGTGGACGAGCCGGTCGAGCGATTCCCGGCCCGCGCCGCCGCGCGCCCCACGCATGGGTCCGAGACTGTGTTGCTGGTGGAGGACGAAGCGGCACTACGGACGCTGACCCGGCGGGTGCTCGAGAAGCACGGCTACACGGTGCTCGAGGCCGCCACGGCGGACGCGGCGTCGGCGCTCGCGCGCGACCACACTGGTCCCATCCACCTATTACTGGCGGACGTAGTGCTGCCTGGAGCGAGCGGACGCGAGGTGGCCGATGAGCTGTTGGCGCGGCGCGCGGACCTGAAGGTGTTGTTCATGTCCGGGTACACCGAGGATGCGATCGTCCATCGCGGCGTGCTCGCGCCCAACACCGCGTTCATCCACAAGCCGTTCTCGACGGAAGCGCTCGCAGCGAAGGTGCGAGAGGTTCTGGACACGCCGTAGGGGTCGATCGCGCGGCAGCAAAGCGCAAAGAGACCGGAGGGGCAACGACGAAGGGGCGCCGGCGCTACCGGGACCGGTTGCAGAGGTTCCTGCCGTAGCCGGCGCGTTCGTCCTCCCGTTATTGTTCCGAACCGTCGACTGAGGAGGCCCGTCTGGGCAGCAGCCGGCTCGTCATCTGGCATCTGGCGGTTGCGCTGCTCGTGGCCTCTCCGCTGACACGCCTCGCCGGCCAGATCATCGACACGATCATCGTCATCCGGCACAACGTGTACGATCGCAAGCGTGACGCCCCGAAGATCGTGGCCGGAGTGGGGAACGCGCTGCACATCACCACCCAGGCGTGGGTGGTGCGCCGCGCCCTCCTCCTCAAGCGGGGCGACCCCTACGATTCGGCCAAGGTGGCCGAGAGCGCGCGGGCGCTGCGCGCGCTCACCATCTTTCGCGCGGTCAGCATCGACACCGTCCACGTGGAAGGCCGTCTCGCCCTGCGGGTGGAGACGGACGATGCCTGGAGCACGATTCCCGACTTCGACTATTCGTCCGTGGCGGGCGACGTGTTGTGGGCGGTCGCGTTCACCGAAGCGAACGTGCTGGGGACCGGCACGGCGCTCACGGGACGCTACGAGAAGACGCCCGATCGCCACAGCGTGAGCGTGAGCTACTCGAGCACCGGCATCTTCGGGCGGCGCACCGTGCTGGCCGGGCAGTACAAGGCGATCTCGGACGGGCGCGACGGCACCTGGTCCGTCGGGGTGCCGTTCTACGAGACCGTCGCGCCGCGCTCCGTCATCACGCAGGGCATCGCGGCGCAGGAGCGCGTGCTGCGGTTCAAGGATGGCGTGCTGCTGGACAGCCTGCGGCACCGCGAGCTGCAGTTCGGTCTCTCGGGCGGCGTCGCGCTCAGCGCCACCCGCACGAGCTACGCCCGGCTCTGGTTCGGCGGGGGATGGCGGCGCGAGGACTTCGCGCTGCCGACGGCGGTGCCGTTTCCCCGCTCGCAATTCGGGACGGTCGGGGCCGGCGTCGAGCTCAAGCAGGTGCGCTTTCAGGTGCTCGAGAACTTCAACGCGTTCGCCCACCAGGAGGACGTGGACCTGTCGCAGCTGCTGCGGCTCGGCCTGTGGGCGGCGCCGCGCGCGTGGGGTTACGCGCCGGGTCGAGCGGGCGTCGGCCCCGAGCTGAGCGGGCAGGTGAGCGGCATGTGGCAGGGCGGGTTCGCCGTGCTGCGGGGTCAGGCGGACGGGGTGGTGACCGGGGCGGGGGTGGTGGACTCGGGTCGCGTGTTCGGCAGCATGACCGTCGCGAGCCAGAACCTGGCCCGCCAGACCCTCATCTTGCACCTGGAGGGAGGTCGGCTGCGCGCCCCCAAGCCCGGCGACGAGTTCGACCTGTGGCGCGACTCCAAAGGACCCCGCCTGTTCGGCGCGCACGCCTTCACGGGGACCCGTGAGGCGTGGGTCGCGCTCGAGGACCGCGTCGTGGTGAAGGACGAGGTATGGGGGCTGTTCGGCGTCGGCCTGGCCCCGTTTTTCGACTATGGGGGTGCGTGGTATGACGATGAGCAGGCGCGCCTGGGCGGCGACGCCGGGCTCGCCCTGCGGCTCGGCCCCACCCGACTGACCATCACCGACGTGGGGCAATTCGCGCTCGGCTACCGCTTTGGACAGGGATTCAGCGGCCGGCACTGGGCGTTCACGGCGACGGGGAACATTCTGTATTGAGCGAGCCCCGGGAGAGGAGGCGGC
>DATEGE010000062.1:0-1789 GCA_035280265.1 Gemmatimonadales bacterium | reverse complement strand
AGCTCGGCGTTGGTGCCGACCACCGACATGCAGGCTTGCGCTCCTGCCTCCGTCAACGGGATCTCGAGCCCGTCCGGGAACGACCGCTCGACCATGAATCGCGCCATATGAACCTCCTTGCGCGTGATGCGACGAAGCTATGTCGCTTCGGTCACCACGACATCGGGGAGAAGGCTCAGGCGGTACTCAGCTCAGGTGCTCAATTTCCGGTTGAAGCGCCCTGCGCGCGCCCCGCCGAAAGCCAGGTCGCGACCTGGACGCGCGAGTCGAAGCCGAGCTTGTCGAGGATGTGACTCACGTGATTGTCGACTGTGCGCTCGGAGAGGTACAGCCGCTGGGCGATCTCGCGGTTGCTCAGGCCGCGCGCGACAAGCTGGGCCACCTCTCGCTCGCGCCGGCTCAGCTCGATCCCGGCGCCTGCCCGCACCGGCTCGGCTGCGCTCGGCGGCTGCTCCGGCCCGGCGGAGAAGAGGCTCCACGAGCCGGGGATGCCGGTGAAGACGCGAACGCCCCGGTCGGCGAATTCCAGGCCGGACCCGACGACGAGATCCTTGACCGTGCCCGACACGAGCACCTCACCGGGCTGGGCCGCCCCCATCACGCTCGACGCTACGTGCAGGGCGACTCCTCGCGGCCGACCATCGGCGATCTCGCATTCGCCGGTGTGCACGCCCGCCCGGATTCGCAGTCCGAGGTGGAGCAGCTCGTCCCGGACATCGATCCCGCAGCGGATCGCGCGCGCCGTGCCGTCGAACACCGCGGTGACACCGCCCTCGCCGGCTTCGATCTCCTTGCCGTGATAGCGCTGCAGTGATTTGCGTGCGACCGCGTGATGCCGGTCGACGAGCTCGTTCCAGCGCTTGTCGCCGAGCCACACGGCGTGGGCGCCGGCCTGCGTGACGTTCGTGCAGAGGACCGTGGCGAGCATCGTCTCCGGGACGGGTGCCGTCCGTACGCCGGTGAGGAACTCCTCGATCTCGCCGAGCACGACCTCGGCGTCGCCGAAGTACGGCCAGTGATCCTCCGAGTCGAGCTCCAAGTACTTCGCGCCAGGGATGTGCTCTGCGAAGTAGCGGCCTGCCTGGATCGGCGCGACAAGGTCCCCGGTCGAGTGAATGATCAACGCCGGCACGCGAATTGCGGGAAGAACCTCGCGGATGTCGATCAGCGTGTTCATGCGGAGAAGTTCGTCGGCGTCGCCGGGACTCGCACTCATCTGCGCGAAAGCGGCCCACCAGCGCCAGACGTCCGGATTGTTGGCCTGGCTCGGCGCGTACCGCTCGATGCCTTTGGCGTCGTCCCGACCCCAGGTCTCGCGGCTCCTGATGAAGTAGCGCTCGAGCTGCTCTTCGGTCAGGCCCCACGGGTAGCCCGGACGGCGTAGAGCAGACGGATAGCTACCGTCGACGATGATCCCGGCCGTCCTTTCGGGATATGTGGCGGCGAACAGGCACGACATCACACCACCCTCCGAGATGCCCATCACGGCGGCCTTCTTCGAACCGACGGCGTCCATCACCGCTCGGACGTCGTCCATGCGCTGCTCCAGGGTCGGCAGCGGGTGCACGCGATCGGACATGCCGCAGCCGCGTTTGTCGAACAAGATCAGGCGCGAAAAGTGAGCGAGGCGCTTGAGAAAGGCCGCCATCTCCGGCAAGTCCCACAAGTAGGCTAGGTGTGAGACCCAGCCGAGCACGAGCACAAGGTCGATCGGGCCGTCCCCCACGACCTGGTAGGCGATGTTGACGTCGCCGCTGCGGGCGTATTTGGCGCCGGTGAACATCAGCGC
>DATEGE010000061.1:0-10387 GCA_035280265.1 Gemmatimonadales bacterium | reverse complement strand
CGCGCGCCGACGCCGATCATTTCGGCGGAACTCCTCACGCGGCATCGCCGCACTGACCCGGGTAATCAATTACATCTCGACTAGGGTAGCCAAGGATTGGAGATAAGGCTGTCCAGCTTGTTCTCGACACAGCTCCAAGTTCGGTGGTAACAATAGTGGTAACAGCCAGAACATCGCTGGCCGATGGTGGCTGACGCAAAGGTCGTGCAAGTGCCTGATACAGCAACGGCCAGCGTTGGTGAGCGCTGACCGTTGCCGCCTCCGGAGCCGAAGGTCCCGCGTTCGAATCGCGGCTGGCGCATGGAGTGACGGAGCTACATTGAAAGAGCGCAGCATGCGCGACGATCGCTTTCAGTGGCCCAGCGCCTGGCGGACGGTGCGGGCGAGCGTTTCGAGACCAAAGGGTTTTTGCAGGTAGCTCACGCTCTGTCCCTGCTCGGTGCAGCGCACCACCCGGTCGTCGGGATACCCGGACACGAGCAACACCCGCATCTCGGGCCGAGCACGCCGCAGCCGGACCGCGAGCCGGTCGCCGCTCTGCTCCGGCATGACGACGTCCGTCAGGAGTAGGTGAATCGGCCCCTCGTGCCGATCAGCGATCTCAATGGCGGCTTCTGCGCTCGCGGCTTCCAAGACGGTGTATCCCAGCCGCTGCAGTGCATCCCGCACCACCGTGCGGACCGTCGCCTCATCTTCGGCCAGGAGAATCGTCTCCGTCCCCGGGAGCGTCGCGGGCTCTGCCGGCGCGACGCTCTCCGGCCGGCCCGTCCCCGGCAGACGCGGCAGGTACACCGTGAACGTCGTTCCCTGGCCGGGCTCGCTGTACACCCAGATGTAGCCGCCGCTCTGCTTCACGATCCCGTACACGGTGGCGAGCCCGAGCCCGGTCCCCTTGCCCACTTCCTTGGTGGTGAAGAACGGTTCGAACAGATGCGCCTGTGTCGCTTCGTCCATGCCAACCCCGGTGTCCGTGACCGCGAGGCAGGCATAGTCGCCCGGCGGCAGGCGATGGCGGCGCTCGATGTGCTCTTCGCCGAGCGTGAACCGCGCCGTGTTCACGCTGAGCCGGCCGCCATGTGGCATGGCGTCGCGCGCGTTGACGGCCAGGTTCAACAGCACTTGTTCCAGCTGCCCGGGGTCGGCGCTCACCGCTCCGGTATCGGGGTCGAGCGTCGTGGCGAGCTCGACGTCTTCGCCGAGCAGCCGACGCAGCATTCTTTCCATGTTCGCCACCACGGCGTTGAGCTCGAGCACCTTCGGCGCGAGCACTTGCCGGCGGCTGAACGCGAGCAACTGGCGCGTGAGCTCGGCGGCCCGCAAGCCCGCATTCCGGATCTCTTCGATGTCCTCGCGCCGCGTGTCGCCTGGCGGGGTGGCGTGGAGCAACAACTGGGTCGAGCCCAGTATGGCGGTGAGCAGGTTGTTGAAATCGTGCGCGATACCGCCAGCGAGCTGCCCGACGGCTTCCATCTTCTGTGATTGGCGTAGCTGCTCCTCCAGGTGGCGCTGCGCCGTCACGTCACGGGCCAGCACCAGACGGGCGCGCCGGCCGGCAAACTCGAGCGGCCGGGCGACGAGATCCACCTCGAACGGCCGTCCCTCCTTGGTGCGGTGGCGCACGCCGACGCGCACCGCCCCCTCCGGCGGTCGGTGACCGAGCTCCTCTTCGAGGCCAGCCTGATCCTCCGGTGGGCGGATGTCGCCGATCGTCAGCCCGAGGAACTCGGGTTCAGAGTAGCCGTAGCGCTTGATCGCGGCCTCGTTGACGGCGAGGATTTGCAGCGTTTCGAAATCATAGACGAACATCGGCTCGGGGTTCGTCTCGAACAGCAGTCGGTATTTGCGCTCGCTGTCGTGCAATTGCTCCTCGGTTCGCTTGCGCTCGATCGCCATCGCGACCTGCGTGGACACGAACTGGAGGATGTGCTTTTCCTTCTCACCGTACCGGACGCCCGGGGTGTACGTTTGGGCCACCAGCACGCCGATCGTCCGGTCACCGATCTTCAGCGGGACGCCTACCCAGTCGATGGACGGCGCGCCGATCAGCTCGACCTCCCCGCGGCGCTCGAGCTCGGCGTGCACCTCCGGTGTCACGAGCAGGGGCTGGCCCGTGCGCAGCACGTACTCGGTCAGACCTTTTCCGAGCCGCTTGGCGGGGAAGTCGGTATCGACCTCGTCCACGAAGTACGGGAACGTCAGCAGCTCGGTCCCAGGATCGTACAGGGCGATATAGAAGTTCTTCGCGGGCATCAGCTCGCCCACGATCTGGTGGATGGCGGCGTACAGCTCCCGCAGGTTCCGCGCCGCGTGCGCCGCCTCGGAAATGCGATACGTGGCCAGCTGAACCTGCTCGGCCCTCCGGGACTCGGTCACATCCCGAAAGCTCCAGACGCGTCCCACGCTCTTGCCGGCGATGCGCTGGGGTTGGGACAGGCGCTCGTAGATGCGGCCGTCCTTGAACGTCAGGACGTCGAAGCTCGACGCATCGGGGCGCGCGTACAGCCCGCGAATCTTGGCGAGGAAGCCCTCGGGGTCCGGGAGCTGCTCGAGCACGAAGGCGAGCGCCTGGGCGCTGTCCTTGGCTTCGAGAATCGAGTCGGGAATCCGCCACAGCTCGGCGAACTTGCGGTTGAAGCTGAGGATGTGGCCGGCCAGGTCTACCACCAGGATGCCGTCGGCGGTCGAGTCGAACGTCGCGCTGAGGAGGGAAAGCGTCTCGTGCAGGTTTTGCTCGATGCGATGCCGCTCAGTAATATCCCGGTAGGTCACCACGATGGCGCCGATGGCGGGATCGTCCAGGCGATTGACGCCGTGCGCCTCGAGTAGTCGCCAGGTCCCGTCCTGGTGCAGCGCGCGCAGCTCGGTCTTCACGTGATGGCCCGGCCGCTGCATCACCTCGCCGAAGAGCTCGAGCGCCGCTGGGCGGTCGTCTGGGTGGATGAGCTCGAAGGCGCTCCGCCCCACGTTCTCCGTCGGCCCGTACCCAAGCACCGGCTGCGAGGACTGGCTGGCGTACAGCACTGTGCCGTCGCGGCCCAGCAGCGTGATGACATCACTTGAGTGCTCGACGAGCTGGCGGAAGCGCTGCTCGCTCGCCTGGAGGGCCTCCGCTGTGCGGCGCTGCTCGGTGACGTCACGTCCCACCCACACGACCCGGTCCGCCCCCATGGGAGACACGGCCGCCGAGAACCACACCTCCCGCCCTCCGATCGGGAGTGAGTACTCAGTATGTACGGTCTCCCGGCGCTCGAGGGCCCGCCGCACGACCGCCAGGAATTCGTCGGCCTGCTGCCGGTCGAACACGTCGTGGAGGGTCCGGCCGAGCAGCTCGGGCGCGGGCCGATAGAGCAGTGACGGGTTGGTCGGCGCGATCTTGACGTAGCGTCCCGTGGCATCGAGCACGAGGATGACGTCGCTCATGGCGGCGAGTAGCGCCTCCAGCTCGGCGGCGGCCTCGCGCACTGGCGCCGTGCCGGCGGGGGCGGGAGGAGCGAGTGCCGGACCCTTCGCGGTCGTCATGTCGGGGTCACAATACTCACCCGGGAGGGTCCTTCAGGCAAACACGTGACGGGCGTCACATGCCCTACGCGCCGGGACTCAGCCGCGCCGATCCAGCACCTCACGCACCTTGCGCGCGATGATATCGGGCGTGAATGGCTTTTGCACGTACGTCGAGCCAGGCTCCAGCACGCCGTGCCGCGTCACGGCATCGTCGGTGTAGCCTGACATGAAGATCACGCGCGTCTCGGGCCGCAGGTGAGCGAGCTTTGTGGCGAGCTCGCGGCCGCTCATCCCCGGCATGACCACGTCGGTGAGGAGCAGGTGGATGGCACCCGAGTACTGGGCCGCGATGTCGAGCGCCCGTTCCGCACTGGGCGCCTCCAGCACGGTGTAACCCTGGCGCTCGAGCACCTGACGAGCGATGGTCCGGACCGGTGGCTCGTCTTCCGCGAGCAGCACCGTCTCGGTACCGCGCGGCGGGCGGCCGACCGCGGGAGTGGCCGCGCTGGCGCGGTCGCCCGAGGCTGCCACGCGGGGCAGGTAGATCTTGAAGGTGCTCCCACGGCCGAGCTCGCTGTACACCCAGATGAAGCCACCGCTCTGCTTCACGATGCCGTATACAGTGGCGAGCCCCAGTCCCGTTCCCTTGCCTTTCTCCTTGGTCGTGAAGAAGGGTTCGAACATGTGCGCCTGGGTCTCCTCGCTCATGCCGATCCCCGTGTCCGTGACGGCCATCATCACGTACGGTCCCGGCCGGGCCGGGTAATGATCGGCGGCGTACCGCTCATCGAGGTCCACGTTGACCGTCTCGAGCGTGAGCTTGCCCCCTTGTGGCATCGCGTCCCGCGCGTTCACCGCCAAGTTCATGAGGACCTGCTCGAGCTGCCCGGCGTCCGCCGTGACGCGGCCGGCGGCCGGATCGAGGCGGGTGCTCAGCTCCACGTCCTCGCCCAGCAGGCGGCCGAGCATCTTCTGGAGGTCCCCCACCAGCGCGTTGACATCGATGATCTTCGGTTGCAGCACCTGCTGGCGGCTGAACGCCAGCAGCTGGCGGGTGAGCCCGGCGGCGCGCTCGGAGGCTTTCCGGACCTCGGCGACGTCTTGCCGCCGCGGGTCGGCCGGACTCAAGTCCTCGAGCAGCAGGTCGGCGTAGCCGGTGATGGCGGTGAGAATGTTGTTGAAGTCGTGGGCGATGCCGCCGGCCAGCCGGCCCACCGCTTCCATCTTCTGCGCCTGGCGCAGCTGCTGCTCGAGCTGCACGCGCTCCGTCACGTCGCGCCCGATGCCCAGGATGCCGATGAGCCGCTGCTCGAGCAGCTGCGGCGTGGCGGAGAATTCCACCATGCGGTAGTCGCCTTTCGCGGTGCCGACGCGAAACTGGCTCACGGGCCGGAGTTCCCCGCGCACCACGCGCCCGAGCAGCTCGAGGGCGTGCGGCAGGTCCTCCGGGTGCACCAGTCGCTCGAACGCCCGGCCCACCCACTCCTCGCGCCGCCAGCCGGTGATCGTCTCAAAGGCCGGGTTGAGGGAGGTGATCGTGCCCTCGGGAGACAGCGCGAAGATGACGTCCCGCACGCCTTCCACCAGGGTGCGGTAGCGCTCCTCCGACTCCTGCAAGGCCGTCTCCGCCTGCCGGCGCCCGGTGTTGTCGCGGAAGTTCACCACGATCGCGCCCACCGCCGGCTCGGAGAGTCGATTGACGGCCACCGCGTCGATGTAGCGCCACCCGCCGTCCTTGTGCCGCCACCGCAGGCCCAACGTCAAGGGTGTCCCGGGACTGGCGACGATCTCGGCGAGGGCTGACTGCACGCGTGGGATGTCGTCGGGATGCACGCGCTCGGAGCTGGGGCGGCCCACCAGCTCGGCGGGCGCGAAGCCCAGCAACCGCTCGGCGGATTGGCTGGCGAACAGCAGCGTGCCGTCGGGGGCGATCAACGCGACCGCGTCGGCGCCGTGCTCGATGAGCGCGCGGAAGCGCTCCTCGCCTTGGCGGCGGGCCTCTTCGGCCCGCGCCTGCTCGGTGCGGGCACGCCGCAGATCGAGGGCACGGAGCACCGCGGGCCCGAGCCGTTCCAGATGATCCTTGACGATGTAGTCGGCGGCACCCGCCTTGATGTACTCGGCGGCGGTTTCCTCGTCTAAGCTCCCGGTGACGACGAGCACGGGTGTGTCCGGCGCGTCGAGCAAAGCGATCCGAAGGGCGTCTGCCGCGCCGAACGCGGGGAGCGAGTGGTCGGTCAACACGATGTCTGGCTGGAAGGTCCGGAGCGCCTCGCGGTAGGCGCGCTCCGTCTCCACGCGCAGCGCGGCGCCACCGATGCCGGCCCGGCGTAGCTCCCGCTCGATCAGCGCCGCGTCGTCCGCGACGTCTTCGACCATTAGGACGCGGATCGGCGCGGGCATCGCGTCAGCGCGGCAGCTCGTTCAGCAGCACCCAGTACAACCCGACTTCGGAAACGGCGCGGGCGAACGACTCGAAGTCGACCGGCTTCACGATGTAGCTGTTGGCTCCCAGGCGGTACGCTGCCGCGATGTCGGGCTCCTCGCGCGACGAGGTGAGCACGACCACCGGCAGCGAGCGCGTCCGCTCATCCGACTTGAGTCGCTTCAAGACTTCGAGTCCATCCACCTTGGGGAGCTTCAGGTCGAGCAGGATGACCCGCGGCGTGACGCCGAACTCCTTCAGGGGATGGCCTTGCTCGCCGAAGAAATACGCCAACGCTTCCGCGCCGTCGCGGGCGACGAACACCTGGTTCGCGAAGTTGCGGGATTTGAACGCGCGGAGCGTGAGCTCCACGTCGTTGGCGTCGTCCTCCACCAGCAGGATCTCGACTTCCGAATCCACGCTCATGCGCTCACTCGCGACGCGGAAGGTGAGAGGATCGCGTATCGACGTCCCAGCCATGCTCGTGCCCCTGTCGTGGTCGCAAGTGAAATCGTAGGTGCAGTTATGGGGAGCCGCCGGGACACGCTAGGGCGTTTTTGCGGCACTGGGGGGCGCTTTTGCGACAACCGGTCCATATTTGGCGGCTTAAAGACAGCCGGCCTGGGTGGACCGCCGCCGAGGTCGGGCGTGCGGTCCCTTCCTCTAGACCTCCAGCGATCACAGCCCAGGCCGCATCCGTTGGAGCGGACTGGTCCGCACGATAGGAAAGGGCGCGCGCGCCGTCAAGCGTGTCGCTCGCGTGTGGCGTCGACGCAACGGGAAAATGGCGGCTTCGCCGACGCTGCCTACGACGACGGGGCAACCGTTGGAGCGGGGAAGGTTTGCTCCACGAACCGGCAAAACGGCTCCTTGAAGTTGCGCCGGTTCTGCGGGACGTCGAACCAGGCTCGGTGCCGCGCGGCCTCCGCGGCGATCACGGGATACCAGGTCTCTCGCAGACGTCGCTTCGACCACCCCCATCCTTTGCTGCGGTCGAACACGGTCTCCGCGAAGTTCCAGACCATGAACGCGTACGCATCGTACTCCCGCGCCTTGCGGGCATCACCCGATTCGGGGTGATCGATCAGTTCGGGGTGCTCCAAGCGGATCCGCAGCAGGTCGAAATAGATGCGGTCCAGCTCGGCATAGTAGCTGTCACGCAAGGTGGTGCGGAAGCTCCAGATCGAATAGAACAGCGTAAGGACGAGACCGAGGTTCCCTGCCATAGCGGCGATCGACTCGGCTTCTGTCCAGAACGTCATCACCTCGGGTTCGGTCGGAAGCGTTGCCACGCGTGTCCTCCTGTCAGAGTCACTCGAGCCGGACGGGATCGGGCACCCCGTCGAGCATCCGGGCGATGCGGGGATCGTCAGGCGAACTATGGTACACGTCCCGATAAATCGTCCTCAGCCACCGCTCGAGGTGAGCCTTGGCAAGCGGTTGCTGTGCCGGCGCGTACACCATCAAGTCCATCATCGGGGGATCGCCTTCACCAGCCAGTGGTAGGATGTAATGGAGCCCCGAGACACGCAGACACCCCAGCCGACGGTAGAACTGTTGCCGCCGCGTCCGAATGTGCTGGTCGCTGGAGGCCTCACGGTCGGAGTCGACCTCGAGCAAGACGGGGAGCCGCCGGCCGTCGGGCCGAACCGCTTGCTTCACGCTCTGCTTGAACACTTTGCTCCCCAGCCCGTGATTGCGGTGCCGCGGCGCCACCGCCATGTACTCCAGGAGCGCGAAGGGCTCGGTCTGCGGCAGGAACAGAATGCTGAACGCCGTGACGTGGCCGTCGCGCTGCAGGACACAGAAGCGGTATTCCGGCGCGCGGATCATCGCGCAAATCCACGCCTCGGGCTTTTGTTCCCGCGCCGCGATCGAGCCGGCGTAGATTTCGTACAATTCGCGAAAAGCCGGTCCGTCGCACGATGTGAGTTGTTCCACTTGATCGCGATCGGGCATGGAGGAGCGAGCGCTCAGGAGACCGAGGCGATGAATCTAGAGGATTTCTCCCGCGGCGGCTTCCGGCCCGAGGTCGTGATCATCGGGGCCGGCATCGCCGGTCTGACGGCGGCGCGTGAGCTGTCCACGGCCGGCGTGCCCGTGCTGGTGCTCGAGGCGCGGCCGCGCCTGGGCGGCCGCATCTTCACCCACCACACGGCCGAAGGCCCGGTCGAGCTCGGCGCGGAGTTCGTGCACGGTGCCTTCCGAGAGATTCTCGGAGTGGCGGAGGAAGCGAGCCTGCCACTCCGGGAGATCGACCGAGGCGCGCCAACCCCGAGCGCGCGATCGCGCGTCGCCGGAGACGCTTTCGCCGCCATGGACACAGCCCTCGGGCACGCGTCCGCGGGAGAGACGGACGAGTCCTTCCAGCACCTCGTCAACCGTGTACACCTGGACCCCGCGATCAAGCTGCTCGCGCTGCGTCTCGTCGAGGGGTACCACGCCGCCGATCCCACACGCATCAGCGTGCAGTCGCTCATCAGAAACACGGCCGCTGACGAGCGCCCTGGCGGCGACCGGCAGTTTCGGTTTGCCGAGGGCTACGACACCCTGGCGACGGCCGTCTTTCAACGGGTCGACCCCCGGCTCTGCGAGGTGCGACTCAACGTGGTGGTGACGGCCGCCGAGTGGCGACCGAAGTCAGTGCTCATCAGGACCGCTGCCGGCGCAGAATTCACCGCGCCGCGGGCGATCGTGACGGTGCCCCTCGCCGTGCTCAAGGCCGGCGCCATTCGGTTTACACCGGCGCTCGTTGACAAGGAACAGGCTCTCCGTACACTCGAGACGGGCGCGGTCGTCCGCGTCAGCCTGCAGTTCGGCGACACGTTCTGGGCGACGCAGGACCGCTTTTCGCCCGACAGCTTCGTGCTCACCGGCGATCCTCCGTTTCCCGTATGGTGGGTGAGTCGCCCGCCGCCTTTCCCCGTGATCACGGGCTGGGCCGCGGGCCCCAACGCGCGGGCGCTCGCGGGGCTGAGCGAGGCGCAGCGCGTCCCTGTGGCGCTCGACGCCTTGGCCGCGGTCCTCGGCACGGACCCGACGCGCTTGCAGCGGGAACTCCGTGGGGGATTCAGCCACGACTGGCAGGCCGATCCGTTCTCCCGCGGCGCGTACAGCTACGCCGGGGTCGGTGGCAGCAGCGCGGGCGAGGAACTAGCGTCGCCACTCGATGCGACGCTCTTCTTCGCGGGGGAAGCCACGGAGTCAGACGGCCAGAACGCGACGGTTCACGGCGCGATCGCCAGTGCGCGGCGCGTTGCCACAGAAGTGCTACGCGGCTAGAGCAGGACTCGAACCCTGACGCCTTGACGCGACATGGCGCCCGTCGTTCCGAACCCGCGGAGAGTCCGGACCTTCCGATCGGAGCCCGCGTTCGCGGCCTGGCTGCGCGCTCATCATGCGCGCGAGCCTGAGGTGTGGCTCAAGATCTATAAAAAGGACTCCGGCGTGCCGAGCGTCACGCCGGCGCAGGCGCTCGATGTCGCGCTGTGTTGGGGATGGATCGACGGCATCCGCAAGGCGTTCGATGACCGAGCATTCCTGCAGCGCTACTCACCGCGCAGGGCCAAGAGCCTGTGGAGTCAAATCAATTGCGAGCACGTCGCGCGGCTCATCGTGGCGGGTCGGATGACGCCGCATGGCCAGCGCCAGGTCGACGCCGCCAAGGCCGATGGCCGATGGGACGCCGCGTACGCCCCGATCCGGAAGGCGACGACCGCGAGCGTCCCCGCTGACCTGCGGGCGGCCATCAAAGCGAATCCCCGAGCGCTCAAGACCTTCATGACGCTGGGCCGCGTGAACCTGTTCGCGCTCGCGTTCCGCACGAACAACATGAAGACTCCGGCCGGGCGCGCGCGGAAGATCGCGCAGCTCGTGGCGATGCTCGCGCGTGGCGAGACCATCGTTCCTCAGCGGCGACGGTGAGCTCACGGGTCCTTGGGCTTCAACGCTTCGGGGTCTCAATGCCGAGCTGCTTCGCGTACTCGGCGTGCAATCGCGGCCAGCCGCTGACCTTCATGGCTGCGCCGCGCTTCGCGCGCTTGCGCGCGCTTCGCTCAGGATGACATCGCTGCGCGCGCTTTAGAAAGAGGGAAGAGGGGGAGAAGCTACGCCAATCGTTCCCCTTCCCGGAACGGAGAGGGGGACAGCCTCTAGACGTCGTCTCCGCGGACCGTCAGGGCACACACCCCCGCGGTCGCACCGCTTACGAATAGCGGCAACCCCAATGACTGTCGCAGGAGCAGGGCGCCCACCGCCGCGCCCACGAACATGCTCGCCACCGCCGCCACGCGCCGCCGCACGCGCGGATGCGCGCCGCCGGCGAGCGAGGACTCCGCCGCAAGGCCGGTCAGCGTCAAGGTGAGCACCGTGGTCGTGAGATCGGGCACCGCGAGCGTGCGCACCGGGCCGCGAATTCCTTTCTGGAAGAGAGGGGGAACGGGGGTGAGGGGGGACCGGGAG
>DATEGE010000060.1:0-20176 GCA_035280265.1 Gemmatimonadales bacterium | reverse complement strand
TCCCGGCGACCGCCGTGAGCGATACGACGGTCTACGCGCTTCTGGTGGTGGACGATTCCACGCAGCGCACCCAAGGAGTCTTGATCTACGAGTCGCAGCGCCCGCCGCCGAGCTATCCCAGCCTGGGGGAGCTGACCGGTGGTGGTCGGACCATTCCGCTGTACGGCGTGCGCGTGGAATGGCAGGGCGTCAGCAATCCTCGTTGCCCGCTGTTCGGCGCCCCCGGCGCCCCCGCTCAGGGATCTCCCGCTCCGCGGCCATGAAGCGAATCGTCGCCGTGAGTGGAACGCGCCGCACCGATGGCGGACGCGAGCGTGTCGCCTTGAACGCGGCGTACGTGCACGCGCTCACCCGCACCGGCCTCGTGCCGATCGTAGTACCGCCCCTGCTCGACGCCGATGCGGCGTGCGCGGTGCTCGACCACGTCCAGGGACTCGTGCTCAGCGGCGGAGAAGACGTGGACCCGGCGCGCTATGGCGCGACACCGCATTCCAAGTTAGAGGAGATCGATCGCGCGCGAGACGCGGTTGAGCTGGCGCTGATCGCGGGTGCGGAGCGCCGCCGCCTCCCGGTCCTCGCGATCTGTCGGGGCATCCAGATCCTGAACGTCGCGAGCGGCGGGACGCTGTACCAGGACCTGTCGAGCGAGCGACCAGGGCCGATCGATCATGCAGACTCGCGCACGCGGCACGGGCTACGGCTCGAGCCGGGCACGCGGCTGCACCGCGTCACGGGCGCGGATACCGCGCTGGTGAACACGCGGCACCACCAGGCGATCCGCGAGCTGGCCCCGGGGCTACGCGCCACGGCCTGGGCGGAGGATGGCGTGATCGAGGGGGTCGAGCGCAGCACCGCCGACGCCCCATGGATGCTCGCGGTGCAATGGCATCCGGAGGACGACGTGGAGGGCGCGCTGTTCGACGCCCTCGCCGAGGCGATCGGGTGAGCCACGCCTTCCCGTCCGCCGAGTGGGTGAGCGCTTACGGGACGGCGATCAACGCGAGCGATGGGTATCGTGCGGCGTCGCTCGAATGGACGCACGGCCCGGTCGCGCTGGTGGTGAACCGCCAGCCGGAGATCGGCATCGCGGATCCCGTCGGCATCTGGCTTGACCTCGACCGCGGCATGTGTCGAGCGGCTCGAGTGGTGTCGCCCGGCGAGGCAGATCGGGCGCCGTTCGTGATCTCGGGGGACTACGCGAACTGGAAGCGCGTGATCCGGAAGGAGCTGGGTCCCATCGCGGGCATCATGCAACGCAAGCTCTCGCTCAAGGGCTCGCTCGCGATCGTGGTGCGCTTCGTCAAATCGGCGGAGCAGCTCGTCGAGGCCGCGACCATGGTGCCGACGAAGTTCTTGGATGAATGAGATTCGTCATAACGAAGAACTAGAGGTTCCGGAGTATCTTTTCCGGAGTCGAGATATTCGGAAAGAAGACACGGTCACTCAAGCGATTGAACGCGACCCGCAGCGTGGGGAATCGCTCGGCCGCCGCGCGGTAGATGGGCGCGACTCCCAGCCGTTCGGCCAGGCGGTGCTCCGCGGCGAGTCGGTAGCCTTCGCGGCCCAGCTCGTCGTAATACGGCAGGTCGGGCCCGCCGTTGCGAGAGCGGCGGGCGGCGATGTAATCGGGAAACAGCCCGGCGAGCCAGAGGCTGTAATTCCCCACGTGCGCCCGCAGCAGGAAGCCCCGTTCCCCGGCGTCGCCGTGCTGGGCGAGGTCGGCCAGCATGTCGACCAGGTAGTGATAGGTCGCGTCGTCGGTCCGGCGCACGCGGCGGTGCCGGTCGTGATCGCCGAACTCCAGGAGCAACGCCGCCAGGTAGTCGGCGAGCGCGCGGTCGTCCACGCCCGCGGCGCGCAGCGTATGACGCACGGCGACGTAGGCGAAGAGCGGCGCCGAGGGCACCGCCAGCGTGCGCGCCGCCAGCAGCGCGTCGAGCAACCCGGGCTCGTCGAGCAGCGGGTCGGGCCCCTGCTCGAGAAACAATCGCTCGAAGCGGGCACGCCGGCCGGAGTCGCCGCGCGCCAGGGCGAGCACGACGAGCCGAAAGTCCGGCCCGCGCAACCGACCGCGGACGTTGGCCAGAATCATGCTCAAGCCTCCCTCTAGCGCTGCTACCCCGGGCTCGGGCGTCGAGTTGCTCGGGCGGCTCACGAGCCTCGCGCAGGAGCTGGCGGATGCGTTCCGTCCCGCCACAATCATCGAGCTGGTCGGGCGCGCCCTCACCGATCTCCTCAAGCCCGACCGGCTGTCGGTCATTCTACTTGATGCCGAGACCAACCGCCTGGCCGTGACCTACGACACAAACTCCGTCCCGGCCCGTACCGATGATCCCCTGCTGCAGCTGGCGTTGCGGCGCGGGCCGCTCGCGTTCCCCCGGGACGTGCGCGAGGAGGCGCGCCGCCGCGGCGCGGACCTCCCGGAGGACGCCCCGGGCTCGTGGCTCGGGGCGCCGCTCGTGGCGGGGGGCCGGGCCATGGGCGCCGTGTCCGTCTCGAGCCAGCGAGCGGGCGCGCTCGGCAAGAGCGAGCTGGCGCTCGTGTCCGCCGTGCTCGCGCAGGCCGCGATCGCGCTCGAGAACGCCCGCCTCGTGGAGCTCCTGTCTTCCGCCAAGCGCCAATGGGAGCAGACGGTGGACGCCATCTCCCAAGCGATCTGCATCGTGGATGCGCACGGCACCGTGCGGCGCGCCAACCGCGTCTTCGCCGACCTCATCCAGACTTCCGTGACCGCGATCCCCGGACGGCCGTGGATCGCCTTGCTGCCCCCCACGTGGTCCGACGCCGTCGCACGGGCCATCGTTGAACCGGTCACCAACAGCGTCGAGATCCGCGCCGGGGAGCGGGTCCTGCTCCTCACGGCCATCCCGATGACGGACCCCGGCTCGGCCGTGCTCGTGTTCGAGGACCAGACCGAGCGGCGCCGCCTGCAGGAGCAGCTCATACAGTCTGAGAAAATGTCCGCGATCGGTCAACTGATCGCCGGCGTGGCCCACGATCTGAACAACCCACTCGCTTCGGTCGTGGGATTCAGCGACTTCCTCGCCGAGGCTGGGGACGTCCCCGCGTCACTGCGAGAGCCGCTGCAGGTGATCCGCCAGGAGGCGGAGCGCGCGGCGACCATCGTCAAGAACCTGCTGTCGTTCGCGCGGAGCCGCGAAGGGGAGCGGACCCGCCAGCCGATCCGGGCGGTGCTCGAGTCCACGCTGGGACTGCTGCGCAACCAGCTGATGGCCCAGAAGGTCGAGGCCACCCTGGACGTCGAGCCCGGACTCCCCGATGTGGAGGCCAGCGTCAACCAGATCAAGCAGGTCTTCGTGAACATCATCAACAACGCCTGCCAGGCGATCGCGAGCGACGCGCCGTCGGGCCGGATCTGGATCACGGCCAAACACGTGCGCGATCACGTCGTCGTGAGCGTAACAGACTCGGGACCAGGGATGACGGAGGAGATTGCGGCGCGCGCGTTCGAGCCGTTCTTCACGACCAAGCCCGAGGGACAAGGCACGGGGCTGGGCCTGTCGATCTCACAGGGCATCGTCCGCGAGCACGGCGGTCGCATCACGCTCGAAACGCAGCCCGGGAGCGGGACCACGTTCACCGTGGAGCTCCCGGTGCGATCGGAGGTCACGCCCGCGGCCGCCGTCCCGGCCCAGCCCACAGAATCTCGCCCGCTGAACATTCTGGTCGTGGACGACGAGCCGCACATCCTCCACTACATGCGTGCCACGCTCGAGAGCTGGGGGCACCGCGTCGAGGTAGCGAGCGACGGGACGTACGCGCTCGAGCGCGCCCTCGCCGGCTCGTTCGACGTCATCATCTGCGACCTACGCATGCCGCACCTCTCGGGGCGCGATATGTACAGCAAGCTAACGCGGCAGGACCCGCGGGTCGCGGAGCGTATCATCTTCGCGACCGGCGACACCGTCCGGGGCGACACGCTGCAGTTCCTGGAACGGCTCGGTCGACCCTACTTGCACAAGCCGTTCACGCTGGCCGAGCTGCGCGCTGCGCTCGGTCACGCGGCCCAGCAGCCTGCCTGAAGGGCGAGGGGAGGAAGCGCGAGGTCGTGCGCGTGCTGCACGTGGATTCAGGCCGGGAGTATCGCGGCGGCCAGGACCAGGTGCGGCTACTCGCCCGATCACTGGCGCGCACCCCGGACCTCGAGCAGCGCCTCGTGACCAGGCGCGGCAGCGAGCTGGCTCGCCGCGCCGCCGCCGCCGGGATCGCCGTGCACGAGGTCCCCTGGGGGCCAGGCCTCGACCCGCGCGCCTGGTGGCGCCTGGTGGTGGCCGCCTTGACTTGGCCCCCCGACCTCGTCCATGCCCATAATGCTCACGCCGTCACGCTCGCGCTGTGGGCGCGCACCTTCTTGCATCTCACGGGCACGGCACCCCGCGTCGTCGCGACGCGCCGCGTAGTGTTTCCCGTCCGCCCGCGGAGCGCCCTGCGCCGGGTCGACATGATCGTGGCGGTCTCGCAAGCCGTCCGCACGGCGCTCCTCGCCGCGGGGTTTCCGCCCGGCGAGATCGCCGTCGTGTATGATGGCATCGACCCGGACGAGGTGCGGCGCGCCGCCGAAACTTCACTCGGCGTCCGCAGCAGGCTCGGTCTCGCGCCCGGGACGCCGCTGGCAGTCAACGTGGCGGTCCTCGAGCCCGCCAAAGACCACGTGACGCTCGTGCGAGCGGCCCACGTGGCGCGGGCGCTCCGCCCCACGCTGCATTGGGTGATCGCCGGCACCGGCCCGCGTCGACCTGAGCTCGAGCGGGAAATCGAACGGCTCGGGATGGCCGACCGGGTGCACCTACTGGGATACGTGGAGCGTGCGGATGCGCTCATCCACGAGAGCGACGTGTTGGTCATGTCGTCCAAGGAAGAGGGGTTGGGAAGCGTCGTGCTGCACGCGCTGGCGCTGGACAAGCCGGTGGTCGCGACCGCGGCCGGAGGGCTGCCGGAGCTGGTGCCCCAGGATTGTGTCGTACCGATCGGCGACGCGGAGGGCCTCGGGCGAGCGGTGATCCGCGTGCTTGAGCGGCCGTCGCCCGCTCGCCTTCCGGGGCAGTTCACCGCCTCAGCCATGGCGGCTGGCGTCTTGGCCGTGTATCGGTCGCTCCTCTAGATTGCAGGGCCATGATCTACGTCTGCGTCCCGGTGCACAACGAGGCCCGCACGGCCGGGCTGGTGCTCTGGAAAGTGCGCCAGGTGTTCACCGCGTTCCCGCGAGAATACCAGCTGCTGGTCCTGGACGACGCCTCGACCGACGACACGCGCGAGGTCCTGGCCTCCTACGCCAAAGTCTTACCCATGACGATCGTGAGCCACGGGGAGCGCCGCGGTTACGCTCAGAGTCTGGAAGCGCTGTTGCGGGTCGCGCTCCAGCGCACGGATCGTCCCAAGCGCGACTGCGCGATCACCCTGCACGCCGACTTCGCTCATTCCCCCGAGACCATGGAGGAGATGGTCAGGCGCCTCGAATCGGGAGCGGACCTCGTCGTCGCTGAGCTGCTGCAGGAACGCGGTCAGGGTCGAGTCTCACGCGCATTGCGGCTCGCGCGCCATTGGGCACCGCGCCTGCTACGTGTTGCCGGGGGGTTGCGTGACAGCGTGTCCGGGTACGTCGCGCTGCGGCTGATCGTGTTGCAGCAAGCCATGCGGCGCGACGCCGCGCGATTCCTGCAGACGGACGGGTGGTGCGCCAGCGCGGAGTTGGTGGCCCGACTGGCGCCGTACGCCCGCCGGGTCGATGCGGTACCGGCGGCGGCGCGCTACGATCTGGTGCAGCGACCGTCGCGGGTGAAGCCGTGGCGGCAGCTGCTCGCTGCGTGGCAGGCCCGTCCCGTCATCCGAGCCGCCCGCGTCGCACGGACGGCGACCGCGCTGTTGCTCGTCGCCATGACCCTGCGAGCACAGTCGGACAGCGCGCGCGCCGATTCGGCTCGACGCGATTCCGCGGCATCCGATCACGCTCCCGCCGCCACGGCCGGCACGGTGCCCCCTCCGTCTCCCCTTTCCCCTCCTCCGGCTGCCGTCCCGTTCGCGGTCGGTGAGCGGCTGGTCTATGGCGCCCGCTACGGCCCCTTTAGCGTCGGCACCGCGACCATGCAGGTCGCCGGCATCGACACGGTCCGCGGCGTGGAGACGGTGCATTTCGTGTTCCTGATCGACGGCGGCGCGCTCTGGTACCACATCCACCAGAATCTCGAATCGTGGGTCGGGCGCCGCGACTTCCACTCCCGCCGGTTCCTGAACCAGACCGAGGAAAAAGGGAAGTCCTGGGAGCGCAGGTTCGACATCTATCCCGATTCGGGGTTCTACCGCGAGGCCGGCCGGGATACGACACTCGCGACCGTAGCCGATCCGCTCGACGACGCGGCCTTTCTCTACTGGATTCGCACGGTGCCGCTCGAGGTCGGCAAGCGCTACGCATACAACCGCTACTTCCGTCCCGAGCGTAATCCGGTGATCGTCGAAGTCCTCAAACGGGAGCGTGTGGGCGCCGCCGGGCGCAAGTGGAACACGATCGTCGTCCGGCCGCGCATTCCCAACGGTGGCGGCATCTTCGCCGAGAAGGCCGACGCGCGTATGTGGCTTTCCGATGATAGTTTGCGGGTCATGATCGGGCTGCAGTCCAACTTTTCATTCGGCCAGGTGACGCTCAAGCTCAAGGAGATCGGGGTGGCGCAGCAGCAACCATCCGACTCGAGTCGAGCTCATCCATGACCGAGTACCGCGAGGCGGACGTGTCGCGGCTCAAAACCGTCCCCATCGCGCAGCGCCCCAACAAAGTCGACCCCTCCGTCCTCGCCCATCCGCCGGGCGGCGATCACAGCTTCGACGCTTTTTTGAGCTCCCTGCCAAACGTGCTTGCCGCCAGGGACCTCCGCGAGCTCGCCCATCACGTGGCGCGCGCCGCCGGTCGCCGCGGGGTGGTGGTGATGCTCGGCGGGCATGTGATCAAGGTGGGGTTGGGCCCGTTGCTGCGGGAGCTGCTAAGGCGCGGCGTGGTCACTCATCTCGCCTTGAACGGCAGCGCCGCGATCCACGACTTCGAGCTGGCGGCGTACGGCGGGACGAGTGAGGACGTCGCCGCAGGGCTAGCGGATGGCAGCTTCGGCATGGCGGAGGAAACGGGCCGCGAGATGAATGCCGCGATCGCGGAAGGCGCGCGGGGCGGCAAGGGCATGGGGGAGGCACTCGTCGATTACCTGGCGCGGCGCCCCCGACTGGCGGCACCGCAAGCTTCCCTCCTGCTCGGCGCCGCCGAGCGCGCCGTGCCCGTCACCGTGCATGCGACCGTCGGCGCCGACATCATCCATCAGCACCCGACGACGGACGGCGCCGCCCTCGGGGCCACGAGCTACCGCGACTTCAAGCGGCTCGCCGGATCGCTACCCGCGCTGCACGACGGTGGAGTCGTCCTGAACCTCGGCAGCGCCGTCGTGATGCCCGAAGTGTTCCTCAAGGCGCTCACGGTGGCACGCAATCTCAATGAAGGACGGCCGATCGGGTTCACCGCCTGCGACTGTGATATGCAGCGCCACTACCGCACGCGCGTCAATGTGGTCGAGCGACCCACGCTAGGCAGCGGGAAGGGCCGTGGCATACAGCTCACCGGTCACCACGAGATCCTGATTCCGCTCCTGGCCTGGGCAGTACTGCGCGAGCTCGATGGTGCGTAAGGGCGTCCGCGGCCCTACGCGTCCGCCGATCCCGTCGGTCGGCCCTTGATCATCTCGCGGACCTTGTCCGCGGTGCTCGGACTGATGACCCGAAGCACGAGATAGAAGATGAAACCGATCGCGGCGAGCCACAGCACCGTCATCGCGAGGCCGATCAGGCCGCCGAGTACGGTGAACACGAGCTTGAGGCCCAGCCACGCCAGCACGGCGAAGATGGCAAAGCCGAAGACACTGCGGAACATGGGGTATACCTCCGTGAGACCCCGACGGGGGGGCCATACGACGGAATGTAGCAGCGAGTTTCGGGAGGGGGGAGGCCGCAACCGGTGAACGCCGTCGAGGTGGCGGTCGTCGGGGGGGGCGCCGTGGGCGCGGCGTGTGCCCGAGCGGCGGCCCAGCGCGGTCTGGAGGTCGCGATCTTCGAGCCCGGCCCCGACCCCGCCGCGGCATCCCCCGCCTCGGCCGGCATGCTGGCCGCGCAGGTCGAGCCCGGCGACGAGGCCCTGGTCGCGCTGTCGGTGCGCGCTCGCGATCTGTACGAGCCGCTCGCCCCCGCCCTGCAAGAGGCCACCGGCATCGACATCGGCTTTTGGCGCGCGGGGATCGCCGTGTTCGCCTTCGACGAGCCGGAGGCGAATCGTCTCAAGGACGAGGTAGCCCACCAACGTCAAGCCGGGCTCCGCTGCGACTGGCTCGAACGCGATGAGGTGCGAGAGCGGTGGCCCGGGGCTGCGCCCGACTGCGAGGGCGCACTGTTCGCCCCGGAGGACGGCGCCGTGGATCCCCAAGCCCTGACCCGCGCCTGCCTCGCCGACGCGCGCCGCCTCGGCGCCACGCTGCATGCCGAAAAAGTCGAACGGCTGGCGCTCACCGAGCACCGAGTCAGTGGCGTCGTGACGGCGCGCGGCACCACCGCGGTCGAGCATGCCGTCGTCGCCGCCGGGGTGTGGTCCCCGGAGCTGCATGGACTCCCGCGGTCTCTGCCCGTCGAGCCCCTGCGCGGGCAGATGGCTGGGACCGTATGGCCGGACGGCAGCAGACCGGCAATCCTGTATCACGATCACGGCTACGTCCTCGCCCGAGGTGGGGAAGCGGTGATCGGCAGCACCATGGAGCGCGCGGGGTACGACGCGCGCGTCACGAACGAAGGACTCGCGCAGATCTTCCGCGGCGCGGTCCGCCTCCTGCCCTCACTGCTGACGCAGCCGGTCCGGCGCATGTGGGCCGGCCTCCGCCCCGCGACTCCGGACGGCCGTCCCATCCTCGGGCCCGATCCGGAAGTGGAGCGGCTGTGGTACGCCACCGGCCACGGACGGAGCGGCATCCTGCTGGCGGCGTTGACCGCGGAGATCATTGCCGACCTTCTCACCAAGGGAGAATCCGACGTCGATATCTCGCCCCTCCACGTAGGTAGATTTCATTAGAGAGGGGCGGTGAGCAGGGAGCCGGCCTGCTCCCGGCTCCCGGCTCCCTGCTCCCTGTTCTATGTATCGCACCTGCGCTTTCTGTAACGGCACTCTCGACGGCGACGGCGGGCCCTCGGGGCTCGGCGTCGGCCGCCGGCTGGCGTTCGACGAATGGAAGGGCCGCCTCTGGGTGATCTGTCCGCGCTGCTCGCGCTGGAACCTCGCCCCCTTAGAGGACCGGCTGGAGAAGGTCGAGGCGCTGGCGCGCGCCGCCCCCGCGGGTCGGGTGGCCGCCGCCACCGAGCAGGTCGCGCTGATCCGGTGGCAGTCGTACGACTTGGTTCGTGTAGGAAAGCCGCGACGTCTCGAGTTCGCCACTTGGCGCTACGGTGAGCGTCTGAAAGCGCGCCGGCGCGAGCAGCTCAAGTTCGTCGTGCCGGTCACGGTCGCGGCCGTCGGTCTCGCCGTGGCGGTCAACGTGACCGCGGGCGGCTCCCTCGGCGTGTTCGTATGGAACATCCCGAATTTCGCGCGGGGGCTGTACACCCGCATGGTGGGCCGACGGCGGGTGACCCTCGGCGAGACTCCGATCTGCGAGCGCTGCGGTGCCGTGCTCGAGCTGCGGGCGAGACATGTGCCCCACGCCCGCGTGGTGGGTCAAGCACAGGGCGACCTAGCGCTGCTGCTCAGCTGCCCGGTGTGCCATTCCGAGGGAGCCATGCTCGTGGGTCGTGACGCGCAAGTCGCGTTGCGCCAGGGGCTCACCTACATGGCGATCGCCCGCGCAGGGCGGCAGCGCGTCGAAGACGCCGCGCGGCTGGTGGAGGGCGTCGGGGGACCTGATCAACTGATTCGCGACGTGGCGCGCCGCGAGCTCACGCTGCGGAGCCTCGCGCCCGAGCGGCGACTCGCTCTGGAAATGGCGGTCGATGAGCGCCTGGAAGTGGAAGAGTTAGAGCGCCAGTGGAAAGACGCCGAGGAAATCGCGGACATCGCGGATGGCCTACTCTCGACGACGACCGAGCTGGAAGACGAGCTGCGACGACTCAAGGAGCGGGGACGCCCGGGAGGCGGTCAACCATCCAGTTGAAATTCGGTCTTTTGCCACCCCCCGGTGTCCGCTATCTTCCGAATCCTCAATGGCCACGTCCCTCATCCAGCTTGCCACCCGCAAACCCGCCTGGCTCAAGGTGCCTGCCCCCGGCGGGGCGAACTATCGGGAGCTGAAGCAGCTGATGCGGGAGCTCGAGCTGCACACCGTGTGCGAAGAGGCGCACTGCCCGAATATCGGGGAGTGCTGGGAGCATCGCGCCGCCACCTTCATGATCCTGGGCGACACGTGCACTCGGAACTGCGCCTACTGCGCCGTGGCTCACGGCACGCCGTCGACGCTCGATCTGCAGGAGCCCGTCCGCCTCGCAGCCGCGGTGGAGCGCATGGGGTTGCGGCACGTAGTGATCACCAGCGTCGACCGCGACGACCTGCCGAACGGCGGCGCCGAGCTGTTCGCCGCCGCGGTCGCCGAAATCCGGAGCCGCACCCCGGAGACCTCGGTCGAGCTGCTGATCCCGGACTTCAAGGGGAGCGAGCGGGCCCTGCGCATCGTGGTGGACGCACAACCGGACATCCTCAATCACAATCTCGAGACGATCGAACGACTGTACCGCCTGGCCCGCCCGGGGGGTCGCTATCCGCGCGCGCTCGAGCTGCTGCGGCGCGCCAAACAGATGAACACCACCCTGCTCACCAAATCCGGGATCATCTGCGGACTCGGGGAAGAGTGGGACGAGTTGCTCGTCGCGATGCGAGACCTCAGGGCGCAAGGCGTGGACATCCTGACGCTCGGTCAATACCTGCGCCCGTCGAGCCGCCATTTGCCGATCGCGCGCTACTACACCCCCGATGAATTCGCCGAGCTGCGGCGGCGGGGTCTGGAGATGGGGTACCGCCACGTGGAGGCGGGACCGCTGGTGCGGTCGAGCTATCACGCGTGGGAGCAGGTCGAGCGGGCGACCGCGACCGTGTAGCCGGCGCTTCCCCTTCGCTCCCCGCCATGACGACCGCCACCGCCCAAAGCCCCAACCGGACCGCGCAATCGGAGCTGGAGCAGCGAATGCTGCGCCAGATGCTGCTGATCCGCCACTTCGAGGAGAAGGCCGCCGAAGCGTACGCGCTCGGCAAGATCGGTGGGTTCTGTCATCTCTACATCGGCCAGGAAGCCGTGGCGGTGGGCTCGCTCGCCGCGCTGCGCGCCGACGACTACGTGATCTCCTCGTACCGGGAGCACGGTCAGGCGCTCGCCCGCGGTGTCCCGGCCAACGCGGTGATGGCGGAGCTCTTCGGCAAGGCGACGGGGTGCTCCAAGGGCAAGGGCGGCTCGATGCACCTGTTCGACGCCGAGCGACGCTTTCTCGGCGGCCATGGGATCGTCGGCGGTCATATCCCGCTCGCCGCCGGGATCGGGTTCGCGATCCGGTACAAGGGCGACGACCAGCTGTGCCTCTGTTACTTCGGCGAGGCGGCGGTCAACATCGGCGCGTTCCACGAGGCGCTCAACATGGCCTCGGTCTACAAGCTCCCGGTCATCTTCTGCTGCGAGAACAACCGCTATGGCATGGGGACGGCGTTCGAGCGGGTGGCGGCGGTCACCGACGTCGTGGAGCACGCCTGCAGCTACGACATGGCGGCCGAGCTCGTGAATGGCATGGACGCGCTGGCGGTCTACGACGCCACGCGGCGCGCCGCCGAGCGGGCGCGGAAAGGCGGTCACCCCACGCTGCTGGAAGTGCGGACGTACCGCTACATGGGGCATTCGATGTCCGATCCGCTGCACGGCGTGTACCGGACCAAGGAAGAAGTCGAAGAGCAGCGCAAGCGCGACCCCATCCTCCACCTGTCGACGAAGCTCAAAGACGATGGGGTGCTCGACCAGGCCGCGCTCGATGCCCTCGACGCCGCAGTCCGCGCCGAAGTGGAGGCAGCCGTGCGCTTCGCCGACCAGAGCCCGGACCCCGATCCCACCGAGCTGACCAGCCACGTGCTGGCAGACTGATGGCGACCCTCACGTATCGTGACGCCCTGAACCAGGCGCTGCGCGAGGAGATGCAGCGCGATCCCAACGTGTTCCTCATGGGCGAGGAGGTCGGGGTGTACCAAGGCGCCTACAAGGTGAGCCGCGGCCTGCTCGAGGAGTTCGGCGCGATGCGCGTCGTCGACACGCCCATCGCGGAGCTGGGGTTCGCAGGGATCGGCGTGGGAGCCGCGATGGCGGGCCTCCGTCCGGTGATCGAGTTCATGACGTGGAACTTCGCGGTGCTGGCGCTCGATCAAATCGTGAACTCGGCCGCGAAAATCCTGTACGAGTCGGGCGGCCAGGTGCCGATCCCGATCGTGTTTCGGGGCCCCAACGGCGCGGCCTTGCAGCTCGCGGCGCAGCACTCGCAGGCGTGGGAGTCGTGGCTCTCGCACATCCCGGGCCTCAAAGTGGTCGCGCCGGCCACGCCCGCGGATGCGAAGGGCCTGCTCAAGGCCGCAATCCGGGACAACAACCCGGTGATCGTGCTCGAAGGCGAGATGCTCTACAACGTGAAGGGCGAGGTGCCGGAGGGCGAGCATCTCGTGCCGATCGGACGCGCCGATGTGAAGCGACCGGGCAACGACGTGACGATCGTGTGTTACTCCAAGTCCGTAGCGGTGTCGCTCAAGGCCGCCGAGCAGTTGGCCGAGCGCGACGGCGTCTCGGCGGAGGTGCTCGACCTCCGCTCGTTGCGCCCGCTGGACGAGGCGGCGATCCTCGCCTCGGTTGCGCACACGAATCGGGCGGTGGTAGTGGAGGAGGGGTGGCCGCACGTGGGGCTCGGGGCGCAGGTGGTGGACGTGATCCAACGTGACGCGTTCGACCAGCTCGACGCCCCGGTCCTGCGCGTCACCCAGGCCGATGTCCCGATGCCCTACAACAAACAGCTCGAGCGGCTGGCGAAGCCCAGTCCCGAGCGGGTCGTCGCCGCCGCGCGACGCGTGCTGTACCTCGACTGACCGTGGCGACCAGCGTTTTCATGGAAGCGCTCTCGCCCACGATGGAAGAGGGACGCGTCGTGAAGTGGCACAAGCGGGAGGGCGACGCGGTGCGGACGGGCGAGACGCTCGCTGAGGTCGAAACCGACAAGGCCGTGATGGATTTGGTGGCGCGCGCCGATGGCGTGCTGCGACAGGTGGCGGCGACGGAAGGCCAGACGGTGCCGGTGGGGACGGTGGTCGCCGTGATCGCCGCGCCAGGCGAGGCGGTCACGGGGCCGACGCCTACTCGCGGTCCCGGGGGCGGGCCGGCATCCGCGCCTTCGCCACCGGCCTCATCTCCGGCAAACGCTGCTCCGTCGCCCTCAGGCGCCGTCGCGTCAGTCCTGACGCCGCCAGATGCCACGCGGGTCAGGGCATCGCCCCTTGCCCGCCGCATTGCGCGGGAACAGGGAGTGGACCTGAAGGTTCTCACGGGCTCGGGCCCGGGGGGCCGAGTCGTGAAGCGGGACCTCGAGGCCGCGCGACCTGCAGCCGCGCCGAGCGGGGCGGCGGCACCCGAGCGGGCGATACCACTCCCCACTCCCCGGTCCCCGGCCGCGATGCCCGGAGGGGGGGCGTACGAAGACGTCCCCCTCACGCAGATCCGCAAGACCATCGCGAAGCGGCTAGCGACGTCGCTCGGCCCCATCCCCCACTTCTTCCTCACCACCGATGTGGACATGGAGCGCGCCGCTGAAGCGCGCGACGCCCTCAACAAGCAGCTGGGCGATCAGGGGAAGGTTTCCTTCAACGATGTGATCATCAAGGCGACCGCGCTCGCACTCCTCAAGCACCGCGCCTGCAACGCGTGGTTCCAGGACGACCACATCCGCTACTGGAACGAGGTCCACATCGGGATGGCGGTGGCGGTGGAGGACGGCCTCATCACGCCCGTGATTCGCGACGCCGATCGCAAGCTGCTCGCGGAGATCGGCCGCGAGGCGAAGGAGCTCGCCGACCGGGCGCGCAACCGGCGGCTGCAGCCGAGCGAGTACACGGGAGCGACGTTCTCCGTCTCGAACCTCGGCATGTTCGACATCGACGAGTTCACGGCGGTGATCAATCCACCGGAAGCCGGGATCATCGCGATCGGATCGATCGTTCAGAAGCCGGTGGTCATGGACGGCCAGCTGACGGCGCGGCGGCGGCTGCGGATCACGATGAGCTGCGACCACCGCGTGATCGACGGAGCGACGGGAGCGGCGTTCTTGAAGACCCTGAAGCAGATGCTCGAAAACCCGCTGGCGATGCTGTTATGAAATGTGGAATGCGGAGCGCGGAGTGCGGAATCTCCGTGCCGAGTTCGAACCCCAAGGTCACGCCTCGACGCCGGCCCTTCTATTCCGCATTCCACACTCCGCATTCCGCACTTGGGGAGGGGGACATTGGCCAGTCAATTTGACGTCATCATTCTGGGGGGGGGCCCCGCTGGCTACGTCGCGGCCATTCGCTCCGCCCAGCTCGGCATGACCACGGCCGTGATCGAGAAGGAGAAACTCGGCGGCGTGTGCGTCAACATCGGCTGCATTCCCACCAAGGCGCTGCTACACTCGGCCTACATCGCGTCACTCCTGAAGGAAGCGAAGGAGTTCGGAGTCGAGGCCGGCGCCGTCAAGACCGACTACGGCGTCGCGATGCAGCGGTCTCGCAAGGTGAGTGATCAGAACTCGAAGGGCGTCGAGTTCCTGATGAAGAAGAACAAGGTAACGGTCGTCAAAGGCACCGGCGTGCTCCAGCCCGGGCGCAAGGTGAAAGTCGGCGGCGACGTGTATGAGGCGAAGCAGGCCGTCCTCATCGCGACCGGCTCGCGCGTGAAGGGCCTACCGCAAATCGGCCTCGACATCAACAAGACGACGGTGATCTCGTCCGACGAAGCGCTGTTCCTCGAGCGGGCGCCGGCGTCGATGGCGATCATCGGGGCGGGGGCCGTGGGGATGGAGTTCGCTGGCATCTTTCACGCCTTCGGCACCAAGATCACGCTGCTCGAGGCGCTGCCCCGCATCCTGCCGTTCGAGGACGCTGAAGCATCCGACACGCTCGCGAGGAGCTACAAGAAGCGGGGGATCGAGGTGATCGCCGCCGCCCAGGTCAGGAAGGGCACGGTCGGGAAGGACAAAGTTACCCTCGAGGTGGAAGCCAACGGCGCGGAGAAGATCGAGGTCGCGACGGTGTTGATGGCGGCGGGCCGTGCGGTCAACACGGAAGGCATCGGGTTGGCGGAGTGCGGTGTGCAAGTGACCGACCGCGGCTTCATCAAGGTCGATCAGAATCTGCAAACGACGGCTCCCGGCTACTACGCCATCGGCGACGTGGCCGGTCCTCCGATGCTCGCCCACAAAGGAATGCGCGAGGGAGTCTACGTCACCGAGCGAATCGCGGGCCAGAAGTCCCACCCCATCAAGTACGACAACGTGCCGAGCGTGACCTACTGTCACCCCGAGGTGGCGAGCATCGGTCTGACGGAAGATCAGTGCAAGGAGCGCAAGCTCGACTACGTCGCCGGCCGGTTTCCGTTCTCGGCCAACGGTCGGGCCCGCGGGACGGGCGAGACCGAGGGGTTCGTGAAGATCCTGCGCGACAAGAAGTACGGGGAGATCCTTGGCGCCCACATCGTGGGCACGCCCGCCTCTGAGCTGATCCACGAGCTGGCGGTGGCGCGCGAGAACGAATACACGGTGGAGGAAGTCGAGCTGGCGATCCACGCGCACCCCACGATGTCGGAAGCGGTGGCCCAGGCCGCGCTCGACTCCCTCGGCCGAGTGATCGACATGTGACCGGCGGCGCGCCCCACCCGGCCAAGGATCCAGTCGCCATCGGCCTCGGCGCACTCGGGACCGGCGCGGGGCTGGGCGGCGCGTGCATCAGCGTGATGCTCCTCGTCATCCGGCTGGTGCAGCGGGTCGAAATCGGCCGCTACGGCGAAGGCGTCTCGGACATCGATCCGTTCGTCTTTGGACTGATCGCCATCGCGCTGGCGGCCACGTTCGGGTGGCGCCGGAGCCAGGCGCTCGAGAATCTGTGGCAGCGCGGCGTGATCACGGTGTTGGCAGTGTTCGGCACGCTCCTCATTGCCATCCTGGCCGTCCCCTTCTGGCATTACCTGCGATTCCTCGGTCTCGTGGTCCTCGCGGTCGCGAGCCTGGTGCTCGGTTTGCGAGCGAGCCGTTGGGCGCTCGGGGGGGCGAGTGTCGAGCAAAAGAAGGCGGAAGGCGGGCCGTGAGCGGAAAGGTGCTGGAGGTCATCGAGGCGGGGGTGGTGCCTTATCGCGACGCGCTGGAGTGGCAACGCACGCTCGCGCGCGAACGCATGGCTGGACGCCGCGAGCACGACGTGCTCCTGCTGCTCGAGCATCCCCCGGTGGTGACGTTGGGGCGCACCGCTCGCGGCAACCACGTGCTGAGCCCCCAAGGCATGGAGGTCGTCGAGATCGAGCGCGGCGGCGACGTCACCTTCCATGGTCCTGGGCAGCTCGTGGGCTATCCGATTTTCGATCTCACGGCTCACAAGCCCGACCTGCACTGGTACCTGCGCACGCTGGAGGCGGCGCTCATCGTGGCGCTCGCCGAGCTCGGCATTGCGGCGGAGCGGAATCCGGGCTACACCGGTGTGTGGACGCGGGGTCGCAAGATCGCGAGCATCGGCGTGCACGTGAAGCAGTGGGTCACCTGGCACGGGTTCGCGTTGAACGTCACCACGGACCTGTCGCAGTTCGAGCGGATCGTGCCCTGTGGGATTCCGGGAGTGGAGATGACATCGGTGGAGAGGGAGCAGGGAGCAGGGAGCAGGGAGCGGGGAGCGGGGAGCGGGGAGCTGTGGGATGCGGCCGTCGCGGCGGTGATGCGCGGCTTCGAGCACGCGTTCGCCGTCACGGCCCGGAGCGGCACGGCTAACGCCGGGTCGGCGTCGGAGTGACTCGGGCCGTCCTGCTCGTCCTGCTCCCCCTGGCGGTCGCGGCGCAGCAGCACGCGCCAGCGGCATCGCTCGACTCCGCGCGGGCACGCCTCACGCAGCTCGACGGCGCGGCGCGCGTCGCAGGCCTGGACAGCACCGTCGAGGTGCGGCGGGACCGGTGGGGCGTGCCGCACATCTACGCCAAGACGCGGCACGATCTGTTCTTCGCGCAAGGCTACGTCGCCGCTCAGGATCGCCTCTGGCAGATGGAGATGTGGCGCCGGATTGGGGAGGGACGGCTGGCGGAAGTGCTCGGTCCGTCGGCCGTGGCGCGCGACCGCTTCGCGCGGCTCCTCAAGTACCGCGGTGACATGGACCGCGAATGGGCGAGCTACGCGCCCGATGCCCGCGACATCGGGCATGCCTTCGTCGACGGGGTCAACGCCTACATCGCCCGGGTGCGAACCCGCCCCCCGATAGAGTTTACCCTGCTCGACGCCGCTCCCGAGCGGTGGAGCTATGAGGTGCCGCTCCAACGAATGGCCGCCCTGTCGATGACCGGTAATGCGCTCGACGAGGTGACGCGCGCGCGGTTGGTGAAGCACCTCGGGGTGGACCGTACGGAGGAACTGTGGCCGACCGATCCCGTTCGCAAGCTCGACCCGGTGTCCGGTCTGGAGCTGGGCAACATCGCCCTGGGCGCCGCCGACGAGGCGTACGGCGGCGTGCAGTATAGCCGGATCGAGGGGTCGAACGACTGGGTGCTGAGCGGCACGCGAACGGCGACCGGAAAGCCGCTGCTTGCCAACGACCCGCATCGCGCGATCAGCGTACCATCGCTGCGTTATCTGACACATCTCGTCGGCCCCGGGTGGAACGTGATCGGAGCCGGCGAGCCCGCCCTTCCCGGCGTGGCGGCCGGGCACAACGACCGCATCGGGTTCGGCTTCACGATCGTGGGGATGGATCAGCAGGATGTGTACGTCGAGCAACTGGGGCGGTGCCCGCGGTCAGGCGGACGGTGTTATCTGACAAACGGAACGTGGCGACCGATCAAGACCATCAGCGACACGATCCGGGTGCGCGGCACGGCGCCCCAAGCGATCCGGCTCGAGTTCACGGAGCACGGGCCGATCGTCGCCGAGGACAGCGCTCGCGGCCGTGCCTTCGTCATCCGATTCGTGGGAAGCGAGCCAGGCACGGCCGGTTACCTGGCGCAGCTCGCGGTCGACCGCGCCACCGATTGGCCGGGTTTCCTATCCGCGGCCGCCCGCTGGAAATTGCCGACCGAGAACCTCGTCTACGCGGATGTGGACGGCAACATCGGGTGGATCGCCGCGGGACTCATGCCGGTGCGGAGCTGGTCGGGATTGCTGCCAGTCCCAGGGGACGGCCGGTTCGAGTGGCAGGGGTTCCTAAGCGTGGACGAGCTCCCCCGGGCGTACAACCCGCCAGGCGGCATGATCGTGACGGCGAACAACAACATCCTCCCGCCCGGGTACCTGCATCCGCTGAGCTATGAGTGGGCGCCTCCCTATCGCGCTCAGCGCATCACCGAGGTGCTGCGCGGCAGCACCGCTATCACGGTGGCAGATCTCGAGCGGTTGCAGCACGACGAGTACTCGATCCCCGCTTCGGAGCTCGTCCCGAGATTGCTGGTAGCTGCCCGCAAGGTCAGCACGCCCCCCCACGGCGCCGACCTCGAGCCCCTGCGATCATGGAACAACGTCATGGCTCGCGACCAGATTGCGCCACTGCTGTACGAGGTGTGGCTGGACGAGCTCAAGCGCCACGTGCTCCGGACGCGAGCCGACTCCCAGGTCGGCTCCGTGCCGTTGCCGCTGCCGCGGCTGATCCAGCTGGCCGCCGCCGCGGCCGACACGCTCATCCTGGCCGCGTGGGACGACGCGGTCAGCGACGTCGAGCGCCGCCTGGGCCCTGACCGCTCCCGTTGGCGCTGGGGCGCCGTACACCAGGCCGGCTTCCGGCACCCCATCGCCGCGGCGTTCGACCTACCACCGGTCCCTCGGGGAGGCGACGCCAATACCGTCAATGCCACCGGTGGGCCCGACTATCTCCAGCAGTACGGCGCGTCCTACCGCGAGATCCTCGACTTCGCCGACTGGGACAACTCCGTCGCCACGAGTGTACCGGGCCAATCGGGGCAACCCGGAAGTCCATACTACGGCGACCTGGTGCCGTTTTGGTCGGAGGGCGGATACTTCCCACTAGTATTCTCCCGCGCCCGCGTGGAGCGCGAGACGGCTCATCTCCTCCTCCTGACGCCGGATCGCGATGCCCGTCACGAATAACCGTCTTCCACCCGGCCAGGTCCTGACGACGAAGTGGCCCGTGCTCCATTACGGCGACGTCCCGCGCGTCGACACCGGCACATGGACATTCCAGGTGCTGGGCCTCGTCGACCGCCCGTTCATGCTCACGTACGACGAGTTGCTCGCGCTGCCGCGGAAGACCGTCGAGTGCGACATCCACTGCGTGACCCGGTGGAGCCGCTTCGGCAACACGTTCGAAGGGGTCTCGGTGTCCTTACTGCTCGAGCGCGCCGGGGTGAAGCCGGAGGCCCTATACTGCCTGGTGTCGGCCGACCAGTGGTTCACGACCAACCTCCCGCTCGCGGACCTCAATCGGCCCGACAATGTCGTCGCGCTCGAGTGGGGTGGTGAGTGGTTGGCGCCCGAGCACGGCTGCGCAATCTGAGCAAGACACAGCGTTAGGCGAGCAGCTCAGCGACCTCCCGGGCCGCCGCCTCCTGGCGGCGGCCTTCCTCACCCAAGTCGCGCGCCAGCTCCGCGAGCGTCTCCGTCCCGTCCGCCTGTACCGCTCCTGCCTGCCAGCTGCTCAGCGCGGCACTGGCCTCGAGCAGCCGTTGCGTCAGGAGGTCGCGACCGCGCTCGCAACGGCTCAGCGCGTCCAGCCAACCTGGGGGTGGGTCCGCCAGGCGGTCGCGCCGTGCGTCGAACGCGGCGAGATGCTGCTCGAGGGCCGCGAGATCGCGCACCGCATCGCACGCCGCGATCACGAGCTGGTCGAGCCGGTCCGCCGCTGCCGTGACCGCCGCCGCCCGCCGCAGCAGGTCCGTGAACAGGCCGCGGGCGGCGCCTGCCGGCAACGCGGCGAGCG
>DATEGE010000059.1:0-15947 GCA_035280265.1 Gemmatimonadales bacterium | reverse complement strand
GACGGTGATGGCCGCAAGCCCGGCCACGGAGCCGCGCACGCCGACGTGGAACATCCACCACGCGAACCCCACCAGCGCGCCCACCTCGACGAACAGGAACAGCAGCCGCGACAGCACATAGGACAGCAGGTAGTGGCCACGCCGCATCGGCGTCGCCATGTAGCGCTTGAGCAGCTTCCTTGTGCGGGCCTGGACGACCGAGAAGCCGACGCCCCAGAGCCCGCTGCCCATGAGATTCATGCCGAGCAGACCGGGGATAAGGAAGTCGATGTAGCGCGCGCCGGGCTCGGTAACCCGTTCGTCGGCCACCCGGGCCGGATCGGCGCGACCGCGGGCCCGCTGGATGGCCTCGTCCACCTCGAGACGGGCGAGGCGGCTCTCGGTGCGAGTGGAGTCGTAGCGGTAGACGAGCGGATCGCCGGGGACCACGAGCAGCGCCACGCGCCCGGTGCGCAGCTGCAGTCGTGCCGCAGCGGAGTCCAGCGGGGCGGCCCGGAGGCCGGGTGCGCTCGTCAGCGCGGCGGCCACGGCGCTGTCGCCCGGACCGCGCAGAACCGCCACGCGCAGCTCTCCAGGCCCGCGATTGCGGAAGGCGATGCCGAGCGCGAAGGCAAGTACGATCGGGAAGCCGAACACCCAGAAGATCGCCTCGGGCTCGCGGTAGAATTCGCGCATGCGCGCCAGCGTCAGCTGCACCAGGGGATGATCACGCATCGCGCAGCTGTCTCCCGGTGAGCGAGACGAAGACGTCTTCCAGCGTAGCGTGATGCGTGGCGAGCAGCGACAGCTCGGCGCCACGCCGCTCCAGCAGCGCTAGCAAGGCCGGGACCGCGCGATGGACCTCGGCGACGGTGAGCGCGGTGCGATCGACGCCCGGCCGCACGGCGCGCACGCCCGGCAGACTCGCCAGCTCGTCGGCGCCCGGCGCTCGCGCCGCGCCATCGGTCAGCGCGAATTCCACCACGTGCTCGGCCCCGAGCGACGCGATCAACGAGCGCGGCGTTCCCAAGGCGATGATGCGGCCGTGGTCCATGATCGCCACGCGGTCGCATAACCGCTCCGCTTCCTCCATGTAGTGCGTCGTGAGCAGCACCGTGCCGCCGCCCGCCCGGAATCGCCCGATCACTTCCCACAGCTGGCGACGCGACTGGGGGTCGAGCCCGGTGGTGGGCTCGTCGAGGAACAACAGCTCGGGCCGGGAGACCAGCGCGCACGCAACCGCCAGCCGCTGCTTCTGCCCCCCCGACAACTTCCCCACCCAGGCCTTGCGCTTCTCCTCGAGCTCGACGAGGGCGAGCACTTCGTCGACGGAGTGCGACGCCCGATAGAAGCTCCGGAACAGCCGCACCGTCTCCTCCACGGTGAGCTTGTCGGCGAGCTGCGTCTCCTGCAGCTGGATGCCCAGACGCTCCCGCAACGCGCGCGCTTCGGCGGCGCCAGCGGTCCAGCGCCTCCCGAGCACTTCCACGTCCCCAGTGTCGGGCGTGGTGAGTCCCTCGAGGATCTCGATGGTGGTGGTCTTGCCGGCGCCGTTCGGCCCCAGTAACCCGAAGCATTCCCGGTCGTTCACGGTGAGCTCGAGCCCCGCGACGGCGACGACGTCGGCGTACCGCTTGACGAGACCGGTGCAGCGAATCGCGGGCACCGCTAGCTCGGCTTCTTGGGCTCCTGGGGGGTCATGGCGTGCTTCAAGGCGGCATCGAGCTGCATCTGGAGGCTGTTCACGGCATCGTTGAGCGCACGGATCTTCATGTTGATCCCGCCCCCGCGGCCGGCCATCACCGACATGGTGCCCGCCACGTCGGCGATCGTTCCGATGTTGGCGGTGAGCGAACGCTGCCGCATTTGCGACGCCTCCTTGACGATCTTCTCGCTCAGCTCCTGAATCACGCGCGTGTGCCCTGCCCGATTCGAATCCAGCTCGGTAACGAGGCGCTTCAGATAATCCGCGGTCCGTTGGAACTCTTGGATCTCCTCGATCCTTCGAACCTGATCGGCCGTGAGCTTCGCGTGCGCCATCAGCGCTGCCCTTCGAGGGCTTCGGTCAGAATGCGTCCGTCGAGCGGCTCGGCCGGGGTCAGCGCGAGCAACCGCGCCAGCGTCGGCGCGATGTCGACCGTGTTCACCCGCCGGCCGTACGTGCCGCGCCGAATTCCCTCTCCCCACAGGATCAGGGGCACGTGGGCGTCCAGATCGCTCGGCTGCCCGTGCATCGCGATGAGACTGTTCCCCGGGCTCCAAATCGAAAGAGGCGTGAGTGTCGCAACCAGTTCCACGCCGCCGTCGGGCGACACCTGATGCAGCCAGCGGCGTACGACCACGTCGGTCGTGTCGCCCGCGGCCAAGTCGGCGGGCCGGTCCACGCGGGCGACTCCCGGCAGCGCCCGCAACCGCGTCGCCACGTCCGCCATCACGCTGTCCACGTTCACACCCTGAGCAGTCAGCTGCGCGCGACCCGGGAGCCGGACCATCCCGGTCTCGAACTCGAGCCAGTCGGCGCCACCGGCGCGTTGGTCGAGCCCGGCGTTCACGCTGGCGATCACCCCATCCGGGTTGACCCGCACGGCACCGGCGCGGCCCAGCGCACGCGAGCGCTCGGGGAACGGTGTAACCCCGTGATCGGCGGTGAGCACGACCAACACGTTGTCCTTGCCGTAGCGCACGAAGAGCTGCTGCAGGAACCACCCCAAGTAGCGATCGAGTCGCACCACCTGATCGTGGATCTCACGGGAATCGGGGCCAAAGGCATGACCCACCGCGTCCGTGGCCGATAGGCTCACCGCGAGCAGGTCCATCGCCCCGCGGCTGCCGAGCTGCAACGCCCGCACGCCCTCGAGCGCGAAGGCGAGGGTGAGCGAGTCCATGCTCGGGACGCCAGGGAGGGCGAAGGCGGCCTCGGCACTGTCGGTGGGGAGCCGGTGAGGGAACGTGACATTGGTGCCGCCGTTCTCGTACGGCGCGCTGTCGACCTCGGGATAGTCGGCGGCAGGCAGCAGCAAGTCCCAACTCGTGCCCGCCGCGCGGAACGGCGCCCGCCGCGCGTTGAACGCCCGCACCCACAGGGGAAGCGTGTCGGCGTAATACCGACTGGTCGTGAAGTAGCCAGACTGATACCAGTAAACGGATTGCTTCGAGCGACCGATCGGCAGAATCGCTCCGCGGTCTTTGCGGGACACCGACAGCGCGCGCGCCCCCGGCTCCGCAGCCTTGAGCCAATCAAACAGGGTCGTGCCCCGAAACCGCGCCGGCGAAGCGCCGGGGCCGCCCCCGCCGATGAGCGGGGCTGCCGAGTCCAGCACTCCGGAGATGTTGCTCATGATGCCGGAGTGGGCCGGCCACCGTCCCGACAGAATCGTCGCGTGGCCCGGCGCCGTCTCGGTGACCGCGTGATCCTGGTACGCTTCGGTGAACGCCGCGCCGCGTTTCAAGAGCATCGCGAATCCGCCCACGAGCTGCGGGCGGTAGCGATCCAGGTAGTCAGGTCGCAGCTGGTCCACCGTGATCACCAGGAGGAGGCGGGGCCTGGGAGCGGGACCCGGGGGGAGCGCGAGCCCCGCCACGAGCGTCAGGAGCGTTCGTATCATGTCGACAAAAGTACTCTACTTGGATGTCATGCCGTAGCGGCCACGGGCGCTTCGGTCCGGACCCGCGTAGCGATCAGGAGCGCGCACGCGATGATGACGGCACACGCGAAGAACGGGACGCGAGGACCGAGGTACTGATAGGCGAGGCCGGCCCAGATCGGGCCCAGCACGCTGGCGACCCCGCGCAGCGCCTGCTGCACGCCCATCATCAATCCGAATTCGTGACGACTGGTCCGGTGACTCACGAGCGCCGAGTTGGCAGGGAATAGCAGCGCCGTGCCGAGCGGGAGCAGCACTTGGAGCACAAGGAAGACAGGCACCGAAGGCGCGAACGGAATGAGCGCGTACCCCAGGGCATAGAGCACCGCGCCGAGCCGCATGGTACGCACCTCGCCCAAACGGTCGTTGACCGGGCCCACCACAAACGCACGCATCAGCACGCCCACGCCGCCGAACACCGTGAAGAACCACCAGATGTTGGTGACGCCGATTCCGAACCGCCAATTCAGATACAGCGTGAAGACCGCGGGAGCGGAGTTGTACGCCAGCATCGCGACGGCGTATATCCAGATGAGGTGAGCGGCCGGGCGGCTGGGGTGGCGGATCACGTCCCACACCGCTTCGCGCACCGGCCGGGGCGCGGGGGTCGGGACGTAGCGGCCGCTCGCGGTGGTGACGTGGGTCGTAAAGACGCGGGACTCCGGCAGCCATCTCCACGCGAATACCAGATTGCACAGGCACAGCCCGGCCGCAACCAAACCGGGGGCTGACTCTCCGAAGCGCGCGGCGAACGATCCAATCGCGGGCCCGATCACCACGCCGAGACTGGTGGCGGCGGACAGCCATCCGAGCGCCTTGGCCCGTTCGTGCGGAGCCATGGTGTCGGCCACGTAGGCCTGCGCCACTCCGGTCGTCCCGCCGCCGAGGCCTTGCACGAACCGGGAGACGAACAAGAGCCAGAGCGAGCTCGCGAGGCCGAAGATCACGTACGCCACCGCAGACGCCGTGAGGCCGACCAGGAGCGCCGGCCGACGGCCGTACTGGTCGGACACGCGCCCCCAGACCGGTGAGGCGAGCAGCTGCGCGACCGGAAACGACGCCGTCAGCAGACCTACGGTGGTGGGACTGGCGTGCAGACGAATGGCATACAACGCCAGCAGCGGCAGGACCAGCGTGAGCCCGATCATGTCCACGAAGGCGACGGCCATCAGGACCGACATTCGCTTCATTGCTGAGGCTCGGGTTTCATGACCTGGTCTCCCCGGATATCCTCCTGTAATCTTCCTGCCACCTTCCATGTCCGACACCCCATCACGCGACGCCGTCCCCAGGCTGTTTCGCCGGACCCTGATTCGCGTGCTGGCGGTGGAGGTGGCGACGCTGCTGCTCCTCTGGCTGCTCCAGACCCGCTACACCAGATGATCGCCCGGTCGTGCGCGCGCTAGATTGGGCCATCATCGCCGTCTACCTCGTGTACGTGCTGGTGGACGGCGTGCGCCGATCCCGGGGCACTCGGGAGATCGAGGGCTATTTTCTCGCCAACCGAAGCCTGCCGTGGTGGGCGGTGGGCCTCTCGGTCATGGCCACGCAGCTCTCTGCGGTCACCATGATCGGCACGACCGGCCAGGGGGCGACGGACGGCCTGCGCTTTGTGCAGTTCTACTTCGGCCTCCCCCTGGCCATGGTTCTCCTGGGGGTGACCCTGGTTCCGTTCCTCCACGGAGCCAAGGTGTTCACCGCCTACGAGTACCTGGAGCGGCGGTTCGACGCGCGAACGCGCTCCCTGACCAGCTTCCTTTTTCTGGTGGCGCGGGGCCTGTCCTGCGGGACCATCATCGCCGCGCCGGCCGTGGTGTTCTCGGCCATCTTCGGATGGAGCCTGTTGGGGTCGGTGGCCATGATGGGCGTTCCGACCGTGATCTACACCATGATCGGTGGGGTGCAGGCGGTCACCTGGGTGGACGTGAAGCAGATGGGGCTCATCGTCTTCGCCCTGATCGCGGTGCTGGTGACCCTGCTGGTGCAGCTCCCGGTGGCACCCGACCACGCGCTGGCCCTGGCGGGCGCGGCAGGCCGGCTCCGGGCCTTCGATTTCTCCTTCGATGTGACCAACGACTACACGTTCTGGTCCGGCCTGATCGGCGGCACGTTCCTCATGCTGTCGTATTTCGGCACCGACCAGAGCCAGGTGCAGCGCTACATCACCGCCAAATCGGCGGATGAGGCACGGAGCTCGCTCTTGATGAGCGCCTACTGGAAGATTCCGCTCCAGGCACTGGTGCTCCTCATGGGCGTCCTGGTGTTCGTCTTCTTCGTATTCCAGAGACCACCGCTGCTGTTCAACCCCGACGAAGAGCGAGCCGTTCGTATGGCGGAGCCCGCGATGTACGCCGTCCTCGACGCACAGTACCGCACCGCGCTCCAGGCGCGCGAGACCGCGGCGCACGCCGTGGCGGCCGCGCGCGCATGGGGAGACGGCAAGGCGTCGATCGCCTCGTTGCAAGCGTTCAAGGCCCGCCAGGCGGACGTGGGCGCGCTGCGAGAACAGGCGCTGGCATTGGCGCGCCGCGTGACCGGAACGAGCGCGCGGGACGTGAACTACGTGATGCCGTATTACGTACTGCACTTCTTGCCCGTGGGCCTCGCCGGAATCTTCGTCGCCGCGGTGCTGGCTGCCGCGATGTCCAGTATCGCCGCCGAACTGAATTCGCTGGCCACGGTCAGCGTGATCGACTTCTACCGGCGCTGGATCCGGCCCGAGGCGCCCGACGCGCACTACCTCCTGGTGTCGAAGGTCGCCACCGGATGCTGGGGCCTGTTCGCCTGCGGGGTGGCAACGTTCGCCGCGACGCTCGGCTCCCTGATCGTGGTCGTGAACCGCTTCGGGTCGTTCTTTTATGGCTCCATCCTCGGCGTCTTTCTCCTGGCCATGATCCCACGGGCGCGGGCGACCGGAGCGTTCCTCGGTCTGATCGCCGGGATGGCCGCCGTAGGGGCGGTGAACTTCGCGGCGCCGTCGGTCTCGTGGCTGTGGCATAACGTGATCGGAGCGGTTACGGTCGTCGCCGTCGGTCTGGCACTGAGCGCTCTCAAGGCGTGAACGCGAAACGCGGAAGTCGGAACGCGGAACCCCAGCCCGCCTGTCGGTTCCTTGCTCCGCGTTCCACGTTCCGCGTTCTATTTCTTCCCCAGTGCAAGCAAGTTCGCAAACAGCCGATACGCGCCTGGGACACCAGCGGGCAACTGGCGGAAAAAGCTCAGCCCGGTGTACACGTACCGGCCCTTCCCCACGGTAGCCACCAGCAGCCCTCCCCGCAGACCCGGCTCGCCGGGGTCGTGCATCTCGATCACCGGCGTGTAGGTGGAATCCCACTCGTGCGCGAAGTAGAGGCCGCGCTCCTGGACCCATCCCTTCCAGTCGTCGGGCCCGATCTCGTTGGGGACGTGCAGCACCGGACTGGTAGCGTCGAGCGGCGTCACGGGCGCGGTCTCGTCGGTCACTCGATCGTGCGGCCGCGCGATCGAGAACCGGTAGGGAGCGAAGCCGCCATTCACGAAGGGGTACTGCTGATACTGGACGATCACGAGGCCGCCCGCGCGTACATAATCGAGCAGCCGCCCGTTGTTCGCGACCAGCGCGGGCTCGGTTTCGTACGCGCGGCTGCCGATCACGATCGCGTCGTAGCGGCTGAGATCGCCCCGCGCCAGCGTATCGGGACCCAGCAGCTCGACGGGAACCCCGACCGCCTGGACCGCCTCGGGGACGCGATCGGACGCCCCCCGCACGTAGCCGACGCGCGTGAGGGTGGGCAGGGCGATGCGCGCCGCGCGGATCTCGCTCGAGGAACCGCGCGCGATGCCCCGCGGACGGATGTGTGGGTAGTCGATGATCGCGAGCGCGCCCTCGCTCCGGCCACCGCCCGCGAGCGCCGCAGCTGTAAGACGATACACGCCCGGCTTCGCGCTCTTGGGGAGGGTCAACGCAACACTTAGGCTCTTCGATTCGTCTTCTCGCTGAAACGAGAGCGACTCGGCCGGGAGCGAGGGCCAACCAGTGGGCGGGGCCAGCGTCACCTGCGCAACTGCCGCACCGCGCGTGCGATTCGTTACGGTGACGGTGAAGTGGCGCGGGCCCGCCCCGGAACCATCGACCGGCCAGACGACCAAGTCGGGTGTCACCGTCACATCGAACGGCCGGGTGACGAACAGCGGGCGCCGCACCTCGCCGATCTCCTCGTCGCGGTAGCGGTACACCACCTCACGAGACAGCGTCACCGCTTGGCCGGCGATCGTGAGTCGCGCGGTCAGCTGGACCGGCGAGGGCTCGAACGGAAGGCTCCGCCACGACGCGGGAATGCCGCTCCAGTCATACAGCGCGCCGATGAGCGGCCGGCGCAGAAAATACGGCTGCGAGCGCGGCGCGTCGGATGCCACCGTGGCGGCAAAGTGGCGCGTCGCGACGCTGCCGGGCGCGACGGGCGAGGCCGTGGGGTCGAGCCGCTCGACCCTCCAGCCCGCTGGCGCGCTCAGCGCCACCTCATCGAGCGTGACCGCTGCGCCCCCCCCCCGTTCCACACGGTCGCCTCGACCTGGAGCCGCTCACCTGGGATCACCATGCCGTCGTCGGCCACGCCATCCACTACCACTCCGGCAGCCGCGGCCAGCGCCTCCGACAGCGTCGCTTGCTGAGCGGAGTCGGCGCCGCCCAGCTCACGGAGCGCCCGCCCCAACAGCGGGACGATTCCCTCGGGCCGGGTCGCGTTGAGCTGCATGCGGGCGGAATCCACTAACGCCGCGTAGTGGTCCTTGCCCGGGAGCAGGGTGTCGACCCCAGCGAACAGGCCGTCTCCGTCAGTTGTCCCGCGTTTCCGATCGCGCCATTCGATGAACGCCAGCCGGGCGACGCTCGGCCCCGGCCGCTCGAGCTGCCCCTGATCCTGCGAGCGGTGCTGGCTACGGCCCGCCATGGCGATCTGATGGTAGGACCGACCTTCCATCGGATCGAGTCGGCCCGCGTCGAGCCGCAGGGTGGCCGCGGCAGTGTCGACGTACAGCGAGCGATACAGCTTCACCGGCCCCCAGCTGGAATCGCGCAGCAGCTCGAACGCCTGCCGCGCGAGCACGCCCGCCACCTGATGCTGGCCGTGCCCGTCCCGCGGCGTGCCCGAGAAGACCGACACGATGATCTGCGGCCGGAATCGACGGATCACATCGAGGACGTCGGCGAGCAGCGAATCGCGCGGCCAGAAGCGCAGCGCCTCGTCGATGGTTTTCGAGTAGCCAAAGTCGTACGCGCGCGCGAAAAACTGGCGGGCGCCATCGATGCGCCGGGCGGCGAGGAGCTCCTCCGTCCGAATGATCCCGAGCTCAGGACCGAGCTCGGGACCGATGAGATTCTGACCACCCTCGCCCCGACTGAGCGACAGGTAGGCGACCTGCGCGCCCATGCCCCGCGCGAACAAGGCGACGAGGTCGGAGTATTCGTCGTCGGGGTGGGCGCCGATCATGAGGATGCGTTTGTTGGCGCCGAGCTGCTGGACGGTGCCGGCCAACGCCGCGACGCCGCCGGTGCCGGCCGGGGTAAACTGTCCGGCGGCCGAACCGGCGGCGCAGATCCACAACGCGAAGCTAGTTCCGAGCGCGCGCCGCACTATGGCGAAACATAAGTCACTCCGCCCTTCATCACGAACCGCACCCGCTCGAGCTCCGCGATGTCTTTCAGCGGGTCGCCGGCGACCGCAACGAGGTCCGCGTAAGCGCCGGGAGCCACGACGCCCAGGTCCCGCTGCGACAGGAGGTCGGCGGCCACGGAAGTGCCTGCCTTGATGGCCTGCATCGGGGTCATACCGTATTGCACGTAATACGCAAACTCCTTCGCCTCGTTGATCTCGGTCCAGGGGAACCCGCCGACATCCGTTCCTAACGCGATCCGAACGCCTCTCTTGAGCGCCCGGCCGAAGGCGCGGCGCTGGTGCTCCACCATCGGCGCCCACGGTCCCCCGCGCGGCCCGGCGACGTACTGCGCCACGGTCACCGTCGGCACCCAGTACACGCCCTTGGACGCGAGGACGTCGATCAGCGAATCGGTCAGCCCGTCGCCATGCTCGATGGAGTTGACGCCGGCGCGGAGCGCCGCCGCGATCCCGTCGGCGCCGATCGCGTGGGCAGCCACCGGCCGGCCGACGCGGTGGGCCTCGTCCACGATCGCCCGCGCCTCCTCATCGGTGAAGTTCACCCAGCTCCGCAGCACCGAATCCGGCGTGAAGTAGTAGCGGCGATCCGAGTAGTACTTGATCCAGTCAGCGCCGTGCGCCACCTGTTGGCGCACCGCCAGGCGCGCGCCCTCCACCCCATCCACCGGCTGCACGCCGTGCGGCAGCTCGAGCTCCCAATTGTCGGAGACGATCGGATACATCCCGGTGGGCGCCATGGCACGCGTGGAGGCGAAGATGCGCGGCCCGGGAATCTCCCCGCGGTCCACCGCGCGCTTCACGTCCACATCGGCGTACATCGCGCCTTCGGTCTCCAGGTCGCGGATGGCGGTGAACCCGTGCTCGAGCGCGATGCGCGCGTTGCGGGCGGCGAGGATGGCGCGGTACGCCGTCGACTCGTACAGCAGCTGGTCGTTGTAGGACTGAGCCGTGGGGTCGCCCTGCAGCAGCAGATGGGTGTGCGTGTCGATGAGCCCGGGGAGCACCGTCATTTGCGACAGGTCGATCACGCGCGCCCCCTTTGCCTGCGCCTGCACCTGCGCGAGCGGGCCGACGGCCTTGATCCGCTCGCCCTCGACCAGAATGCCCATCCCCGCCTGTGCCGCGTCGGCGCGACCGTCGATCAGCCGGCCGGCCTTGATTAGGACGGGCGCGGGAGCTTGGGGCTGGCGCTGTGCGTCCGCCGGGCCGATCATCATGAGGACGAGCATCACGCACAGTTCGGGCAGCCGGCGCATCGCAATTCCCCCTTTCTCGTGGGCGAGGCGAATCTCCCCGTGACGGTCCCGATGTCAAGGCATACCAGCTAGATTGGACTCATGGCCACGACCGCTACTGCCCCCCCGTCTCCCGAGCGGAAAGTCAGCGCGGCCGAAGCCCGCGAAGTCGCCGAAGCGGCGCGCGAGCAAGAATGGGCCGCGCCGAGCTTCGTCCGCGACCTGTTCCTCGGCGTGCTCCGCCTCGACCTCATCCACCCCTACCCCGAGCAGGATCCCGAGGAGGTGCGGCGGGCGCAGCCCTTCCTCGAGCGGCTCGAGCGCTTCCTACGCGAGCGAGTGGACTCGGACAAGATCGACCGCGAGGGCGAGATCCCCGCCGACGTGATCGCGGGTCTGCGCGAGCTGGGGGCGTTCGGCATCAAGATTCCGCGCGAATACGGCGGGTTGGGCCTATCCCAGCTCTCCTATATGAAGGCGATCGAGCTGGTATCGTCGATCGATGGATCGGTCACCGCGCTGCTGTCGGCGCACCAGTCGATCGGCGTGCCGCAGCCGCTCAAGATGTTCGGCACGGATGCCCAAAAGCAGGCGTACTTCCCGCGTCTCGCGAAGGGCGCCATCTCGGCATTCGCGCTCACCGAGCCCGGGGTCGGCTCCGACCCCGCGGCGATGGAGACCGCCGCGGTCCCGAGCGACGACGGGGCGGCCTGGATCCTGAACGGTGAAAAGCTGTGGTGCACCAACGGCACGAAGGCCGAGCTGATGGTCGTCATGGCGCGCACGCCGTCCAAAGTCGTGAACGGTAAGGAAAAACGGCAAATCACCGCGTTCATCGTGGAGACGGCGTGCCCCGGCGTCACCGTGGAGCACCGCTGTCACTTCATGGGCCTCAAGGCGATCTACAACGGCGTCATTTCATTCAAGAACGTGCGCGTCCCCAAGGAGAACGTGCTGTGGGGCGAGGGCAAGGGGCTGAAGCTCGCGCTGACGACGCTCAACACGGGGCGTCTCACGCTCCCGATCTCCTCGGTGGCCGCGGGAAAACGCTGTCTCGAGATCTCACGCCAGTGGGCGGGCGAGCGAGTGCAGTGGGGCCGGCCGATCGGGAAGCATGACGCGGTCGCGCAGAAGATCGGCGCCATGGCCGCCAACACTTTCGCCATGGAGGCGGTCGCCGAGCTGTGCGGCGCGATGGCGGACCGCGGCGGCTACGACATCCGGCTCGAGGCGGCGATCGCGAAGCTCTACAACTCCGAGGCCGGTTGGCGCATCATCGACGACACGGTGCAGATCCGCGGGGGTCGCGGCTACGAGACCGCTGACTCGCTGCGCGCCCGGGGCGAGAAGCCGGTGCCGGTCGAGCGCATCATGCGCGACTTCCGGATCAATCTGATCTTCGAGGGATCGAGCGAGATCATGCACCTGTTCATCGCCCGCGAAGCGGTGGACAAGCATCTCCAGGTGGCGGGCGACGTGGTCTTGCCCGGAAAGAGCCTGGGGGCGCGGTTGCGCGGGCTCGTGCGCGCCGGGCTCTTCTACAGCTGGTGGTACCCGTCACGCTGGCTGGGCTGGGGCTTTTGGCCGAAGTACGGCCGGTTCGGTCCCCTGGCCCGACACCTGCGTTACGTCGAGCGGTCCGCGCGACGGTTGGCGCGCAGCGTGTTCCACGCCATGGTGCGCTTCGGGCCCAAGCTCGAGTACCGCCAGGCGGTGTTGTTCCGTCTGGTGGACGTGGGCGCGGAGCTGTTCGCGATGGCCGCGGCCTGCGCGCGCGCGCAGTGGCTGGTGCGCACCGACCCCGCCGCCGGCCGGCGGGCGGTGGAAATCGCCGACCTGTTCTGCCGTCAGGCCCGGGCGCGCGTCAAGGGCAAGTTCGGCGAGCTGTGGCGCAATCCAGACACGAAGGCGTACCGGGTGGCGCAGGAGACGCTCGCCGGGGAGCATCGGTGGCTGGAGCGGGGGATGGTGGACCTGCCGGACAGTGGGACCGTCTGACCGTTAGGCGCCTAACCGTCCGACCGTCCGACTGTCCGACCGTCACGCCGCCTGATGCGCAATCATGATCGACCGTAGCCGCTCCGGCGTATCGCCCGCCATGTCGCCGTACGGCGCGGGATGGCCTTGCGCTTCCATGACGATCGTCGGGCACAGGAACTCGTAGCGCCGGCCCGTGATGCGATCGGCGGCCGCCTGGGTCGCCACGGGCGTCGCGATCACGGTCTGCTTGGCCCCCAGCTGGTCCGCCACTTTCGCCGCCGCCAGCACCTTCCACGGATAGACGACCTGGCCGTCGATAATCACCGCGATCCGGCCATTGAGGGTCTTCACCGGCCGCTGGGTGCGGTACAGGATCAGATCCTGGCTCACCCGGGCCCGCGACTCGTCGATCGCGCTCGTGAGCTTGTCGAGCAGTGAGCCGGCCGGCTGGAAATCGGGGTCCATCTCCGAGTCCGCGGCTTCGGCGATCGCGCCGATCGGGGCGAGGTTGGACCCGAGCTTGATGAAGGCCGCCACGAGGACGTCGAACTGCGCGCCCATCGCCTTCGCGGCGTTGGCGGCGATCTCGACGCCCTCGGGGGTGATGCCGAGCAGCAGGCAGCCGAGGTAACCGCGAGCCGCGAGCTGCTGGCCCAACAGGGCGCCAGCCGCCACGCGCGTCGGGTAGAGCGCAGGGGCCTTGGATGCGGCGGGAGACATGGACTGAGAAGATACATGAGGACGGCAGAGGTCGGTAACGGTCGTTACAGTCGGTAATGGGTCACCTACCCACCCTTACCGACCACTACCGCCAGTCGTGATTATCTTTCCCGAGCCAATTCCCAGGACCCCGCGTGCCGAAGAGCACCTTGTCCGTCACCGACAACCGGACTGGCAAGCAGTACGAGATCCCCATCCAGGACGGCACGATTCGCGCCGTGGATTTGCGGCAGATCAAGGTCGCCGACGACCAGCCCGGTCTGGCGACGTACGATCCGGGGTTTCTCAACACGGCGGCGTGCCGCAGCGCCATCACCTTCATCGACGGCGACCAGGGGATCCTGCGCTATCGCGGCTACCCGATCGAGCAGCTGGCGGAGCGGAGTACGTTCCTCGAGACGGCCTACCTGCTGCTCAACGGGGAGCTGCCCACTGCCGCCCAGCTCGAGACCTGGGTGCATGGGGTCACCCATCACACGATCGTCCACGAAAGCATCAAGAAATTCATCGACGGGTTCCATCACGACGCGCACCCGATGGGGATGTTCGTCAGCACCGTGGCCGCGCTCTCGACCTTCTACCCTGAGGCCAAGCACATCGCGGACGAGTCGTCGCGCCGCAACCAGATCTACCGCCTGATCGCCAAGACCCCGACGCTCGCGGCCTTCGCGTACCGCCACTCGGTCGGCATGCCGTACGCGTATCCGGACAACGATCTGTCGTACGCCGGGAATTTTCTGAACATGATGTTCAAAGCGACCGAGGTGAAGTACGCGCCGAACAAGACGCTCGAGCGAGCCCTCGATGTGCTGTTCATTCTGCACGCCGACCACGAGCAGAACTGCTCGACGAGCACCATCCGGGGCGTCGGCTCATCGCACGCCGACCCCTATTCGGCGATGGCCGCGGCCGCCGCGGCGCTGTACGGGCCGCTGCACGGCGGCGCGAACGAAGAAGTGCTGCGGATGCTGCGGGAAATCGGCTCGAAGGCGCACATCCCCGCGTACCTCGACCGCGTGAAGCGCGGGGAGTTCCGGCTGTTCGGCTTCGGTCACCGCATCTACAAGAACTACGACCCCCGCGCCCAGATCATCAAACGGGTCGCCGAGGAGGTCTTCGCGGTCACGGGAAAGAACCCGCTCATCGACATCGCGGTCGAGCTGGAGCGGATCGCCCTGCAGGAGGAGTACTTCGTCAAGCGCCGCCTCTACCCCAACGTGGATTTCTACTCGGGGATCATCTATGAGGCGATGAAGTTCCCGCTCGACATGTTTCCCGTCTTGTTCGCGATCGGCCGAACGCCCGGCTGGCTGGCGCAGTGGCAGGAGATGCTGCTCGACAAGGAGCAGAAGATCGCCCGGCCGATGCAGGTGTACACGGGCTCTGCGAAACGCGACTACCTGCCGATCGAAACAAGAAGCTGAGGGCGTCACGGAAGGACGTTGCAAACAGACGTCGCGAAAAGACGTCAACGGTCTTCGTTGACGACTTACCGCGACGCCTTTCCGCGACGGTTGTCTAAGCTAACGACGTCGGGGCGCCCCTGCCCGACCCCGCACTGATCTCATAGGGCGGATCGGAGTAGGGTCTCGCGGCTTCGGCTGCAGCGGCGGCACCGATGGCTCAAAACCAGGGATGATTTCCCGCGGGAAGGTCTGACCGACCAGCTTCTCGATATCACCCATCAGCAGCCATTCATCGGGCGAGAGCAACGTGAGCGCCAACCCCCGCGCGCCGGCGCGTGCCGTGCGGCCCACGCGGTGCACGTACACCTCCGGATCGTGCGGCACGTCGAAGTTCACGACCATGCGGATCCCGTCCACATCGATGCCTCGCGCCGCGATGTCGGTGGCCACCAGCACGTCCGCCGCCCCGCTGCGGAACGCCTCGAGCGTGCGGGTCCGGTGGCTCTGCGCCTTGTCGCCGTGGATGGCGTGGGCCGGAATGCCTTCGCGCCGCAGGAACGTCACCAGCTTGTCGGCGCCGTACTTCGTGCGGGTGAACACCAGCGTCTGGCCCTCCGGCTTGGCTCGGAGGATCTTGGCGAGGACGCCCCGTTTCTGGAGCTTGTCCACCGCCACCACCACGTGCTCGATCCCTTCCGCCGGCGTGGCGCGGCGCCCGATCTCGACCGACGCGTGGCCATCGAGCGCCTGCCGCGCGAGCGCGTCCACTTCGAGCGACACGGTCGCGGAGAACAGCATCGTCTGGCGTCGCTCCGGGAGCGCGCGCAAGATGCGCCGGACGTCGGGCGCGAAGCCCATATCGAGCATGCGGTCGGCCTCGTCCAGTACCAGCACCTCGAGCCGTGAGAAGTCGACGTGGCCGCGCTCCATGTGGTCGAGCAGGCGGCCGGGCGTGGCGACCACGATGTCCACGCCGCGCGCCAGCGCCCGGGTCTGGGGCTCCATGCCGACGCCCCCGTAGATCGCCACCGCACTCACATCGAGATGCCGCCCGTAGGCCCGGGCGCTCTGGAGCACCTGTTCGGCGAGCTCGCGCGTGGGCACCAGGATGAGCGCACGCAGCACGCCGCTCGCGCCGCTCTGCGACAGGCGCTGCAGGATCGGCAACATGAACGCGGCGGTCTTGCCGGTGCCGGTCTGCGCCGATCCGATGAGATCCCGCCCCGCAAGAGCGAGGGGAATCGCCTCCTGTTGGATCGGGGTGGGCTGCTCATAGCCCTCGTCGGCAACAGCCCGAATCAGCTCGGGCGCGAGGCCGAGAGAATTGAA
>DATEGE010000058.1:0-36940 GCA_035280265.1 Gemmatimonadales bacterium | reverse complement strand
GATCGGTGCTGGCGTGCGCTCGAGGGCGATCCGGCATTGCGTGACCTCGCCATGAGGATCCTCGTGATCTCCGCACGCCGGCCGCGACTCGGCGACACCGTCCTTGGCTGGCTTACGCTCCGTCGACTCGGCGAGTGGTCTCCGACGAATGGCCGCTACACGCAGACCGTCTACGAACTGTGGCGGGAATGGGTGGAGGAGGACCGAGCGTCGTTCTGGCGGCGCAATCAGGAGAGCTTGGAGACTCTCAAGCGCTTCGACATGAATTTTTGGATAGACGAGCGCGCGATGACCGCCGCGGGCTGGCGCGTGATCACGGAGCCAGGGGCGAGTGTCGCCAAGGGGATGCGCTGGTAGGAGGCGGGCAGGTGGAGGTTGAGGCCGGACAACGCGTTTTAACGCATTGCCCGGCCCTCCTCGTCTCGGGAGCTCGGCCTGCGCCGCCACCATGGCCCTGACCAAGCAACAGCGAGCGCTCGTTGCGGAACTCGACGAGATGCGTGAACTGATGCTCCTTAATTACGAGCAGATCGAGGACTATCCTCCGGAGTCGCGCACGACGTACCTCCTCTTGATGCGGAACAAGCTGGTGCGGGGCCAAGTGGTCGTCTCCTACACGCTCATCGACGAGTTTCTCGCGAACCGGATCTGCCGCTTCTTCTTCAGTCGGAAACGTTCGTTTCCCGAGCTGTGGAAGACCAAACGATTCCGGTTGTTCAATCACTACGTTGTTGAATCTCTCTCGCTGCTGGAGAAGCTCCGCTTCGGCAAAGCCATCCAGGAGATCCCGAAAGCAATCGCGAAGGACATCGAGAGTCTGAACGTACTGCGCAACGGGTTGGCGCACTCGTTCTTTCCCGAGAACCTCCGATCCTCCAAGCCGGTATGGAAGGGCGAAGACGTGTTCACCATAGTTGGTTTCCGTCGCTTCCATGCAGACATGCAGCGGGTCTTCGATCACTTCCGCGGCGACGGGAACTAACACGACCCAGATCGGACGGTTCACAGGTCGTCCTCGGGCCCCGCCGGCGACCGCTCACGTCACGCGCCAGGTGCATGGTGGGTTCCGGTCCGCGCCAAACACCGCCCGTAGGGGGTCTTGAAGTTCCCTTGAGCCCCCCCCCGATCATCCTGTCGACACATTCCCACGAGACCGATATGCAGATGCTCCATCGCGCCGTCTTCGTTGCGGGCTTAGTCGCTCTCACTACAGCGCTCGCCGCACAGGAGCCCGATACGCTCAGCCCCGCGCAGCGCGCGGGTCGGGCGCTCGCCCGGCTTGGGGCCGACCAACGGGTGCGGATCATCACCTGGGAAAGGGAATTCGTCGAAGGGTCAGTGGTCACCACGTCGCCGAGTCTCGTTACGGTGCGCACTGACGGGTCGGTGATCGATATTCCGGTTCCGAGCGTGGACTCGCTCTGGGTAAAGCGCGGCACTCACGCGGGAAAGGGAGCTCTGATCGGCGCCGCGCCGGGCCTGGTATTTCTCGGCGCCGTGCTCGCCACCTCTGGAGGCCCCAACGGCGAAGCCCGTGACATAAGGAATTTTACCGGTGCGATCACAGGCCTAGCTCTTCTCGTGGGTGGCACAGTGGTTGGCGCGCTCATCGGCGCGGCGACTCCCAAGTGGCAGCTGCAGGCGCCGTGAATGGCCAAGAGCCGGATGTGAACCGCGCGTCAAATCGCGGGTCCTGCTCAGACCGAGTGCTTACAAGTGAACGCGAGCTAGTCGGAGTGAACGCGGCGAAGTGTCCGAGCCGATGGGAGTGAGCGGTAGTGATACCGCTCTTGAAGGAAGGGGGGCGAAAACGGTCGTGCGCACCCGAGCAACTGGTACGCACCAGTTGCAAACTGTGCAAAGATATGTGCAAGAATGGGGGCGAAAAAGGTCGCGAACCCGATTCCCGAGTGCGCGACCTTTCGCTGACTCCGCTACAGATTCGCCGACTTAGCGAAACTCCCGTCCGGTGTAGCTCTTCCCAAACCAGACGCGCTACCGGGCTGCGCTACGCCCCGATGCAACACTAGTGTACAAGCGAACACTATTAGACGCACAGTCGCACAGCCATTCAACCCTACAGACACACACAGTGGTTAATAGTGGCTAGGACGGCCCACCCGCGCTACTGACCGCGGACGTGGTCGAAAGTGGCGAAGATCGGGATGAGCAGCAGGATTGCGAGGGCGGTTGTGACCATCGCACCCACCACCACGCGGGCGAGCGGCTGCTGCGCCTGAGCACCGATCCCCGTCGACACCGCCGCCGGGAGCAGCCCCAACCCAGCGGCGAGGCACGCCATCAAGATCGGCCGCAGCTCGAGCATGGCCCCCTGCGAAATCACGGCCACAGGTCCCGAGGCTTCTCCCGGCTCGGCAGCATGGTCATGCGAGCGCCCCTCCGCGGCGCGGCGCCCCACCCGCCGAATGCCCGACAGAAACACGCAACCACCCAGCGTCCCCACGCCGAGCGCCGACGTGAACCCGACGGCGGCGGAGATGCTGAAGGGCGTCCCCGTAACCAGAAGCGCCAGCACGCCGCCGATCGCCCCGAACGGTAACGCGGCAAGAACGATCAAGGCATCGCGCCAAGAGTTGAACAGCGTGTACAGCAGTCCCAGAATGATGAGCAGGCTGACTGGAATGACGACGGCTAACCGTCGCTGCTCTTTCTGCAGGCTTTCGTACTCTCCAGCCCATTCGTAGTGGTATCCCGGCGGCAGCTGAATCGACGTCGCCAGTCGCGCCTGTGCGTCTTTCATGGTTGACGCCAAGTCGCGTCCTCGGACGCTGAACTTGATGGGGATATACCGTTGCCCGTTCTCGCGGTAGATCATGAACGCGCCCCCCCGCAGTTCCACCCGCGCGATCTGCCCGAGCGGTACCCGACCGCCCTCTGGCGTGGGCAGCAGAATGTTACGGATGGCTTCCGGGGTCAGGCGATCCGCGGGATCGTAGCGGATCACAAAATCGAAGCGGCGGTCGCCCAACAGGATCTGCGTGGCGGTCTGGCCGCCCACGGCAGCCTGCACGGCGGCGTTGACGTCCGCAGCGGCCATCCCATAGCGAGCGCTCGCTGGACGGTCAACCGAGATCACCAGCGCGGGCTGTCCCGTTTCCTGGAAGATCGCGAGGTCCTGGACGCCGGGCACATGCGCCATGGTGTCTCGGATCTCGGCCGCCCGCTGCGCCAGCACGTCGATATCTTCACCGAAGAGCTTGAGTGAATTCTCGCCCTTCACGCCCGACATCGCTTCTTCGACGTTGTCCTCGATGTTCTGGGAGAAACCAAAGGCGATACCCGGGAATTGGCTCAACTTCGCGTTCATCCGGCGGATCAGCTCCGGCTTGCTGAGCCCGCTCGGCCACTGCCCCGCGGGCGACAGCTGCACGTGGAACTCGATGTTATTGAACGTGACCACGTCCGTGCCGTCATCGGGTCGCCCAACTTGGGACACGACGTGCGTGACCGCGGGGAAGCCAAGGAGGATGTGGCGCATCTCGTTCGCGAGGCTCGACGCCGATTCCAGCGACGCGTCGACTGGCAGCGTCGCGCGCACCCACAGATCGCCCTCTTCGAGTTTCGGCATGAACTGCCCGCCCACGAGTTTTGTCGAGAGCGCCGTGACGATGAGCGTCGCGCCCGACACTCCCAGCACCACGTTGCGCCTCGCGAGCACTTGTGGCAGGAGCCGCCGATACGCGCGGTGGAACCAGCCGGCCACCCTGGTCTCCCGCGGTTCCTTGCCGGGGTTCGTGGCTGTCCATGACGCCAGGACCGGCGCGAACAGGAGGGCGAACAGCAATGCGCCGATCAACGCGAAACCGTACGTCAGGGACATCGGCGCGAAGATCTTCCCGGGCACGCCGCGCATGGTGAAGAGCGGCAGAAATGCCACCAGGATGACGACCGTCGAAAACAACACGGGTTTGGCGGCGTCCGCGGTGGCCGCCGCGATGACGTCGAACACCGCCTCGCCGGACCGTCGCCCCGACAACCGGCGATGGATGTCCTCGACGACCACGACCGCCCCCTCCACCAGAATGCCGAAGTCGATCGCGCCGATCGAGATCAGGTTGGCCGAATTCCCGGTCGAAACCATGATGCCGAAGGCGAACAGAATCGAAACGGGAATCGTGAGCGCGACGATGAGGGAAACCCTCACGTCACCCAGAAACACCAGCAGCAGCCCCGTGACAAAGACGAGTCCCAGAATCACGAGATGCTGCACGGTCCGCGTGGTCACCCGGATCAGGTCCGTGCGGTCGTAGATCGAGTGCACCTGCAATCCGGGCGGGAGCAACCCGTTGTTGAGGGCCGCCACTCGCTGACGCAGCAGGCGAAGCGCCGGCAGCGACTGTTCGCCCCGCTGTAACAAGACGGTCCCTTTGACGACATCGTCGTTGCCATCCATCCCCACGCGACCCAAGCGGGGCTGGTACCCTTCGTGAACATCCGCCACGTCTTTCAGAAAGACCGGCACTCCCCGCCGCTCGGCGAGGACCACCTGCTTCATATCGTCGAGCGTCTGTAGCAATCCCACGCCGCGCACGTTGACGCTCTGTGTGCCGAGGGTCAGGTAGTTCCCGCCGACATTGGCGTTGCCGGCGCTCACGGCATTGAGCACCTGGGGCAGCGTGACGTTGTAGGCGAGCAACTTCCGCGGGTCGATCTCCGCCTGATACTGGCGCGTCGTGCCGCCGAAGGTCGTGACGTCGATGATTCCAGGCACCTGCTTGATCTCACGACGCACGTACCAATCCGCGACGGCCTTGAGCTCGTTCAGCGAGTACCCCGGCCCGTCGAGCCGATAGCGGTAGATCTCGCCAACGGTCGACCAGGGCGAGAGCTGCGGGACCAGGCCGTTGGGCAGGCTCACGAGCTGCATGCGATTCAAGGCTTCCTGGCGATCGGTGAAATAGTCGGTGCCGTAATCGAAATACAGTTTGACGTCGCTCAGTCCAAACAGACTGACGGATCGCGTGTACTCGAGGCCCGGAATGCCGAACAGCTGCGTCTCGACCGGCACGGTGACTTGCCGCTCCATCTCCTCGGCCGACCACGAGGGGTTCTGCGTGATGAACTCGACCAGCGGAGGCGACGGGTCGGGGTACGCTTCGATATCCAACCGTACCAGGGCGTAGAGCCCTGCGACGAGCCACGCGCCGAGCACCACCATCATCAGGGCGCGATAGCGGAGGAGCAACTGAACGATGGAAGCCATGCGCCGCTATGACGACGTCGCGGCCGCGCGCAGCAATTCGGCTCCTTGCACGACGATGGTGTCGCCCGGCGCGAGGCCCGAGGTCACTTCCACCTGACTGCGCTCGGTGTCGCGTCCGAGCGTGACCGCCCGGCGCTCAAAGTGGCCGGGCGCGGTCTGCACGAACAGGTAGGCGGAGGTACCCTCGCGCAAAACTGCAGATTGCGGGACCACGAGCGCCGCTCGCAGGGTGCGCACCACCCGGATGGTGGCGAACATGTCCGGCTTGAGGCGCAGCCCCGGATTGGCGAGCACGACGCGGACCTTGAGCGCGCGGGTCGTCGTGTCCACCGTACTGGAAATGGCGGTGATGCGGCCACGCCGGCGCTCGCCGGGATACGCGTTTGCGGTGACGTCGGCCGAGTCGCCGACGTGCACGCTGGCGAGGTCCTTCTCGTATACGTCCCCTACGGCCCACACTGTGGCGAGGTCGGCGATGGTACACAGCGGGTTCGCGTTGTCGAGCGACTTGGAATACTCTCCCGGCGCAGCCCCCAGGTCGGTCACCACGCCCCCGCGGGGCGCCGTCACGGAGAGTTGATCGGACGAGCTCGCGGTATCCACGCCCAGCAGCTCCAGCCGCTCGGCGGCGCTCTCCAGCAAGGCCGCGGAGGTCGCTGCTTCCGCCTCGGCCTGCTGGTAGTCTCGTAACGCATTCACGTGGTGCTCAAAGAGCAACCGTGAGCGCTCCCGCGCCTGCTGCTTGACCTGCGCGTCGGCCCGGGCCTGCCGATACACCGCCCGCGCGGCCGCCACGTCCGCGGATGCGAGGATGGCGAGTACTTGACCTTGTTCGACACGATCGGCGGGGCGCACTTCGACTGCGACCAAACGCCCGCTGACGGGAGGGTAGACGCGCACCACGTGCGTGGGATCGGCCTGGATGCGGCCCGCCACTTCGAGATAATCCGCGAGCTGTTGCGATTGCACCGGCTCCGTCGCGACGCCGCGCGCATCCTCGCGCAGCACAAAGTCGTTGGCGGAGAGCGGCGCCTCGGGAGGGGGGGGAGACGCGTCAGCGCTCGCCGGGTGGGCGGTCCCCTGCCGGGAGCATCCCACCAGCAGGATCACCATCGCGCACGCAACGACTGCGGCGGGCGAGCGTGCACGCGTCATTCCCGAACCACCTCCACTCCAACCGCGCGACGCAGTGCATAGGCCGCAACCCAATAGTCGTGCATGGTGCTATAGTACTCTGAGCGGGTGTCCCCATACGTCCGGATGGCATCGAGCAGCTCGAGCAGGGAAACCGCTCCCTGCTGGTAGGCGAAGCGCGCTGTCTCCAAGGCCGCCGCCGCCTGCTCGAGCAGCCCGGACCGATACCGTTCCGCGAGCACCCGCGCCGCCTGAAAGCTCCCGACGGCCACCGCCACATCGGACTGTATCTGCACACCGGCCCGCTGCACGGCCACGGCGGCGGCCGAGAGACCGGCGCTGGCACGCTGCCGCTCGCCGCTGTTCCAATAGAAGAGTGGAATCGGCAGCGAGACCCCAAAGGCGTATCTCGAGCCGGACTCGAACGGCGTGTTCTGGTATACGACGCTCACGACGGGGACGGGAAACAGGCCGGCCGTAGCCAGGGCCTTGAGAGACCGACTCTGGTCGACTTGCTCCCGGGCTGCCGCGATGTCCGGTCGATTGGCTAACGCGAGTGGGAGCAGCGAATCGATGGGCACCGTGAGCTCAGGCGCCGATTGTAGGTCTCCGGCGATCGTGAAGCCGGTATCCGGATCCGCGACGCCCATGAGGGCTTGCAGCGCGAGCCGCGCGGCCCGAACGCCCGCGTCCGCCCGTGTGAGGGCAGCCTCGGCACGAGCGAATTCCAATTCGCTCTTGACGAGATCGCGCTCCGGAAGGTCACCGGCTCGCACTCGAACGGAATCGGCGATCAAGAGCTGCTTGAACGTGTCGCCCTGTTCGCGGGCGATCTGCCGCTGTGCGTCGGCCAGGAGGAGATCGTAGAACCCCTGCCGAACGTTGAAGTCGACCTGGCGGAGCATGTCTCGGCGACCGAACTCCGCGATGCCCTCTCCCCGTCTGGCCGCCTGCGTGCGGTACAGGCGCTCGGGACTCAGGTCGATTGGAAGCGCTACGCTATACTGGTACGGATTCCCGGGGATCCCGAAGTATGTGGGATTGGGAAGCGCGCGGGCGATGGTCCGCTCGGCCCGCGCAGAGTCGACACGCAAGCGCGCCGTGACTAGGTCCGGGTTCTGCCGCCGCGCGACGTCCAGCACGCGCGCCAGTGTCCACGCCTCCGGCTGCTGTGCACACACGGGCAGCAGCGGTGCGACGAGCAGCCCGGCAAGCGCGCGAGCCGGCGTCAGCACGGCGCTCTCTCGGTCCACGTCTCCGGCACTGCGCCCTTCTCTGCTACCCAATCGAGCAGTCGCAACCGTCGGTGAATTCTCCTCCCATCTGAAGCGTCCGCCAGCGTATCGATTTGGAAGTAGCGGCACGCCGGCAAGGCCCGACCACGACGGAAGGAGAAGCACAGCAATCGAGTCCGGCCGGTGTCCGCGTAGACTCGGAACGGACCGAACGGAGTCTTCTTCACCTCCTGCGAGGGTCGGATCCGCACCCGCTCGACCGTCCCGTCGGCAGAGAATCGCAGGAGCATCGTGTCGGGCGAACCCGACGTGGGAATGGCCACCCACTCGCCGACCAACCCGCTCGCGAGTGGAGTCACGCGCGGTCCGCGTGCCCACTGCGGGGCGCAGGCGGCAGCGGCCGCGCCGGCCGCGCCGCACAGCATCCTCAGGAGTGAAGCCCGCACTGCTTCAGAACGTCAGGCGCGCGAGCTTCACCCCGCGGGGCTGGCCAGACGATGCACCGGCGGGACCGACGGTGAGCACCGCGCCAATCACATTGCCCGAGGGGCCCGGTGCCGGTAGGGTGAGGAACGTCGGTCGCGATCCATTCACCCGGATTTCCGGACCAGGCAGGAGCCCTCCACCGGTGACGTACCACAACTGGTACGTCTCGCCCGCGCGAGCGGCGGGAAGGTCGTGCACGACGACATTCCAGCGCTGCGTGTCCTGGTCATAGAAGATCAGGACCCCCCCCTCGTACCCGGGTCCCGTGATCGTCTTCTGCAGCACTCGCTCGGCGCCGAGGATCGCTGACAGGGAATCTTCGATGGCGTTCAAGCGCCCCTGGCGCGCGTCCAGAGCGCTCCGGAGCTGTTCGATCTCGTGACGCGCACCCGCCCAAATCCGCAGCGCGACCACCAGCGAGGCTGCGACGGCGAGCGCCGCGCTCCACATCCCCCACCGGCGCGGTCGCCGCCGCAGGACGTGCTCGAGGAGCCCGTGCGACAGTCCCGGCCGCGGCGCTACAGGACTCACGCCCATGGGGAGCCACGCGAGATCGCGCTCGAGCTGAACGAGCGCGACTCGACACTCTTCACAGCGCGACAGGTGGCTCGCGAACAGCGACTCCTCCGTGCGCTCCAAGCTTCGGGTCACGTAGGCCACCCGGTTCTCAACATACCAGTCATGCGCTGTCATACGATCCAGTCCCTCATCGGTGCGAGGACGACTCGCAGTCGGTCGACGGCGAGGCGGAGGCGGGTCTTGACCGTCCCGAGGGGAATCCCGAGCCGCCCGGCGATCCCGGATTGCGTCAGTCCGTGGAAGTAGGCGAGCCGGATGACGACCTGCTGCTCCTGCGGCAATTCGGCCAGGGCGGCGTGGACGGACTGGTGCACGTGCCACCCCGGGGTGCCGGCTTCGTTCGGCTCCTGGGCGGCCGTGTAGGGCTCCTCGTCCATGGCCTGCACTCGCAGCCGCGCGGCCTTGCGCAGGCGGCGTTGGCGGGAGCGCAGCCGATCGATGGCGCGGTTGCGGGCGATCCGGAGCACCCACGCCAGGAGCCCGCGCGGCTCGTCGGCCACCTGACCGACTCGATTCCACACGATCGCGAACACCTCCTGCGCGACCTCTTCGGCTTCGTCGGCGTCGCTGAGGAGCCCCTGGACCACGCCCAGCAACCAGGGCGTGACGACCTCGATCAGCTGGGCGAGCGCCTGCTCGTCACGCGCCACCAGGCGCGCGTGCAACGAGACGGCCGCGACACCGGAAAGCTCCGGTATCCTAGCTCGAACCACGCGGTCAGGGTGAGCGGGTGGCACCCATCATCCTCCAAGGAGGTACGGTCTCGCGTCCCCTATAGACACGAGCCCGGCCTGATTTCGGTTCTTTACGAAAAATTCGCGCAGGGTGATGAGCGGTGCGCGAGTGTTCGATGTGAAACGGAGTGAGCTGCGCCCGCTACTTCGGGCGCCGCACCAGCACCTCGACCAGCGCGCGGATCGCCCGTCCCCGGTGGGACACACGCTGCTTGGCGGCGATCGGCGCCTCGGCGAAGGTCATGCCGAGCTCCGTCGAGAAGAACAACGGATCATAGCCGAAGCCCCCGCTGCCGCGAGGCGTCTCGAGGATCCGTCCGTCGCACGTTGCCTCGACCAGCTGCGGCTTGGCGAGGGGCGCCTCGAGGTAAGCCACGACGCAGCGGTACCGCGCGGTGCGCTCCGCCTCGGGAACCCCGGCGAGGCGTTCGAGCAGGAGCGCGTTGTTCGCCGTGTCACCCGCCCCCGTTCCGTGCATCTGCGCCCAACGCGCGGAGAACACGCCGGGAGCGCCGTCGAGCGCGTCCACCTCGAGCCCCGAATCCTCCGCCAGCGTCGGGACGTTGGACCGCTTCGCGAAGTACCGCGCCTTGGAGACCGCATTCTCGGCGAAGCTCGTGCCGAGCTCGAGATCCGGCTCGTCGGGGAGCCGCTCGAGGAATTGATCCACCGGAAAGGCCAACTCGAACGGCAGGCCGGCGAACAGATCGCGGATCTCGCGGGTCTTGCCCGGGTTGCGCGTGGCGATCAGCAGCTTCATGAGCGGGAGCGGCCGCGCACGCGGGCGAGCAGCTCGCTGGTGGAGACGCCCGCCACGAGCGGCACCCGCACCACGCGCCCGCCCCAACGCTCCACTTCATTCGCGCCCACGATCGCGTCGCGGGCGTAGTCCGCGCCCTTCACCAGCACGTCCGGTCGCAGCCGCTCGATCAGCGCGAGGGGGGTGTCTTCGTCGAACAGCACCACGCAGTCGACGCACGCGAGCGCTGCGACGAGGCGGGCCCGCTCCTGTCCTGGAACGACGGGCCGGTCCGCTCCCTTCCCGAGGCGCCCCACCGAGGCATCGCTGTTCACGCCCACGACCAGGGCCGCTCCTTCGCGGCGCGCGGCCTCGAGCAACGTCACGTGCCCGACATGCAGCAGGTCGAACACCCCGTTGGTGAAGACCAGGGGACCGTCGAGCGACCGACGCCAGGCCGTCGCCGCGGTGGGCGCGCGAACCTTCTCCGCGGTGTTCACGCGGCCGCGTCGTCCCGCGTGGCGCCGGACTGCAAGGCGCGCTTCAGGAGCGGCGGCGTCGCGAGCGTGGTGGCGATGACCACGAACAGGATGGCGCTGAACAGCTGGGCGGAGAGCACCCCGGCGGTCAGGCCGATCTGAGCGAAAATGAGTCCCACCTCGCCCCGCGGCGCCATCCCTACCCCGACCGCGCGCCGGTTGACGCGCAGCCACGGCACCGCCCAGCCGCTCGCCAGTTTCCCGATCAGCGCGATGGCGAGCAGCGTGCCCCCGATCGCCAGCGTCGCCCGGTTTTCGGGCACGAGTGGATTCCACAACCGCAGATCCGCCGCGGCGCCGACGCTCACGAAGAAGATGGGCGTGAAGATATCGGCGACCGGCGCGATGCGCTCTTCGATCAGGACCGACTGATGCGTTTCCGACAGAATCAGACCGGCCGCAAACGCGCCGATGATGAGCGCCGTGCCGGCACGATCGGCCAATACGCAGAGCAGCAGGAGAAATACAAACGCCGTCACGACCAGCGCGCCGCGCACCTGCAGCCGAGCGACCAGCGCGAACAACCGCGGCGCGAAACGCACGCCGATCCACAGCGCCAGCAGCAAGAAGGCCACCGCGACGATCAGCATGCGCGCGACCCGCGGGAGGGAGACCCCCGCGCCGCTAGCGAGTCCCGACACGACCCCGAGGATCACCAAACCGATGACGTCGTCGATCACCGCCGCGCCGAGGATCAGTCGCGCTTCCAGACTGTGGAGCACCCCGAGGTCCTTCAACACCCGCGCCGTGATCCCCACGGATGTGGCCGTGAGCGCCGCGCCCACGAAGACGGCCGTCGTGACGTCGTGCCACACCGACCGCCAGTAGAGGAACCCCAGCAGGAACGGTACGGCGACGCCCACGACGGCCACGGCCGTTGCGGCACCGCCTACTCGGATCATCGCCTTGCGATTGGTCTCGAGACCGATCTCGAACAGCAGCACCACTACGCCGACGTCGGCGAACAGTTGGACGACGGGCGTGAGCGGATCGGCGGCGTCGGTGGGGATCACCCGCAAGCCCCCCGTGCCGAGGAGGATCCCCGCCAGGAGCTCGCCCATCACCGCCGGCTGGCGCCACCGCTCGAAGGCTTCGCCGGCGACCTTCCCGGCGAGGAGCATCACCGCCAGGACGGTGAAAAAATGGGCGACGTCGAGCTGGCCTACTATAGGGGTTGCGTCGCTTTGGGATGGAAGGTGAACGTGTGGTTAAAGAACGGCAGGTCGACGCTCTCGCTGTATTCCGCCTCGATCACGATTTCGCGCGGCGACGCGCGGCGCGCGATGCGTATCTGCTGGGCCTGAGGGGGGAGCCCGATGTCCTGCGCGGCGGCCTGGACGCGGCGGCGAATCGTCTCGTCGTCGAGCGACGGGGCGAGCTGCGCCTGGGACTGCATCTCGTCGAGCAGCCGGTAGTAACGGAAGTACAGCTCGCCGATGTTCACGCCGTAGTACAACGCGGCGACGAACAGCAGCAGGGAGAATAGACAGCCCATCGACGTCGCGCCGCCCTGGCCCAAGCGCCGGCGCGTCACCATTGCGACTGCGCCCCATCCACCAGGGCGTTCACGAGCTTTTGCAGGGCGATCTTGCGGCCCGCCGCTTCCTGGGGCGGCGTGTAATCGCCCACCTCGCTGAGTCCCTGCTGCTGCCACAACGTCTTGCCCTCGCGCTGATCGAGGATCTCGACGTCCACGGTGATCTGCACTTGTCGGCGGGTGACGTCGGTGCGCCCCTGCCCCGGCTGAAGAGCGATCGGGACGTCGGGGTCGTAGCGAACGACTTTGCCGCGCACCACGGCGTCGGCGTTGCTCTCGCCGGCGGGCCGCAGTCCCAGTCGGCCCTGGAACGCCTCGAGCACGGCGTCGTTCACTTCCTTGGTCAGCGCCGGCTCGGGCGTCTGATTGTCGAACGGCAGGATGGCGACGGTCTTGATGTTGGGGAGCCCGCCGCCCGAGAACTTGTAGAAAAAGCAACCGGCGACTGCGAGCGCCAACGCGCTAGCGACGCCCGCGCCAGATCGCGGGATCGAATATCGCGGCCGTGTCGACCGAGACCACCGTGAGCTCAAAACGGGCCGGGCCCTCCGGAAAATCAATCCGCGCGGTCGCCGGCATGCGATGACCGTCGAGCTGCGTCCGGCTGCGCGCCTGAATCCTGCCTTCCCGCCGCCACTCCGCCTCCAGGACACGCGACTCGCCGCGCGTTTCGCGGTAGTCGAGCGTGTCGTCGCCTTGCACAAACCGCCAGATGCGAACGCTCGAGTCGGCGGCGCCCCCGCCCCCGCCCGCTCCGAATACCGCGGCGGCCGCCGCGGGCGGCCGCGCGATACCAAGACCCGCCCACAGCATCCGCACCGCCGGCACCAGCGACCGGAAGTTCTTCTCGGGGTCCGCCCAGATCGTGGAGTCCGCTACGACTGCCGCCGCGCCCGCGCCGAGACCCAGCGGGCCCACGTAGTCGAATCGTAACGAATCGGGCGGCGCGATGCGCGCCTGGCCACGTCCACCCCAGCGCTTCTCGCGGTCCTGATACTTCCACCGAAACCGGATCGCCGTCGTGTGCAGCGGCAGTGTGGCGCGCGTCCAGTCGACGGCGCTGTCGCGATCGACCGGAGGCAGCGGCTGTGGGACCAGCGCGGTCAGTCGCGGGCGACACGCGAGCAGCGCGACACAGGCGCCAATGTAGGAGAGCGCTATCCGACGGTCAAGCGGAAGACGTTGTAGTCTCACACGTTACAAACGGACCGGGTCGGGAACGGGGTGCAACAGGTCGAGGACGTGCGCCGGGATGCGTGTGATGGCGTGCGCGTGGGTGAGCGACACGAGCGCGGTTTGGCCGGTGGCCAGGAGCTCGCCGGTCGCCGCGCGGTCGACCGCGTAGCCGAACGTCACCCGGCGCGACGCCAGCTCGCGCACCCAACACCGCACTTGCACTAGGTCGTCGTAACGCGCCGGTGCGCGGTAGCGGACGCTCACCTCGGCGACGGCCAGGTACACACCCTGCTGCTCCAGCTCCTTGTACGAGAGACCGGTATCGCGCATCAGCTCGGTGCGCGCGCGATCGAACCAGATCAGGTAGTTGGCGTGATAGACCACGCCCATCTGGTCGGTTTCGGAGTAATTGACGCGCACGGTGAGGGAACTGATCACGCCGGGGCAAAATCCACGCGCCGTTCCGAAAAGTCAAATACGACAGGCGCTTGCGGCGCTCCACCACGGCTCCTAGGTTGGGGCCGTGACTCCCCCGGCCTCTCGCGTGGTGGTCGTTGCCGACGCGCATCTCGGACAGGTCCCCCCAGCAGTCGCCGCTGCATTTCATCGCTTCCTCGACGCGCTCCCCGAGTTGGGGGACGCCCTCGTGATCAATGGCGACCTGTTCGACTTCTGGTTCGAATACCGCGCCGTAATCCCGCGACGGCATTTCGCCACGGTGGCGAAGCTCCAGGCGGCGCGGGAGCGCGGGATCCCGATCACGTTCGTGGGCGGGAACCACGACCGCTGGGGCGGCGACTTCCTGATTAGAGACCTGGGGATCGCCTTCTCGCCGGGCGAGGCCGAGGTCGAGCTCGCCGGGCGCCGGGCGCTCGTCGCGCACGGCGACGGGCTCACGGAGCAGCACTGGAGCGCCAAGGTGATGCACCGGGTGACGCGTCATCCAGTGACGATCCGAGCGTTCCGTGCGCTCCACCCCGACTTGGGCTTTTGGATCGCGCACCAGCTGTCGCGCAAGCTCGCGGACAATACGAGAGACCGCGCGGTGCTCGATCGCGCCGAGCGAGCCCAGGCTCGCTACGCCGAGCAGCTGCTGGCGCGGCGTCCCGACCTCCAGCTCGTGGTGCTCGCGCATACGCACCGACCCGCGCTGAGTCAACTACCGAATGGTCGCACTTATCTGAATCCTGGAGCATTCCTCGACGGGGGGCGTTATGCAGTCATCACCCCAAGCAGCGTCGAGCTGAAGACGTTTCAGTGAAAAGGAAGGCGTCGTCAACCAAGCGGGACCACCTCCACGTGCCGCAGCTTCTCTCCCAAAAACCGCGCACCCACCTTCCGGAAGTGCGGCTCGTCGTCCGACACGACGAAGCGATGGGTCGGATGAGCGGCGGGCGCCGCGGCTAGGTCGCCGCGGGCGATCTCCGTGGCGACGACCGTCGCGGTTTCCTCGGCGCTGTCCACGAGCCGCACCGTCGGGCCCATGACCCGGGCCAAGAGCGGCTTGAGGAGGGGGTAGTGGGTGCAGCCGAGCACCAGCACGTCGACGCCGGCACGCTGGAGTGGCGCGAGGTACTCGCGCGCGATCGATTCGGTGGCGGCGTGGTCGAACCAACCCTCTTCGACGAGCGGCACGAACAGCGGGCACGCCTGCACGCACACGGCGGCATCGGGGCGCAGCCGCGTGATCGCGCGCTCGTAGGCGCCGCTCGCGATGGTTCCGGCGGTGCCGATCACCCCGATCTTCCCAGTGCGCGTGCCTTGGACGGCCGCGCGCGCACCCGGCTCGATCACTCCCACCAGTGGGACCGGCGAGCGCTCCGTGAGGTAGTCGAGCGCCTGCGCGCTGATCGTGTTGCAGGCCACGACCAAGGCCTTGACGCCACGCTGGAGCAGGTACGCTTGGATCTCGCCCGCGTAGCGCCGCACCGTGTCAGGCGACTTGGGCCCGTACGGGACGCGCGCGGTATCGCCGAAGTAGATCACGGACTCGTGCGGCAAGCGCTCGAACAGCGCGCGCGCCACCGTGAGCCCGCCGATGCCTGAGTCGAAAACGCCGAGCGGTGCCGGGTTCACGGATTAGGGCAGCGGCAGGCTGATCCCGATCCCGCGCGGAACAGCCTGCAGCTTCAAGTCCTTCGGGAAATCCTGGAGGTGCGCGGAGACGAACGCCTCGGCGCCGGAGAAGAAGTGATTGAAGATCCACAACACCAGCCAATCCTGCACTTCCTGGCGCTTGGCCCCCACGTTGTCCGACCGCGACTCCTCGAGGTAGTGCTTCTCCGACTGCGCCTTCAGCGTCATCATCGCGGCAATGCCCTCCCACGCGACGAATACGGCTCCGGTGACGCGTCGCCCCGTCGCGGCCTGCCCCCACCCCGGTACGAGCAACGAGCGGAGAAACGCTCCGATCGGCTTCACCCGGTGGGACGTATCGGTAGGGACGACGATCGCGCCGGTGGTGACGACTGTAGGTGGAGTGGTGTCGGGTTGCTGAGCGGAAAGGCGGACGGTCGGACAGGCGGAAAGAACAGCAGCCACTGCGATGCACGCCGCAACCGTCCGACAGTCCGCCTGTCCAACCGTCCCCCTCACTGTGCCACCATCACGCTGAGCCGTCCGGGCTCGATACGCACCTTGCATTCCACGGTCTCCGGCTCGCGTAGCTCACCGTCCAGGTGCAGCGGCAGCGAGCCGTCGAGCGATCGAATCGTCACCTCGCGGGCTTGGAACAGTGCGACCTCCCGCAGCGTCCCGTGAGTTCCGCGCATCACGCGCGGCACGGCGAGCAGGAAGCGCGGCAGCGAGAGCCGCCGCACCAAGCAGACGTCGAGCCGACCGTCCCCCGGCTGCGCCTCGGGGGCGAAGCGGTAACTGCCACCTGCGGTCGTGCCGTTGCAAACCTCGACCATCATCATGTACCCCGTCTCCGAGAATCCGGGCGCCCGGATCTCGAGCCGCGGCGGTCGGAACCCGGCGAACGCGCGGATGACCGGCACGAGGTACGACGCGAAGCCGGACAACCCCGGCATGGCGTTCCGTACCCGGATCACCGCCGGCCCGAACCCGACTCCCATGCTGTTCACAAAGTATTCACCGCCCGCCTGGCCGACATCGAACGGCACGGTGTGTGACGTGACGAGCCGCCGCACGGCTCGCACGGGGCTGTGGCGATACACCCCGACCAGCTTCGCGAAGTCGTTGCCGCTCCCGATCGGCACGACGCCGAGGGCGACCGCTCCGCCCTGGCGCAGCAGCCCGTTCGCCACCTCGTGAACCGTCCCGTCGCCGCCGACGGCCACGACGCGTGTGGCGCCTCGGGCGGCCGCGCGCGCAGCCAGCTCCGCCGCATGCCCGGGTCTGTCGGTGCGCTCGATGTCCACGGCCCAACCCTGGCGCCGGAACTCGCGCGCCACGGGATCGAGCGCACGCGCCGCGGCACCGCGTCCGGCCGTCGGATTCAGGACGACGTGGGCATGTGTCAGAGGCCCCATTATAAGCGGTGAGGCCCGATCCGGCAGCCGGATCGGGCCTCGACACAGCGAACGGACCGCGTTGCTAGGAGCGAGTCACCGTGTACTGGCCGCATGCCGTGAACTGGATCGTCACGGTGGTGGAGACGGTGCCCTTGGTGACGACGACCGTGATCGTCCCCGAGTCGAACCGGGGCTCGACGGTGCAGCTCGCGTTGAAATGCAGCGGAGCGCTCGTCGTCACCGCCAGCGAGTAGCTGTTCGCGCCCGACGTCCAGGTGGATGACCCCCCGACGCTGAGGCTGCCACTCGGGAGCGGAGCGCCGAGCTGGATCGAGCCGGCCTGGTCCGCCGTGAAGGTCGCCAGCCACTTGCGCACGTGCTGCGCGGTCGCGTTGCTGGCGAAGGTGTAGTCGGTCGTCATCGTGTCCGTGATCTGGATTTGATCGGGCGTGCCGACCACGGAGCGGACCCCGTTTTCGACGACGGACCGAGTGGTCCCCGTCGTCGTGTTGGTGACGCTTCGGGTGAAGTCGTGGGACCGCGTCCGGAACGAGCGGTCGGTGACCGTGGGGGTCGGATCCACGATGTCGAAGGAGCCGCTCAGCGTGGCGGTGTGCCCGTCGAAGGTGAACGTGCAGCCCGTGAAGGCGATGTTCACCGAATCGGGCACTGGGTCACCGTCGGAGTTGGTCACGGGCGATGGGGTCCGGGTCGGCGTGCAGCTCGTCGCCGTCGGCGACATGGCCGGCGCACCGGGCATCGGAGCCAGGTCGAACGGCATGCCCGTGGCCGCGGCGAGTGTCGCCCCACCGGCGAGCGAGGCCGCATCGGTCGTGACGACCTCGGCGACGGCGCTGGCCTCGGGTTGGCTGATGACGGGATTCTGAGGAGACGTCGACGGGGAGGTGGAGCACGCGGCGAACAGCGCGGCCGCGACGATGCCGGCGGCGACACGGCCGACATTAGGAGACGTGCGACGCATGCGACGATTCCTCCGACGGGTTCGAGGACAGGGCGCTGTTCTGGGGACGCCGCTTAGACGGAGAACCGGTCGCTAGCGTTAATGGCGTCTGGGGGCACGGGGCAGCGCTTCGGATACAGTACAGACCGCGGCCTGGCATTGGAAGTCACCGCTCAGCGGGCAGCCCGCCAGAGTGTGACGGACCTCACACGCCCGTGCTAAGACGCCTTCAGGTAACCACGAGCGAGCAGCAGCTCGGCGTTGAGGATCGCCGCACCCGCAGCCCCGCGGATCGTGTTGTGGCTCAGCGCCACGAACCGGTGACCCAACACGGCATCGTGCGCGATGCGCCCCACCGTCACGCTCATCCCCCGCCCCGCGTCGCGGTCCAGCCGGGGTTGTGGACGGTCGGGCTCGTCGCGCACGACGATCGGGCGCTCCGGCGCACTCGGCAGCCTCAGCTGCTGCGGCGGACCCGCGAACGAGCTGAAGGCCTCGCGCAGCTCCTCCGACTGCGCCGCGCGCCCCAGCTTCACGCGCACCGCCGCGAGATGTCCGTCCACCACGTTCACGCGGTGACACTGCGCGCTCACGCCAAAGGGCGCGGGGGTGACGCGGCCGCCGTCCAGCCGCCCGAGAATCTTCCTCGTTTCGCGCGCGATCTTTTCTTCTTCTTCGGCGATGAACGGGACGACGTTGTCGGTGATGTCGAGCGAGGCGACGCCGGGGTACCCCGCGCCGGAGATCGCCTGGAGTGTGGTGACGACCACGGCTTCCACGCCGAAACGGGCCGCGAGCGGCGCCAGGGCAAGCGCGATCATCACCGTCGAGCAGTTCGGGTTGGCGACGATGAAGCCGCCTCCCGTTCCCTTGCAGGCATCCAGCAAGCCGAGCTGCTCGGAGTTAACCTCAGGGATCAGCAGCGGCACGGCGTCGTCCATGCGATGCGGCGACGAGTTGGTCAGTACCGGGTAGCCCGCGCGGGCGAACCGCGTCTCGATCGGCCCCGCGATGTCGGAGGGGAGGCTCGAGAACACGAGGTCGCAATCGAGGGGTGGCCCTGGGGGCTGGACGACGAGGTCGCCCACCGCCGCCGGAACGGCACTCGGGAGGCGCCACGAGGACGCCGCGGCGTACGGTTTGCCCTGAGAGCGATCCGAGGCCGCGACCGCGGTGACCACGAACTGGGGATGATGCTCGAGCAGCTGGAGGAACCGCTGCCCCACGGTGCCCGTGGCCCCGAGAATGCCGACCCGTATGCGTCCCATGGCCTTCTCCTTGACGTCCCCGTAGCGCGCGGTGAGTATTGAACATACAACTGAACGGTCCGTGGTGATTTGCCGCGTATTGCCGCCACGTAAAACAAGGTGCTAAAAAGCGACCGCCCGCGGCGTGGCATTGCGCGGGCGTTGCTGTTTCCAGGAGGCGGGGAGTTTCGATGGGAGCGACGGTGACGGTGCGGGTCCCAGGCTCGACGTCCAATCTGGGGGCGGGATTCGACTGCGTGGGCGTCGCCGTAGACCGGTGGCTTCGCGTTTCGGCTCGCCTCGCGAGCGGTGCGCCCAGCATCGAGCGTCGCGGAACCCTCCGCGCGCTGGAGATGCCGCTCGAGCGGGATCTGCTGTATCGCGGGTTCACCGCCGCCTGCGAGCGAGCCGGCCGAGAGGTCCCCAGCGGGGTCGCCTTCGTCGCGGACTCGGAGATCCCGGTCGCGCGCGGGCTCGGCTCCTCCGCAGCGGCCGTCGTCGCTGGCGCCGCCGCCGCCACCGAACTGCTCTCCCTGGGCCTCGATCGCGCTGCCCTCGCGACGCTCGGCGCTGAGCTCGAGGGACACCCCGACAACGTCGCTCCAATGGTATTCGGGGGGGCGACGCTCGCGCTGTCGACGCCCGACGGCCTGGTCGTGCGGCCTCTCGTGGTGCACGCGTCCCTGGCGTTGGTGTTCGCCGTGCCGGATTTCGCTGTCGAGACCAAACGCGCCCGTGCCGTGCTGCCTGACACGCTGCCATACAGGCAAGCGGTTCAAGCCGCGGCGAAGAGCGCCGCCCTCGTGCAAGGACTGGCGCAGGGCGACGGGCGGCTGCTCGCGGAGGGGCTCGACGACGTACTCCACGTCCCGTTCCGGCGCTCGTTGGTGCCGGGCTACGAGGTGGTGAGGAGCGCCGCCCGCGTTGCGGGCGCATTCGACGCCACACTGTCCGGGTCCGGGCCGACACTGGTCGCAGTGACTCCGCTCGACCGCGCCGCAGCGGTGGGCGACATGATGGTGCGTGCCTGGCGCGGCTGCGACATCACGGCCGAGACGTTCCACATCGCTCGCCCGGCTGGTGGGTATGCGACGGAGTAATCCTCCGCACATTCACAAGTTCGGTGGGGCCTCGCTCGCCGACGCCGCCGGCATCGGGCGCGCGGCGCAGATCGTCCTCGCGCAGCCCGCCCCCAAAGTCGTGGTGATCTCGGCGATGGCGGGCGTCACGGACGCGCTGCTCGAGGTCGCCCACCGCGCCGCGCAGGGCGACATGCAGCACGTGAGAGAGACCGCCGAGATGCTGCGGGCGAGGCACACGGAAGCTGCGCGGGCCCTGGCGCCACGACGCGATCTCTCGAACCAGCTGGTGGAGCTGATCGACGCGGCGGTCAACGAGCTGGAGCAGCTCGCCGGCGGACTGCGCGTATTGCGGGAGCTCACGCCGCGTACGGTCGATTATCTGGTGGCACGCGGCGAACGTCTGGCGGCCCGCTTGTTCACCGTCGCGCTCGAAGAGGCGGGCTGCCCGGCCACCTACGTCGAGGCCACGGAGGTCGTTCACACCGACGGCACATTCGGCCGCGCGTCCCCGGACGTCCGGCGCACCGAGCGCTGCGCCCGCCGCATCCTCGCCCCGCTCCTGGCGCGGAGCACGGTCCCCGTGGTGCCGGGATTCCTGGGCGCAACGCCGGACGGACAGGTTGCCACGCTGGGACGGGGCGGGTCGGACCTGACCGCGACCCTGCTCGGCCGTGTGCTCAGCGCGCGCGAGGTATCATTGTGGAAGGACGTGCCCGGCCTGCTCACCGCCGACCCACGAATCGTCCCCGACGCGCGCGTCGTCCCGCAGGTGCACCTGCGCGAGGCGGCGGAGCTCGCCTATTACGGCGCCAAGGTGCTGCATCCCCGCGCGCTGATCCCCGTGCTCAAGCGGAATATCGCGATCCGCGTCCGCCCGTTCGCCGACCCTGCATCGCTGGGAACGGAGATCTCCCGGCGCCGGACGCTCGAGCAGTATCCGGTCAAGGCCCTCTCAGCCATTCCCGGGCAAGCCCTGCTCACGGTGACGGGAAGCGGAATGCTGGGTGTGCCCGGGATCGCGGCGCGGACGTTCGCGGCGGTGCACCACGAGGGGATCTCGGTGTCGCTCATCACGCAGGCCTCGTCCGAGCATTCCATCTGTTTCAGCGTGCCTGCCGAGAGCGCGGCGCGGGCACGCAAGAGCCTGGAGGACACGTTTCGCCCGGAGATCGCGCGTCAGGAAATCGACGGGGTCGAGATGCAGTCCGGGCTCGCCACGCTGGTGGTGGTCGGGCTGGGCATGGCGGGCACGCCGGGCATCGCGGCGCGGGTGTTCTCGGCGTTGGCGGAGGCGGGGATCAACGTGATTGCCACCGCGCAGGGGTCGTCCGAGCTCAATCTCTCTCTCGTCGTGGACGGCCGGGATGCGGCTCGCGCGCAGCGCGCCGTCCATGCCGCCTTTCAGCTCTCGAAGATCGGCGGGGGCGCGGTGACGCACCCGGAGCGGAGCGACGTCGTGCTGCTGGGGTTCGGGCAAATCGGGCGGGCGCTCGCGCCCATGATCGCGAAGGTGAAACGCGACGGCCTCACGCTCCGCATCGTGGGCGTAATCGATCGGAGTGGACTCGTGTTCGAAGCCCGCGGCCTCTCGCCCCGGCGGCTGGCGGTGCTCGGTGAAGCAAAGGCGAGCGGCACACCGCTCGCCAAGGCTGCAGGGGGGCGGCGCGCCAGCGCCGCCGAGGCGGTGGCGTTCGTCGCGCGCCATGCGCTCGCGAACCCCATCCTCGTGGACCTGACCGCCGACGACACCACCGCAACGCTCACCAGCGCGCTCGGCGCGGGCATGCACGTCGTGCTCGCCAACAAGCGCCCGGTCACCGCACACAAGCGGCAGTACGACGCGCTGCGCACAGCGGCGCAAGCCCACGGACGTCGTCTGCTGCTCGAAGCGACGGTGGGAGCCGGTCTGCCCATCATCGACACCTACCAGAAGCTTGTGGAGTCCGGCGATCGAGTCGCCAAGATCGAAGGCTGCCCGTCGGGCACGCTCGGCTATTTGTTCGGCGAGCTGGGCCGCGGTGCAACGTTCTCGGCGGCGCTGCGCGGGGCGATCGCCAAGGGCTATCCCGAGCCGGACCCGCGCGACGACCTTTCGGGCAGAGACGTCGCCCGTAAAGCCTTGATCCTCGGACGGCTGCTCGGGTTTGCGGGTGAGCTCGAGGATATCGCGGTCGAATCGCTCGTGCCGGCGGGGGCCGCGCGGTTGAGCCTCGAGGCGTTCCTTGGCTCGCTCGAACAGTTCGACGATGAGTGGGGACGGCGGGTGGCAGCCGCGCGCGCGCGCGGTGGGGTGCTGCGCTACCGCGCGATCGTCACGCCGCGACGCATCCGCGTCGGCCTGGTCGCGGTCCCAGCGTCGAGCCCGATGGCGGCGCTCAACGGGACGGACAACCAGTTCATCTTCACCACGATGCGCTACCGGAAGAACCCGCTGGTGATTACCGGGCCAGGTGCGGGGCCCGCCGTGACCGCTGGCGGGATCTTGAACGATGTGCTGAAGCTCGCGGGCGCATGAGCGGCCCCAGGCAGGTATGCGCCGCCTGCGGCCACGAGACTCCAGAGATCGATCCGCACACCCGTTGCCCGCGCTGCGGTGGCCTGCTCGAGATCCGGCATCCCTCACCGACCCAAGGGGGCAATGCACTCCGCGCGACGTTCGACTCTCGAGCTGCCGTGCGACGCGGCCCGCTGGCGTCGGGTGTGTGGCGCTTCATCGAAGCGGTGCTGCCCACCGCCGGCCCGTACATCCTCTCCTATCCCGAAGGCAACACACCGCTGCTCGCGAGTGCGGTCATAGCCCGGTGGGTCGGTGCCGGGGAGGAGCTGCTGCTCAAGCACGAAGGCCATAATCCCACCGGGTCGTTCAAGGATCGGGGCATGACGGTCGGGGTGACGCAAGCGCGCCGCATCGGGGCGCGCGCCGTGGCGTGCGCCTCCACCGGCAACACCGCGGCGGCGTTGGCCGCGTACGCGGCGCTCGCGGGGCTCCGCGCGCTCGTGGTTGTGCCCAAGGGTCAGGTCGCGTCCGGCAAGCTCGCCCAAGCGCTCGCGTACGGGGCGCGCACCCTGCTGGTGCGGGGCAACTTCGACGATTGCTTGGAGCTCGTGGATCAGGCGAGCGACCGACTCGGCGTGTACCTCCTCAACTCCGTGAACCCGTTTCGGCTCGAGGGCCAGAAGACGATCGTGCTCGAGCTGTTGCAGCAGCTCGCCTGGGAGCCGCCCGACTGGATCGTGTTGCCCGCCGGCAATCTGGGCAACACGGCCGCGTTCGGGAAAGCGCTGGAGGAGGCGCGGGCGTGGGGACTGATCGACCGTGTGCCGCGGCTCGCGGCGGTCCAGGCCGAAGGAGCCGCGCCGTTCGCCCAGAGCTTCCGCGAAGGATTCGCCCAGCCGCACCGGGTGACCCCCCACACGGTGGCGAGCGCGATCAACATCGGGAACCCGGTCTCCTACTCGCGCGCCGTGCGCGCCATCCGCGACACGAACGGCGTCGTGACGACGGTCAGCGACGCCGAGATCCTCGAGGCCAAAGCGGTGGTGGACGGAGCGGGCATCGGCTGCGAGCCGGCCAGCGCCGCGGCCCCGGCTGGGGCCCGGCGCCTAGTCCGGGAGGGAGTGATCCGCCCCGGGGAACGAGTGATCGCCGTGCTGACCGGTCACCTCTTGAAGGATCCGGAGGCGATCACCCGACCGGATCATGGAAATCGCCCCGTAGAAATCGACGCGCGGCTCGACGCGGTGGAGCGCGCCGTCACAGCGCGGTGAGGTACTCCTCGTCCCACGCCACTTCGAAATCGCCGTGGCAGCGGTTGCACGCCAGCCGCCGCGGCCGACCGCGCAGCGCCGCGCGCTCGCGGCAGCTCGGGCAAACAGCATAATGCGGACCCCAGGCGGTCGGCAGCTCGCCCGCCCGCTCCGGTCGCGGCACGACCGACCACCGCGTGGGCGGCTTCGAGACGATTTGGATGAGGTAGTGAGGGACTTTGAGCGGCTTGCGATTGACGTCGAGGATGGCTTCGAGCGGAGCGACTCCGGCAACGCGGTACCACGCCCCGCGGCGCAACGCGCACGTGACGTCCACCTGGAGCCGACCCCACTGCATTCCGGCCACGCCAGAACCTAGCCGCCCTGCCAGCCCCGTCGGCGTGACGCGCGCCACACACCGCGCGGTAAGATACCGTCAGGGGTCGGCGTGATGCTCCATCATCATATTCCCCATCATGTCACCGCTGCCGGACCGAATCGTGGCGGCGAGGTCTTGCTGATAGAGGGTGTCCCGAACATCCACCGGCGGCCAGGTCGCACCGTGGTCCGGGAGGAACAGCCCGGCCACGGCTCCCATGCCGCCGTCCTGGATCGGGCGACCGGTGTGGTTGTCGTAAACGGCCGTGAGGCGGTAGCGGTGCGCTGGTACGAGGTGCACGCCCAGGCGGTGCCAGTTGTACAACCGCGCGAGCGGGAACGTGATGATCCGGCCCGCCGCGTCGGTCACCGGAGTCCCGTGCCACAGGACCTGACCGCTGGTCATGTCCTTGAGCTCCAAGCTGACGCCGAAGTCGTGCAGGTGGCCGCCCAGGCCGAGGATCGTGCCTGCGATCGCGGGACTACCTTCCCAGAAGCGCTCGGTGCGGCCGGGCGGCAGGTCGAACGCCTTGCTCCCGCTGGGCGGCCGACCGAGTGGATACTGCACGTCGATGGCCCACGGATACGCCCGGTACAGCGGCCACGGCCGCCCGCCCGGCACGTAGCGCAGCACGAGCCGCACTCGCACGCCGTGATACGCCTGCGCCGATTCGTTCCCCAGCATGGCGCCCGCGATGAGCCGTTGACCGCGCTCCAGTGGCAGACCGAATAAGAATCGGGGGACGGTGATTGTTGGCGTCTCACGGCTGGCGGCGAGGAGGTGCAACCCGATCGGCAGGAACAGCTCGCGGTGATCCGGATCGCTCAGGTTAAAGTGATGCAGGAGCGTGCGCGGCAAGGCGTGTCCCGAGCCGTCCACCACCTCGACGTGCGAGCTGTGGACGGACACGTTCACAGGAACGTGCAATTGGCAGAGCGGCAGCCCCACCATCGCCTCGGTGTCGCCTCGCGCCGCCGGCACTTCCACCGGCGGCAGCTCGATCACCAGCTGACGTGCCTCCTGGTCGAGCAGCACCGTTGCGTGGGGCAGCGAGTCCGGCCCGGGACCCGAAGAGGTACGGCCCAGCAGGAGCATGATGAGAAGGAGGAAGACGTGCATACCGGGGCTCCCGCACTGATGGATCGAGGAGCGGACAACATACCGGATGCCGTCGCTTTCCGCGACAGCGGGGGGGTTGGCGGCGCCGCAGGGAGTGGCCGGGAACCCGCAATCCGATCCTCGTTCCTCAAGACCGAGCGAGAACGGGGGCACGGTCCACTCCTGCGGGCCGGCTCGCTGCTAACGCAAACTCGATGCCACGACGCGGTGCCACGCCCGGTCGTAAGGGGCCACCCGATTGTGAGGCGCGGCGCTCGCACGGTTGTCGCTGACTCGCTACACGGCGGGCGAGGTGGCGGGAGCGGGTAGGAATCGAACCTACCGAGGTCCAAAAGGACCCCAGCTGGTTTTGAAGACCAGTCGGACCACCAGGCCCGATCCGCCCCCAAGCACTGTGCTGCTTGAACTTACGCGTGTCGTTAGGCCAGCGGCAGCTGGCCGTGTTATGTTATCGTCGGGATGACCAAACTGCACACGATCCTGATCGTCGACGACGACGCCCTACTCCGAAGCTCGCTCGAGAGCGGCCTGGGGAGCGCGGGCTACCGGGTCCTGAGTACGGGCGATCCGGATGCCGCCTATCGGCTCCTCGCTGGAGAGCCGGTCACAGCGGTGTTGCTCGACGTTCGCCTGCCGACCATGTCGGGCCTCGCCCTCTCGCTCGCCATCAGCCGCCGCTGGCCACGACTGGAGGGCCGGATTGCGCTGATGAGCGGGGATGCTGACGCTCCCGACGTGCGCGCGTGGGTGCGGCGCAACCCCTGCACGCTGCTCCGCAAGCCGTTCACTTTCCGACAGGTGGCGACGTGGCTCGATTCCGTAGTGCGCGCCACCGGTCACACCGCCTCGGCGGGGTAGCTCCTAGCGAGCCTCGACGACGTGAACGGATACCGTCGCGCCCGCGATGGACAAGTTCACCTCACCGACCCCCAACGGCATGAACGTCACGAGCGCGCTCGCGCCGTCGGGGGTGACGTTCGTCAACTTCAAGAGCCGTGATCGCACGTTGAAGCCACTGCGCAGCTGCTGAATCAACCGCGCGACGTCGGCGCTCGACACCGGATTGCCGTACGGATCCAGTGGCGACACCCGGATCCGGAACGGGCTGCCCGCGGGGACTCTGATCGTACCGCCATCCACGCGTGACCCGTCCCGCTCGATAGTGACCCCAACGGGTCCCGCGGCGTCGACCACCACGGCCGCCTGCTTTTCGACCGAGTCCACGCTGGCGGTCACGAGCGCCGGACCAGCCTGCTTCCCCACGGCGACCTCAATGCGCGCGAGTCCGGTGGAGTCTGTGACGACGCTGTCGGAGAGGATGGACGCGTTCACGGCGCGGACGGTGATGATTCGGCCTGCGAGCGGCGCGCCCGCGCTCGTCCGGACGCGGAACACGAGCGGATCCATGAGGCGGGCCCCCGCCACCGCGTGCTGGCCGGAACCCGACACGAAGTCCGTCATGGCGGCCGCCGCGACGGGCGGGCGGGCCCTGGTGGCCTCAACCAGAGCGGGCTCGGCGTCTCCCGGCTCCGCGCGAGCCGATGGTGGCTCGGGGGTCACGACTACGTCGATGGGCGTCGCGCCCGGCAGCGAGTAACCGGCGCCGGTCATCACAGCTAACCGATACGTTCCCGGCACGCCACCGACCGAAAACTGAAAAACGGCGATACCGCCCGCCGCCGTCATCGCACGCGCATCTTGCGCGGGGGCGCCCGGAATCCTCCCGCTGCCCCGCAGCACGAGGGGGATGGCTGTTTGTGGAACGTCACCCCGTTTGATCTGGACCCGCACCACGACGTTGCCACCTACCGTGACGCTGTCGCGCTCCGTGAGCACCGTGGCCGTCAGGGGGGGCGGGGGCGGGGACGGGCTCACCGCGGGCGCCGTCGCGCAGCCGCCGATGCTGCTCAAGACTTCGGCCGTGGCACCGAAGTCCCGCAGGTCGGCCCAATCACGCGGCGTGGGACGAAACGTGATGCAGTTGCGACTGATCAACTCGGCGACTTCGCGCTTCGAGATCATCGGGTTCGCCAACAGGCGGATGAGATCCGTCTTACGGAGCGGCTGCGACCCCTGCGCCTGCTCCTCGCTCGGCAGCACGATCGCCACCACGCCGAGCGCGAGAAGGAAGCGCTTCACGGGCGGGAACAACCGGAGCGCTCGAACCGCTGCTCCACCGCGTCGGCGTCGGCATAGAGCGCGCGATCGCGCGCCGTGCGGGCGGAGTCGAGCGCGACGCCCGCGTCCTTGCGAGCGGCGTTGTACGCGGTCCACCGTTCTTCGACCAAAACGAGGCCGCGCGACAGCTCCTGACATTGCATTTGGCGGTTGGCGAACAGCCGCGCGCGGAGCTCGAACGCCGCGAGCGCGAGCGCCAACGTGTCACCCGCGCGATCCAGTCGCTCCGGTGGCGACGCCGCGGTCGGGGGCGCGACCACGGGTTGTGACGGGAGGGGTGTCGGCGCTGCGAGGAACGCGCGCAGCAATCCAAGCGCGACGACTCCACCGGTCGCGAAGGTCACGACGCGCAACGCGCGCCGTTGCGCCAAACGACGCAGCGTGCTACCGCCGACCGGTGGTGTGACTGGAGCGTCGCCCTGATCCGGCAGGATGATCAGAGGCGCCGGCCGCAACGGCCTCGGAACCGCTCGCGCAACCTTGGTCGGCCGAACGGACACTACCACGTCGCTGCGGTAGTTGGTCCATTGGAGACGTGGGCGCGGGCGGTCGTCGTCGGGGTTGGATGACGGGTCCATCAGCTCGAAGAACGGCGACGGCGGCGGCGCGGAGGCGCTCGCCGCGGGCGGGCAGTACACGCCACCTACGCACGGAGCGCCCGAGCTGGCGGTCACCAGGATCTGCCACGGCTGCGGGAACAAGGCCGCGTGCGTCTCGAGCTCAGCGGGCGACGGCTCCGCTGCAGCTGACTCGCCCGCGCGGTACCAGCCCACCAGCTGCATCCCGCTGCCACGTGACAGGTCCAACGCCGCGACCCACCCCTCTGTCAGCACCGCCCTGGCATCCTGAGTGGCGTCACTGGACAGCCGAATGGTCGATGCCACGACGAGATAGGGAGCGCCCGAGTCGGGGGATCGAAACACGTCCCCGCTCAACATGCCGAAGCACGCGCCGGCTGCCGCTCTGGCGTGATCGTGGAGGGCGATGAGGGCCTGCTGGCTGATGAAGATCGGGACGGTCGGAGTGACCGGCGCCGTCGCGTCGACGGGGGTCCACAAGACCGACGCCGCGACCGGCATCGGCCGGTCGCGGTAGCCGGACTCGTCCAGCTCACCTCGCGGCTCCGGATCCGGCGCGCCGCCGGGCGCGCGAAACCGCGTCACCCTACCCTGCACTGCGTTTCCCTCGCTTCCCGTGTCACAACCCGGCGGTCAATTGAACCAGTGTTGACATACCCCCCCTAGGGCGCGGCGTCAACCGGCGCGGCCAGGGCGCGCATCATCCGGTACCAGAACTCGAGCGCCTCGTAGAAACTCTGGACCCGGATCCGTTCGTCCCGGCCATGGGCCCGGATGTCGTTCTGCTCCTCGAACACCGCCGACACTCCGTACGTGGGAATGCCGGCGTTGCGCAGGAACAGACCATCCGTCGCACCCGCCTCCATGATGGGCACGATGGGCACGTTGGGAAACTGCTCCGCCACGAGCCGCTTGATGGGGCCCATGATCGCCGGCGTCAGCGGAGACGGCGGGCTGGGGGTGGGCGTGTAGGCGGTGCGGATCGTGATGCGATCGTCCCCGGCCAGGCGCCGCAGCGTGGCCTCGACCTCCGTGCCGGGCTCGCCCGGTAGGATACGGCAGTTGACCGTGACGCGGGCCGCCTGGGGCAACGCATTCTCGGCGTGGCCCCCCTCGACCATGGTGGCGACGCAGGTCGTGCGCAGCTTGGAGTTGTAGAACGGAACCGTCGAGAGGCGCCCGACGGCGGCTGAGTCTGGTGGGTCCTTGAGGACGCCGCGCATGTCTTCCGCCAGCTGCCCCGTCTCGATGCCGGCCGACTGCTCGAAGAAGGCGCGCGATACCTCGTTCAGCTTCATGGGAAACTGGTACCCGGCGACACGCTCGAGCACGGGTGCAAGGCGATAGATCGGGTTGTCGGCGGGCCGCGGCAGCGAGCTGTGCCCGCCCTTGTCGACGGCTTCGAGCACGTACGTCGCGTACACCTTTTCGCTCGCTTGCACCGCGAACATCACGCGGCGGCCGTCGCGCAGCACGCCCCCACCCGCATCGGTGTTCAGTGCGAACTCGCCGTCGATCAGCGGACGGTGCTTCGCCACGAGCCACTGAACGCAGCTGCCGGCGGTCTCTTCATCGCCCGTGAGAACGAGGATCAAGTCGCGTGCGGGTGTGAAGCGTGCGCGCTTGAGCCGAATGAAATCGGCGACGAGGATCGCATCCCCAACTTTGTCGTCGGTGGTGCCGCGACCGTAGAAGTAGCCGTCCCGCTCGAGGAAGATGAAAGGATCCACCGACCAATCGGATCGGCGGGCGGGTACGACATCGAGGTGCGCCAGCAGAACGATCGGGCGCCCACCGGCGCCGCTGCCGTGCAGCCGGGCCACCAGATTCCCGTGCGTCGCGTCGGGACCGATCAGCACCTGGATGTCGCCGGCGGGGAAGCCCGCGGCGTGGAGCCGCGCCGCCATGGCGCGCGCCGCGCGGGGCGTGTTGCCCAACGAATCGGTCGTGTTGATCTCGATCAGCTCGCGGAAGATGTCGCGGGCGAGCTGCCGATCGCCGGCGGAGAGGCCGTCTTGCGCGGCGCTCGGAGCCGCCAGCATCACGACGAGCGTGGCGGCGAGCCCCAGAAGCGAGCGCCTCATCGCACCCTCGCGATCGCGTCGATCTCCACCCGTACTCCTTTCGGCAGGGCGGCCGCTTGAATCGTCGACCGCGCGGGTTTGTGGGCCGCGAAGTGCTTCGCGTAGACGTCGTTCATCGCTGGGAAGTCGGCCATGTCGAGCAAGTACACGGTCGTCTTGGCGACGCGGTCGAGCCCCGAGCCCGCAGCCTTGAGAATCGCCGCCAGGTTTTTCAGCACCTGCTCCACCTGCTCGGCCGTCGTCGTGCCGACGATCTCGCCGCTCTTGGGATCGAGCGCGATCTGCCCCGCCGTATAGATCATCCCGTCAACGACCATCGCTTGACTGTAGGGTCCGATTGCCTGGGGAGCGGCCTCCGTGGCCACGACCCCCAAGTCCTTTGGTGTCATTAGAAGAGTCCTTCGATCGTGCCGTCCGGGTGAACCCGGATCTTCTCGGCCGCCGGGGCCTTCGAGAGCCCGGGCATCGTCATGATGTCGCCCGCCAGGGCGACCACGAATCCCGCGCCGGCCGAAGGCAAGATGTCTCGCACGTGCAGGATGAAACCGCTCGGCGCGCCCAGCTTCGCCGCGTCGTCAGAGAAGGAGTACTGCGTCTTCGCCATGCACACCGGCGTCGCGCCCAGTCCCAGCGCGGCGAGCTGCTCGAGCGCTCGCTCCGCTGCGGGCGCGAAGGCCACACCGCCGGCTCCATAGATATCCGTGGCGATGGTCTCGATCTTCTCCCGGATCGGCCGCCGCGTGTCGTACAACGGCTTGAACCGGGCGGTGCGCCCTTGGAGGAGCTTGAGCACCGCCTCGGCGACCGACACACCGCCTTCCCCGCCCTTCTCCCACACCTCACACAGCCCCACCGCGACGTCCTCGGCGGCGCACGCCGCCCGCACGGCGTCGAGCTCGGCGTCGCTGTCGGTCACAAAGCGGTTGAGCGCCACCACGACCGGCACGCCGAATTTCTTCACATTCTTCACGTGCCGTCGCAGGTTGGCGGAGCCTCGCTCGACGGCGGCCACGTCGGCCGTGCCGAGCCCATCCTTCGGTACACCCCCATGCATCTTGAGCGCGCGTACGGTGGCGACCACCACAGCGGCTTCAGGATTCAAGCCGGCCATGCGGCACTTGATGTCAAAGAACTTCTCCGCGCCCAGGTCGGCGCCGAACCCCGCCTCGGTCAGGACCACGTCGCACAGCGAGAGGGCCAGGCGAGTGGCCACGACCGAGTTGCAGCCGTGGGCGATGTTTCCGAACGGCCCACAGTGAATGAAGGCGGGCCCGCCCTCGAGCGTCTGCACCAGGTTGGGATTGATGGCGTCCTTCAGGAGCAGGGTCATGGCCCCGTGGGCCTTCAGGTCGCTGGCGCGCACGGCCTGCTTCGCGCCCGTGAGTCCCACGATGACGCGGGCCAGCCGCTGCTCCAGATCGTCGATGCCGCTGGCCAACGCCATGATGGCCATGATCTCCGAGCCCGGAATGATGACGAACCGCTCTTCGCGCGCCGGGCCGGCGTTCAGCCCGCCCAGCCCGACAATGACGCTGCGCAGCGCCCGGTCGTTCATGTCGATCGTGCGGGGCCACGTGATCCGGCGCGTGTCGAGGCCGAGCGCGTTGCCGTGATGCAGATGCGCATCGAGCATGGCCGAGAGGAGGTTGTGGGCGCTCGCGATGGCGTGGAAATCGCCGGTGAAGTGGAGGTTGATGTCCTCCATGGGCACAACCTGGGCGTAGCCGCCGCCGGCGGCACCACCCTTCACTCCGAACACGGGACCGAGCGAAGGCTCGCGGATGCAGAGCGCCGCGTTCGTTCCAATCTTACGGAGTGCCTGCGTGACGCCAACCGTCACCGTGGACTTTCCCTCGCCCGCAGGCGTGGGGTTGATGCCCGTAACGAGCACGAGGCGGCCCTTTGGCTTGCGGCGCTCGAGCGCCCGCAACATGACCTTCGCCTTGTACTTGCCGTACAGCTCGAGCTCGTCGTCGCCCAGCCCTAGCTCGGCGGCGATATCGGCTACGGGACGCAGCTTGGCCGCCTGCGCGATCGCGATGTCGGTGGGCACCTTGGCGGTCGTCGTCACGGCTGCTCGCTGCTACAGGGTGGTCGCCAGCCGTGAGCCGAACAGCCGGCGCGCGTTGCCGGTTGTACGCTCTGCCACATTCGACACTGGCTCGCCCCGCACCCTGGCGAGCGCCTCAGCGACGAAACGAACCAGGCCCGGCTCGTTGCGCTGGCCACGGTGCGGCACCGGTGCAAGATACGGACCGTCGGTCTCGACCAGCAGACGATCAGTCGGACAGTCGGACGGTGAAACAGTGGGATTCCAATTCTTGAACGTGATCATGCCGCTGAACGAAAAGTACGCACCGATCGCCATCCCTGCCTCGAACACGTCTCGACCCGAGTTGAACGAGTGCAGCACCACCGTGGCGGCCGCCGTCTGCAGCATGGCCGCCATGTCGTCGTCGGCGTCGCGGGCGTGGACCACGACCGGCTTGCCAAGCTCGCTCCCGAGGGCTAGCTGAGCCTCGAAGGCGTGCCGTTGCGCTTCCCGCGGCGAATGGTCGTAATGGTAGTCGAGACCGGTCTCGCCGACAGCCACCACTTCGGGTAGGGCGAGCAGGTCTCTGAGGCGGGCAGCCGCCTCGGTGGACCAGTGCCTCGCTTCGTGGGGGTGCACGCCCGCCGTGGCGGAGAGCCCGGACCGGGCCCGCGCCAGCTCAACCGCGCGCTCGCTCTCCGCCAGAGTGCCGCCCACCACGACGACATGCCACACCCCCGCCTCGCGCGCCCGCGCGAGCACGACGTCCCGGTCCTCATCGAACGCCGCATCGCCGAGATGGCAATGGGTGTCGACAAGCGAGGCGGAGGAGGAGAAGGAGGGGCGCAGCAGGCTGCGCTCCGCCTAGCGCGTCGGTTGTGGCTGCGGGGGACGCGGCTCGGTCACAACCGCGCCCAATGGCCGGAACGCCCGCGCACCGCGCGCGTCCGCGCCCGGCCAGCGCTTCTCGATGTACATCAGGATGGGCGCGGCGATGTAGATCGACGAGAAGGTTCCCGTGAAGATGGCGAACGTCATTACCAGAGCGAACGGCCGCAGCACCTCGCCCGCGAGAAACACCAGCGCCAGTGTGGTCGCCATCGTGGTACCGTGCGTCAACACGGAGCGTGGCAGCGTTTCGTTGATGGAGAGGTTCAGGATCTCGTACAGATTCTGGCGCCGGAACTTGCGCAGGTTCTCACGCACGCGGTCGAAGATGATGATGGTGTCGTTGAGCGAGTACCCCACCATCGTCAGCACCGCGCCCACCACCACGAGGCTCACCTCGAGGTCCAGATACCGAATGAAGGCGATGGTGGTGAGGATGTCGTGGGCGGTCGCGAGCACCGCCGCCAGCCCGAAGCGCCACTCGAACCGGATGGCCAGGTAGATGAGCGTGACGATGAATGACAGGAGAATCGCGAGGAAGGCTTTGCCCTGCAGCTCGCGACCCACCTTGGGGCCGACCGCCTCGGTGCGAACGATCTGAAAATGCCCGGGTGCGGGTCCGAGGGCGTGCGTCAGCGCGGAGTCGACCGCCGCTGCGGTCGTTTCGGTAGATCCCTCCACGGCGGCGTCGGCTCGCCCGAGCCGCGCCCGGATCACATACTCGTTGGGCGCGCCGAACTGTTGGATTTCCGCGTCCCGGATGCCCGCCGCGTCGAGGGCGCTCCGGATGCCCTCGGTGCCCACCACCTCGGTCGTCTTGACCTGAATCAGCGTACCGCCAGTGAACTCGATCGAGTAGTTCAAGCCGCGCACGAGAAACAGGGCGAATCCGGGAATGATGATCGCGGCCGTCAGCGCGTACGCCCAGCGGCGCCACTTGATGAAGTCGTAATTGGCGTTGGCGAAGAGTCGAATCATCTCAGACGCTCAAGGTGGCCATGTCCGGCCGCCGCTCCAGCCAGATCATGTAGAAAGTCCGCACCACGAAAACGGCCGTGATCATCGACGCCGCGATGCCAATGATCAGCGTGATGGCGAAGCCTTGCACCGGGCCGGTACCGACCAGGTACAGAATGAACGCGGTGAGCATGGTGCTCACGTTCGAGTCGATAATGGCGCTCATGGCGTGCCGGAACCCCTCGTCCACGGCCGTGCGCACCAGCTTGCCGTGCTGCAGTTCCTCGCGGATGCGCTCGAAGATCAGCACGTTCGCATCCACCGCAATTCCCACCGAGAGCACCAAACCCGCCAGCCCCGGCAGGGTCAAGGTGAAGCCGAATCCCGCCAGACCGGCGAGCGTGAACACGACGTACAGGCCGAGCGCCGCGACCGCAAGCGCCCCGGACAGCCGGTAATAGCCCACCATGATCAGAATGACGAGCCCCACCCCGACGATACCCGCGTGGATCGCGTCCCTGATCGAGTCCTGCCCGAGCGACGGGCCGATGGTGCGCTCCTCGATGATGGTGAGGGGCGCTGGTAGGGCGCCGGCCTTGAGTACCAGGGCCAGGTCCTGGGCATCCTGTAACGGTTTCGCGCCCAGCTCGATCTGCCCGTGTTGTCCGATCTGGCCCTTGATGACCGGCGGCTGCCCCTGGACCCGGCCATCGAGGATGATCGCCATGTAGTCGTTCACGTGGCGGCCGGTCTCGCGCTCGAAGGTGCGTCCGCCGCGTCGCGACAGCGTGAAGTTCACCACGGACTGGTTGGTGAGCGGGTCGCGGGTCGCTTTCGCGTCCTGCAACTCCTCACCCGTGATGATGGGGCGATCCTCGACTGCGTACAGCGCCCGGTAGCTGTGCGCGGCGCGCGACAGCACTTCGGTACCCCACCTGAGCTCGATGCCTCGCGGGATGAGCCGCCGCACGTCCGGCCGCGCGAGCAGGCTCTCGGCCACCGGCACCTGCTCCTCGGGGACGAGATACTCACCGGGGAGCTGCCCCTGAAACAACAGGGACGAGAGCGCGCCGGGAGTGTTCAAGTCGCTCGTGTCCGGCACGGCCTTGTTCTTCGCGCGCTGCTTCGGCTTCGCCTTGCCGGTGTCCGTCCCGAACAGCTGCGTCACGCTCGCGGCCGGCGCGCCCTGACCGGCGACCCGCACGCCGGCCAGCCGCAGCGCTTTGTCGACCTCGGGCAGCGCGTCACGAAACATGTTCTTCATGTCAGTGATGCGAAACTCGAGGAACGCGGTACGCTGGATGATGCTCTTGGCGCGGGCCGGATCCTTCTCCCCGGCCAGCTCGACGATCAGCCGGCAGCGCCCTTGCAGCTGGACGACCGGCTCGGTTGTGCCGAACTCGTCGATCCGCGTGCGCACCACGCGCTGGGCGCGTTGGATCGCGTCGGCGCAATCCGGCACAGGGCCCTTGAGCTGGTCGACTTCGAGGGCGAGGTGAATACCACCCTGGAGGTCGAGCCCGAGGTTGATCGGTACGTGACGGACGACGGTGTCCTTCATGCGACCGGTCTCAGCGTCGCGGACACGCTGCGTCACATTCGTCGGGATCAGCTGCCAGATGCTCAGGACGAGCAACCCCGCGGTGACAAGCACTCGTGAACGAATCGTGCGGAACATCTTTGCCCCCGTGCCCCGTGCCCCGTGCCCCTACCCGTTGAGGATCGCGCGCGCCGCCAGCGCGTCGCGCTCAATCTGGTCGACCAGCGCTTGGCGCGACGCGAACGTTTGCACGTCGCGCAGCCGGCGTATCCACTCCACCGTCACGGTCACGCCGTACAGATCGCCGGTGAAGTCGAACAAATGAATCTCCAGCCCGCGCGCATGCACCCCGAACGTGGGGCGCGCACCCTGATTCATCATACCTCCGTACGCGCGTCCCGCACCCTCCCCCCCCAGCCCAACCCGCACTGCATATACCCCGTCGGGCGGCAACAGCTTACGCGGGTCTGCGGCCGCCAGGTTGATGGTCGGAACGCCGATCGTCCGCCCCCGCCCAGCGCCCCGCTCGACCGTGCCGCGCAGGCTGTACGGTCGGCCCAGGGCCCGTTCCGCCGCGCTCAGGTCGCCGTGCGCCACCGCGGTGCGGATCAGCGAGGAGGAAATCGGTTGGCCGTCGTCCGTCACCGCGGGCACCACCTCCATCGCGAAGCCGTCTTCACGCGCCAGCCGGCGCACCAGGTCGACGTCTCCCGCGCGCCCCCGGCCGAACCCGTGATCATAGCCCAGGACCAGCTGCGCCATCCCGAACCGCGTGCGCAGGATGTCGCGAACGAATTCCTCGGGCCCGAGCCGCGCCAACGCCGCTGTGAACGGCAGGATCTCCACCCGCTCAACGCCGAGCGCCGTCGCGATTACCCGCTTCTCCTCCGGCACCGTCAGGAGTCGCGGGGCCGCGCTGGGGTTCACGACTTCGAGCGGGTGCGGATCGAACGTCACGAGCAGGCTGGGAACGCCCGCTGCCCGTGCCCGCCGCATCACCTCTGCGAGCACCGCCTGGTGCCCGCGGTGGATTCCGTCGAACGTTCCGACGGTCGCGACCGTCGCGGTCACGACTCGGCGACCACGACCCGGGGCTTGAGCAGCTCCCCGACCCGGTCGGCCACGGCCACGAGACGCCCGGCTGAAAACAGCGCCACCCGTGCGGAGTCGGGGTGGTCGTCGCCGGCGGGGATCGGGCGCCCGTGGACCACGGCCGCGCGCCCGGCCTCGTCGAGCTCGCGGCGCGGCAGCCCGCGGACCAACTCCGCGGGGTCGCGCAGGTCGCGCTC
>DATEGE010000057.1:0-14457 GCA_035280265.1 Gemmatimonadales bacterium | reverse complement strand
AAGCTCCCGAGGCAGGACTCGAACCTGCGACCCGCCGGTTAACAGCCGGCTGCTCTACCAGCTGAGCTACTCGGGAATGACGGCACAATATCGCTAGCGGCGGCGACCACTTCAACCGCCGACTCACCCGCCCAACTGCGGCCTCAAGTGTTTTTCGTAACACTCGGGGCAGACGCCATGACTGAACTCCGCCTTGGAGCGCTGCTCGATGTAGCGCTCCAGTGAGCCCCAGCTGCCATCCGCGTTGCGAATCCGCTTACAGTAACTGCACACCGACAGCAGCCCTTCGAGCGCCAACAGCTCTTCCTTCATTCCGAGCATGCGCTGGGCCGCGCGCAATCGGGCCTTCAGCTCCTCGGGCGGCACCGGCTTGGTCACGAAATCGTCCACCCCCGCGTCCATCGCGGCGAGGAAGCTCTCGCGGCCGCTGCGCGCGGTCTGCAGCAGGAAATACGTGTAGGCCCGACCCGACTCGGCGCGCACGCGGCGACACAGCTCCAGCCCGTCCATCTCCGGCATCAGCCAGTCCGACACGATCACGCGCTGGTTCGACAGCTGCCACAGTGCGAGCCCTTCCTTACCATCTTCGGCGACCGTCACCTGATGGCCGTCCGCGGCGAGCACCGCTTCGAGCACGCGCCGCGCGACGGCATCGTCTTCGACGACGAGGACCTGCATATGACGGTCGTCCGTTACCCGTCATCCGTTATCCGTTGAGGCGCTCTATCGTGGATCAACGGATGACGGACAACGGTTGACGGATGATGTGGTTTCAGCTCCGCGAGCACCATGCCCACCAAGATCAGGGCCCCGCCCCCCCACTGCAACAGTGAGAGGCGTTCGCCCACCACGAGCCAGGACGCGGCCGCGGCGAACAATGGCTCGAAGCAGAAAATCAGCGCGGCGCGCGCCGAGGACATATAGCGCTGCGCGTACGCCTGGAGTACGAACGAGATCGTGCTCGCAAACACCACGGTCCAGGCGAGCGCCTCGAGAAACTCGGCCGTCCAGGTGATGTGCGGTCGCTCGAGCAGCAGAGCGGCGATGCCGGATAAGACGGCGGTGGCGGCGATCTGAATCCACACGAGGCGGCGCGGCTCGCTGTAGGGGGCGAGCTCGGTGACCGCCACGATCTGCCCTGCGAAGCAGGCCGCGCAGATCAGCGTCACCAGGTCGCCGCGGTTCAGCCCGCCGCTGTCGGGGGCAGTGAGGAAGTACACCCCGAGCCCGGCGACGCCGAGCGCGGCGACGGCGAGCCAGCCCGGACGCCGCCGCAACGCGGTGAACGCAATCACGGGAGCCAGCACCGACGAAATGGACACGATGAACGCCGCGCGCGACGGCGTAGTAATAAGAAGGCCGAGGGTCACCGACACGAAGCCCACGGCCACGAGCGCGCCGAGCAGCAGCCCGCCCCAGAGTTCGGGGCCGCGCGGTAGCGGCCGGAACCGGGTGCCGGGCGCGAGCAAGGCGGCCGCGAGTCCGAAGCGCACGGCGAGGAAGGCGAAGGGCGTCGCGTACGCGAGGGCGGTCTTCACGGCGACGAAGCTCGTGCCCCACATCGCCGTCGCGACGAGCAGCGCGAGGTCCGCTTGGCGCCGGGTCATGTCGGACAGTCGGACAGTCGGACTGTCGGACGGGAGAAGGGAACACCCCCTCCTTCAGACAGCAGGTCTTGCAGATACAGTCCAGTGGGGGATTCCGCCACGCGCGCGATGTCTTCCGGCGTCCCCTCGGCCACGACCCGCCCGCCCGCGTCACCCGCCCCGGGGCCCAGCTCGATGATCCAATCGGCCCGCTTGATGACGTCGAGGTGGTGCTCGATCACGAGGACGGTATGTCCCGCGTCGACCAGCCGGTCGAGCACCCGACACAGCGTGCGCACGTCGTCGAGGTGCAGGCCGGTCGTCGGCTCGTCGAGGACGTACAGCTTCCGGCCGGCGCGGCTCCTGCCGCCGGCGACCGCCAGCTCGCGAGCGATCTTGAGGCGCTGCGCCTCGCCACCCGACAGGGTGGTCGCCGGCTGTCCGAGCCGTAGGTAGCCGAGCCCCACCTGCTGCAGGTGCCACAGGGCGCGCGCCAGCCGGGGCTGGCGGCGGAACCGCTGCAGCGCGTGGTCCACGGTCCAGTCGAGCACCTCGTGGATCGAGCTGCCGCCGAGCTTCACCTCGAGCACCTCCGGCTTGAAGCGTTTCCCGCCGCACGCGTCACACGGCACGAACACATTGGCGAGGAACACCATCTCGACCAGCACATGGCCCGCGCCCTCGCACGCGTCGCACCGGCCTCCCCGCACGTTGAACGAGAAGGTGCTGGGACCGTAGCCGCGCGCTCGGGCCAGTGGCTCGGCGGCGAACAGCGCGCGCAGCTCGTCGAACGCTTTGATGTAGGTGACGGGATTGGAGCGCGGCGTACGGCCGATCGGCGTTTGATCCACGAGCACCACGTCGCCGATCCCTTCCCACCCCGACAGCGCGCGCACCGTTCCCACCGGCTCACCCAAGTGTTGCTTGGCGCCGTGCGCACCGGTGAGGCGGGCGGCGAGCTGTCGATACAGGACGTCGTGCACCAGCGTCGACTTTCCGGAGCCCGAGACGCCCGTCACGGCGGTCAGCGTGCTGAGCGGAATGCGCGTGTCCACGTCTCGCAAGTTGTGGAGGCGCGCGCCACTCACGGTGAGCCACCGCCCCGCCGGACGTCGGGCCGACGGCACTCCGATGCACTTCTCGCCGGAGAGGTATTGTCCGGTGAGCGTCCCGGCTTCCCGGACCTGCGCGGCCGGCCCTTGGTATACGACCGCGCCCCCCGCTTCGCCGCTCGCCGGTCCGAGCTCCACCATCCAGTCGGCCGCGTGCATGGCGGCGGGGTCGTGCTCCACCACCACGACGGTGTTGCCCGCGTCGGCGAGCCGGCGGAGCAGGGCGAGCAGGCGGCCCGTATCCGACGGGTGGAGCCCGATGGTCGGCTCGTCGAGCACATACAGCGTATCTACCAGATGAGCGCCGAGCGCGCTCGAGAGCGCGATGCGCTGGGCCTCGCCTCCGGAGAGCGTGCGCGTGAGACGATCGAGCGTCAGGTACGAGAGCCCGACGTCGTTGACGAAGGAGACACGCGCCTCGAGTTCCGCCAGGATGTGGACCGCGATGGCGCGCTGAAACGGAGTGAGCGCGAGCGCGGCGATCCAGTCCCGCAGCGCGCCGGTCGTGCAGCTGGCGACCTCGGCGATCGTGCGGTCGCCCAGGCGCACCGCCAGAGCCTCGGGCTTGAGCCGGGCGCCCCCGCAGGCTGGACACGTCTTCGCGAGCTGATACTGCCTGAGGAAAACGCGGATGTACTGCTTGTACCGCTTCGCCTCGAGCCGCTGCAGAAACGGGAGCATGCCCAGGAATCGGCCGCTCGCCCCGTTGAGGAGGAAGTCTCTGGCCTGAGCGCTCAGCTCTCGCCACGGCGCATCCAGCGGAATGCCCTGGCCGCGGGCCGCCTCCCGCAGGATGCGGCGGCGTCCCTCGTAGCGCGGCTTGGTCCAGGGATCGAGCGTCCCTTGCGCCACGCTGAGGCGCGGATTGGGCACGATGAGCGACTCATCGTACTCGAGCACCGCGCCAAAGCCGTTGCAGGTCGGACAGGCCCCCCGCGGATTGTTGAAGGAGAACAGGATCGGGGTGAGCGTCGGTGCCGCGGTGCCGCAGTTCGAGCACGTGGGGTGAGCCGAGAAGCGGTGGCGATCGCCGTTGTCGAGCGCGACCGCCACCCCCTCCCCCTCGTTGAACGCGGTGGCGACCGCGTCGGCGAGGCGTCCCCGGTTCGGCTCCGATGCGGCCAGGCGATCCACCACCACGAGAACCTCGCGCGCCTCGCGCACCCGGCGCTCGGCGTCGGGCGGGTCGAGCCGGGCGAGCACGCCGTCGAGCTGCGCGCGCACGAACCCGGCGGCCCGCAGCTGAGCCGCGACGTCCACGTCCGGACGGTGGGCGCTCGGCGGGAGGGGGAAGGTGATGACGACGGCTGGGGGCGCAGCATGCTGCGCCCCAACTAGCGCATCGACGACTTCTTGGATCGTGTCGACCTTGACCACATGCCCGCATTTCACGCACTGCTGCGTACCGACCCGGGCCCACAACAGCCGGAGGAAATCGTAGATCTCGGTGGCCGTCCCGACCGTCGAACGGCTGCTGGTGGTCGGGTTCTTCTGCTCGATCGCCACCGCGGGCGAGATGCCCTCGATTTGGTCGACGAGCGGCTTGGGCATCCGCTCGAGAAACTGCTTGGCGTACGTGGAGAGGGACTCGATGTAGCGGCGTTGCCCCTCCGCGTACAGCGTATCGAAGGCGAGGGTGCTCTTCCCCGATCCCGACGGCCCGGTGACCACGGTGAAGGCCCGCCGCGGCAGCTCCACCGTGATGCCCTTCAGGTTGTGCTGGCGGGCGTTGCGGATCACCACGCGGTCGGGGGAGTGAGGCATAACCGTTGAAGATAATAGGGACTGGGGACTAGGGACTGGGACTAGGGGGCTGGTCATTCCCGCCCTAGCCCCGAGTCCCCAGTCCCTAGCCCCTAGCCCCTAGCCCCTAGTCCCCAGTCCCCAGTCCCTCTAGCTTCGCCCCCAATGACTCTCGCCCTGACCCCGCGGCTGCTGCGTCGCGGTCTTGAGCTCTTCGCGATTATCTCTCTGGCCGGTGTCGTCGTCGTGCTCGTCGTCTATGGCGAGAACGTCGAGGCGGTGCTTCAAGCGCTGCTGCACCTCCGGTGGGGGTGGCTGGTGCTGGGGCTGGGGCTCGCATCCATGGACTGGGTGGGCGGGGGGACCCGCCTCTGGGTCGTGGCGCGTCAGGTGCACCCCGGGGTCCGGCTGCGGGACATGATCATCGCCGGAGGAATGAGCGCGTGGGCCGCGTACCTGACGCCGTTCCAGTCTGGCGCCGGACCCACGATGATGTGGGTGATGCGCCGGAGCGGCGTGCGCCTGCCTGAGGCGATGACGTCTACGTTCATGACGTTCGTGGCGACCGTGGTGTTCTTCGCCATCGCGGGCCCGCTCGCGATCTACCTGGGTGCCGGCAAGTCGCTCGAGCGCCACAATGTGGTGCTCGGCATCACATACTATGGCCTGTTCCGCACCAGCCTCACGATCTTCGGCGTGTTGGGCATCCTCATGCTGATCGCGATGGTATTCCCGGCCTGGCTGCGCGACGGCGTCCATTGGCTGGCCGGTCGCCTGGAGCGCCGCAGCGCCCGGATCGCCGCGCGTATCGAACAGTTGCGCGCCGGCATCGATCGGGCCCACGAGTGCATGGTCGCGTTCGGCAACCCGCAGGGGTGGCTGGCGTTATTCTGGGCCGTCCTGCTGTCGGGGCCCTCACACGCCAACAAACTGCTCGCGGGGTACGTCGCGCTGCGGGCGCTCGGGATCCCCGCGAACTTCGTCGATATCCTTCTGCTCCAAACCTTCATCACGTTCCTGCTCTACTTTGCCCCGACGCCGGGCTCCGCCGGCCTCGCCGAATTCCTGTCAGCGGCCGTCATGCAGATCTACGTGGGGCCGTCCCAGCTGCCGTCCTATGCGCTGGTCTGGCGCTTCGTCAGCAGCTACGCCACGGTGATCGCTGGTTCGCTGCTGTTCTGGTACTGGGTACGAAGCGGCCTCGTGGGGCGCGAGGAGGCCGTGTCGGGGGATGCGAATGGCGCCCTCGCGTGACCGGCGCCGCATCACGTAAAGTGTGTTTGCTTGCGCGGTTACGCCGTCGGGCGTAACTTCCGGCTCCCACATGTCGTCGCTCGAACTCGGTGGCAAGCGGTTCCCCATCCCGGTGGGCGAGGTGACGCTCGGCAGCGACGCGGGCTGCGCCATTGCCCTGGGGGGCGCCGGAGTTTTGCCCCGGCACGCCCTGCTCCAGGGGCAGGCCGACGGGCAGGTCGTGATCCGGAAAGCGTCCCCCGCGGCTGAAGTGCTGATCAACGGCGTGCGCCTCGGCGCCGAGCCTACCCCTCTCCTGCACGGTGATAAAGTCGAAGTCGGAGGTCACGAGTTGACGTTCGTGGATGAGCGCCGATCCGGGAGCACGCAGTACGTCAAGGCGTTCACTCCTGCGACGGACGGCGGGCCGGCCAAGGCGGGAGCAAAGCCGCCGGCCATCGGAACCACGGGCGGTCGCGTCGTGAGCCTGACCGATGGACGGGAATACGTGATCACCGGGGCATCGCTCGTGTTCGGCCGTGAGGCCGGGTGCGACGTGGTGGTGTCGGGCAACGACGTTTCCCGCCGGCACGCCGAGATCCTCCACACGCCGAAGGGCTACTTACTGGTCGACTCGAGTACCAATGGGACGTTCGTGAACGAGGAGCGCGTGCAAGGCCAGCGCATCCTCGCCCGCACGGACGTGATCCGACTAGGGGAGGAGCAGTTCCGGTTCTACGCCGATGTCGCGCCGGCGACGACCGCCAGCGCCTCGGAGGCCGCTTCCTCCCCGCCGGCCGACGCCGGGAACCGCCTCAGACACACGGTTCACGGTATCGAAGCGGCTGCCTCCCCCCCGAGCCCCGCCGGGACCGGGTCGCCGCTCGCGACCCTCCTGGTGCGAAGCGGCTCGTTGCTGGGACGGCGCCTGGCGGTCAAGACGCCGATCGTGAATGTGGGGCGCGCCGACTACAACGATGTCGTGGTGCCCGATCCATCGGTGTCCACCAGTCACGCGAAGCTGCAACGGCGCGAAGGCGTGTGGGTGCTGGTCGACCTCGATTCGACGAACGGCACGTTCGTGGATGGTGAGCGGGTGAAGGGCGAGGCGGCGCTGGCGCCTGGAGCGATGGTGCGATTCGGAGACGTGCAGCTGGTGTTTGAGCCCAGCGACGACGCCGTCGCCGTGACGAAGGGCGGCGGCACCCAGGTGCTGAAAACGCCGCACTCGCTCTCCCCCAGCGCACCAGCGAAACCGCCCGCCCCTCCGAAGGCCGCTGCTCCCGCTCCTCCACCGGCCGCCGCACGCGCCCCCGCCGCCCCAGCCCCCGCCCCCAAGGGGGCGCCGGTGCCGCCGCCCAGGGCGTCCCGACCCGCGCCGCCTCGCCCCGCGGCCGGGAAGCCTCCGGTCAAGCGACCGGTGGGTCAGCAGTCGCCCAAGCAAGGGAAGGGTTGCGGGAGCAGCGCCGCAGTACTCGTCCTCTGCGCGGCGGGGGTATTCGTCCTGCTTCACCGGTTGCTCGCTTAGTCCCGGCGCCCGTGCACATCACCTCCGCAGGCCGCACCGACGTCGGCATCATCCGGTCAGGCAACGAGGACAATTTTCTCATGGTCCCCGACCGCGGAATCTTCGTGGTCGCCGATGGGATGGGCGGACACGCCGCAGGCGAGGTGGCGAGCGAGATGGCAGTCCGCTTCGTGGCGCGCGAGCTGGGATCCCTCAAGGGGCTGGGGGACGATCAGGTCGCCGACCGCATGCGCGCCGCGATCCGCGCGGCCAACGGCGCCATCTTCCAGCGCACGCTCACCGAGCACGACAAGCGCGGCATGGGGACCACGGTCACGGCCCTCGTGCTGTACGAGACGCGCTTTCTCATCGGCCAGGTGGGCGACAGCCGGGCGTACCTGCATCGCGACGGCAAGCTGATCCAGCTCACGAAGGATCACTCGTACGTCCAGGAGCAGGTGGACGCCGGCTATCTCACGCCGGAGCAGGCCCGGTCCCACCCCTACTCGAACGTGATCACGCGCTGCGTGGGCGCCAATAGCGACGTCATGCCGGACATCTACCTCGGCACGGTGAAACCCAACGACCTGTTCCTGCTCGCTTCCGACGGATTGACCGGGATGCTCGAAGATCCCGAGCTCCAGGAACAGCTGGCGGGAGAACGCATGCCGCAAGAGCGCGTCGACGGCCTGATCGCCGAAGCCAACCGCCACGGCGGGCTGGACAACATCACCGCGGTCATCGTCCGGATCGATTCGGTCGATCCCGCCCCGAGCGTCACCACGCAGGTCACGCAGCCGGGAGAGCGTCGCAGATAACGTCAGCCGCCGAGCAGCGAACGGTCCTCCCCGAGTTTCGCCACTACGTCGTCCTTCGGCATCATCGCGAGCCCGACGATGGCCCGTGCCGGCACCGTCGCCTGGGCTCTCACAAACACCCGTAGTCGTCGAGCGGAGCGTGACAGCTCCGCTGCCAACCGCGGAACACCGAGCTCGCTGATCGCCTCCGGTTGGGACAGCTGAACGACGGCGCCGTTCCGCCGCACGAGGAGAAGGTCGAGCGTCAACATCTCTGTCTTGACGGGAAAGTCCAGGAACAGCTCGCCGGGCGCGAGGCCCACGTCCCGGGCCAGCCGATCCTCCACGCGCTCGAGCAGGTCGGGGTCGTCGGAGGGCCATGACGGAGTGGCGGGCGGCAGCTCGCCCGCGGCCACGTCGAGCGCGCGCTTGGCGAGGCGTCGCTCGCGCAGGCAACGCGCCAGACCGGTCGCGTCCTGCCGCATCAGCTCGTGGATGAATCCGTCGTCCGTCGCGAGCGCGACGACGTCCCGGTCGACGCGACCGGCGGCGATGGCGCTGCGCACCAGACGCTTGAACATGACCGTGGCACTCCGCACCGCGTGGTGCCAGTACACGTTCCGATACATCTGATACTTGGCGAACAGCAGGGACTCGAGTGCGGCGAGTCCCTTTTCGTGGAGGGCGAGCGTCGCGCGCCCATCCGCGCCTTGCGCCACCGTGAGCGACGTGAGCAGCCGGTCCACGTCGATCACGCCGTAGGGGACGCCGCACATCCAGGCATCGCGCGACAGGTAATCGAGCTTGTCCACGTCCAGCGCGCCCGACACCAGCCCGGCCAGCGGCTCGGCGGCTCGACCCTGAATGAGCGGCAGTAGTCGCTCGGGGGCGACGCCGCACTCACGCAATCGCTGCGCCAGCTCACCTCCCGCGAGATGCCGAGCGGCGAGAACCTCGTGGTGCGGGAGCCCGGCTTCCTCGAGGGCGTGGGAGAACGGGTAGTGGCCGACGTCGTGCAGCAGCGCGGCGAGCTTCAAGCGTACGCGGTCCCCGGGATCGAGACGCGCGTCGCCTGTCTCTTCCAGCTGCGACAACGCGCGCCGCGCCAGGTGATAGGCGCCCAAGGCGTGCTCGAAGCGACTGTGGGTGGCGCCGGGGTACACCAGGAACGCATGCCCGAGCTGGCGCACGTAGCGCAGCCGTTGCACGGCGGGCGTGTCCACCACCGCCAGTGCTTCGGGGTCCAGCCGGATGTTGTTCCAGAGGGGGTCGCGGACGACCTCGAACCGGGTCAACGCCCGGGGCCCGCGTCCCGGACTGCGGCGTGCACGTGATCCTGGAACTGCGCGAAGTTCTCTCGGAACATGCGCGCCAGCCGGGCGGCCTGCGCATCGTACGCCGCCCCATCGGCCCAGGTGCCGCGCGGGAGCAGGATCTGGTCCGGCACGCCGGGCACTTGGAGCGGCACTTCCAAACCGAAGACCGGCTCAGGGGCGGTGGGCATGCGGTCCAGCTTGCCGGCGAGCGCGGCTCGCACCATCGCCCGGGTCACGCCGAGCCGGATTCGTTGCCCCCCCCCAACCCCTCCTCCCCCTCCCGCCGGGCCGTAAGGTCCGCCGGTCCACCCGGTATTCACGAGCCAGCACTGCACGCCGTGTCTCCCGATTTTCTCGCCCAACAGCGACGCGTATGTGGTGGCGGGGAGCGGCAGGAACGGAGCGGCAAAGCAGGTCGAAAACGTGGCCTTGGGCTCGGTCACGCCCCGCTCGGTGCCGGCGACTTTCGCCGTGTAACCGGACAGGAAGTGGTACATCGCCTGCGCCGGTGCGAGCCGGGCGATGGGCGGCATGACGCCGTAGGCGTCGCACGTGAGGAACAGGATGTGCGACGGGTGTCCCCCCATCCCGCCCGGCACGTGATTCGGGATGTAGTGGATGGGGTACGAGGCGCGGGTGTTCTCGGTGATCTCGTCCGAGTCGAGGTCGATGGCGCGGGTCACGGGGTCGACCACTACGTTCTCGAGCACTGTGCCGAACATCCGCGTCGTCGCGAAGATCTCGGGCTCGCCCTCCCGCGACAGCCGGATGACCTTGGCGTAGCAGCCACCCTCGAAATTGAAGATTCCCTGATCGGACCAACCGTGTTCGTCGTCGCCGATCAGCCCCCGGCCGGGGTCGGCGGAGAGCGTGGTCTTCCCGGTGCCCGAGAGGCCGAAGAACAGCGCCACGTCCCCGGTTTCGCCGAGGTTGGCGGAGCAGTGCATCGACAGGACGCCGCGTGTCGGCAGCAGGTAGTTGAGGACCGAGAACACCGCCTTCTTGAGCTCGCCGGCGTAGCGCGTGCCGCCGATGAGGACCATCCGCTGCGCGAAGTGGATGACCACGAACGTCCCCGACTTGGTGCCGTGCGAGGCGGGGTCGGCCGCCATTTCGGGGGCATGCAGCACGGTCCAGCCGGGACTGAACGCCGCGAGGTCGGAGGCGGTGGGTCGCAGGAACATGTTGTAGACGAACAACGCCTGCCACGCGTTGGGCGTCACGAAGCGGAGGCCGAAGCGGTGGTTCGGGTCCGCCCCGGCGAACAAGTCGCGCACGAACAGCTCCTGGGCGGCGAGATGCTCGAGCACCGCCGCCTTGAGGCGCTGGAACTGGTCCTCGTCGAGCGGCTGGTTCACCCGCCCCCAAGCGATCTGCGCCTCGGATGACGGCTCGCGGACGATGAACTTGTCGCCGGGGCTGCGACCGGTGTGGGGCCTGGTGACGGCGCAAAACGCGCCCCCCTGGACGATCACGCCTTCGCCGCGGCGCGCCGCGTGCTCGTAGAGCTCCGGCGGCCCGAGATTCCAGTGCACCGGACGCCGTGGCGTCAGACCGAGAGCCTCCAGGGTGGAGGCCCGGCGGCCGTCGGCGGGTCGCGTGGCGTGAGCGGTCATGCCCGTGGTCGCCGCCCGTGCTCTTGCGCGTCCACCGCCGCGATGACCGCCATGTTCACCACCTCGTTCACGTCGGAGCCGCGTTGCAGGATGTGCACAGGCTGTGCCATGCCGACCAGGATCGGGCCGATAGCCTCGGCGCCGCCGACGCGGTTGAGCAGCTTGTAGCTGATGTTCGCCGCGTCGAGATTCGGAAAGATCAGCACGTTGGCAGGGCGCCGCAGCCTGGAGAAGGGATACGTGGCCAAGAGACGCTCCACGACCGCCGTGTCCGCCTGCATCTCCCCGTCCGCCTGCAGCGCCGGTTCGCGCTCGTGCAACAGCGCCACCGCTCGTTGCACCTTGTCGGCCGTGGGATGGCGCACCGAGCCGAAGTTCGAGAACGAGAGCAACGCCACGCGCGGCTCGACCCCGAGCCGCGCGACGAACTCCGCCGTCGCCGAGGCGATCTCGGCCAGTGTCTCCGGGTCGGGATCGATGTTCACCGTGCAGTCCGCGAAGAAAAAGGTCTGCTGCGGCAGCACCAGCATGTAGATGCCGCTCACGTGGCGCCGACCGGGCTCGGCGCCGATGACCTCCAGCGCCGGGCGGATCGCGTCCGGATAGTACATATCCACGCCGGCCACCACCGCGTCCGCCTGCCCGGCCCGCAGCATCAGCAGGGCGTGATACATGGGGTCGAGGACTCTCGTGCGCGCCTCGCGCAGCGTGATCCCCTTGCGGCGGCGGCGCTCCCACAGCTCCTGGGCGAACCGCTCGAGGTGCGCGCTGGTGCGCGGATTGGCGAGGGTGATCTCTTCGAGGGTCACATCGGCGTCGTCCGCTTCGCGCCGGATCGCATCCGGGTCGCCGAGCAGGATCGGCTCGGCCACTCCGTCGTCGGCGAGGATCCGCGCGGCCTTCAGGATGCGGGGGTCGTCCCCTTCGGGGAACACGATGCGCTGGGCCGCCTGCTGCGCCCGGCTCGACAGGCCGCGCATGACCTCCCGCGCCCGCCCCAGCCGGGCGTCGAGCTCGGCGCGGTATTCGTCCACGTCGATGACCCGCCCGGCGACGCCCGAGCCCACCGCCGCCCAGGCCACGGCCGGGGCCACCCACAGCAGCACCCGCGGATCGAACGGCTTCGGGATCAAGTAGTCGGCCCCGAACCGGAGCCGCTCGAGACCGTAAGCGCGCATCACCGTGTCGGGTACTTCTTCCTTGGCGAGCGCGGCGAGCGCCCGGGTCGCCGCCATCTCCATCTCCGCGTTGATCTTCTTCGCGCGGACGTCGAGCGCGCCCCGGAAGATGAACGGGAACCCCAGCACGTTGTTCACCTGGTTGGGGTAGTCGGACCGCCCCGTGGCGATGATCGCGTCGCTGCGCGCCCGACGCGCCTCTTCGGGCGCGATCTCGGGATTGGGGTTCGCGAGCGCGAACACGATCGGCCGCTTGGCCATCGGCTTGAGCATGTCGCCCGTCACGATCCCGCCCACCGACAGCCCCACGAACACGTCCGCGCCCTTCAGCGCGTCCGCCAGCGTCCTGGCCCCGCCGCTGACGGCGAACGGGCGCCGATACTCGTCCAAGTCGCTCCGGTCGGCGTGCACGACGCCCCGCTCGTCACACAGCGTGATCTGCTCGCGTGGCACCCCCAGGCGCACGTAGTGCTCCGCGGTCGCGACCGCCGCCGCACCCGCGCCCGCGAACACCACCCGCACCCGCTGGATCTCCTTGTCCACGACCTCGAGGGCGTTCAGCAGCGCCGCTCCGGTGATGATCGCCGTCCCATGCTGGTCGTCGTGAAACACCGGAATCGATAGCGTGTCGCGCAGCCGCCGCTCGACGTGGAAGCAGTCGGGCGAGCGCACGTCCTCGAGATTGATCCCTCCCACGGTCGGCTCGAGCAGCTGGCAGAACCGGATCAGGTCCTCGGGGTCTTCCGACTTCACCTCGAGATCGAACACGTCGATGTCCGCGAACGCCTTGAACAGAATGCCTTTGCCCTCCATCACCGGCTTGCCGGCGAGCGGGCCGATGTTGCCCAGGCCCAGCACGGCCGTGCCGTTCGTGACCACCGCCACCAGGTTGCCCTTGGCGGTATAGGCGTAGGCCTCGTCCGGCCGGGCGGCGATCTCGCGGCACGGCTCCGCCACGCCCGGCGTATAGGCCAGCGACAGGTCGCGCTGGTTCTTGAAGGGCTTGGTCGGCAACACCTGGATCTTCCCAGGGCGACCCTGTGAGTGGTAGTCGAGGGCCTCCTGGCGGCGGATCGTCATCGAGCGCACAAGTCCTTCTTTGTGAAGGAGTTATGCTACCCCTCGGCGCTGCGACTGTCAAGCCGCTTTCAGCGGATCCGGATCACGTTGAGCCGGGGAGTCACGACCGCCGGCAACGCGGCGCTCCCACTGCCGTTGAAGAACAGCGTGAAGGCGGGTGCTCCCGGTCCCTGGAGCGCGCGCCAGTACATGCCGGAGCCCGACCGGAGGGTGCCGCTCAGGTTGACGGCGCTGCCCGCGCTCACCGGCGGGACGAGCGGGTAGGGCTGGGGAAAATCCGCGGGGTCCTGTTGATGGAGCGACACGAAGGTCCGGGTGCGGAAGTGCCACGACGTGTAGCTGAGCTCGGGAGGTGTGGCGAACCCGGGGAGGTCCGAGACCCAGTTGGCGAGCGCCCAGTGTGTGACCGTGGTATCGAAGGCGTGCTTCGTTTGCGCCGCGACGTTCGTGGCTCCCACGAGCGTCGTGTCGGCGAGCTTTCTTGGCAGGGAGTCGCCGAACTGATCCACGAGGTAGCGGGTGAACAGCCAGCTCGCGCCTACTTCCGCCAGGGTGCCCTGGTCGAACTCGATCAACAGCGGCGAGTCACCGGTTGCGCTCAGGTACTTGTAGGCATCATCGACGTCGGAGAACGCGTACAGGGAGAACGTCCTGTTGTCTCCCAGCGCGAGATACTTCCGACCGACGAACTCCTCGGCGTACTTGGAGAGCCCTTCGTCGAGCCACCCTTCTTCGCCCGCCGATCCGGTGTGGAGCACGACGTGCTGGGCGAAGTTGATCATGTGCTGGAACTCGTGCACGAAGGTACTGGGCGTGAGGCTGTCCACCTCCCCGCTGGTGTGCCTGCAGCTGAGCGTCCCGGCCGGATCGGGAACGATCGAGTAGAAGACCTCGCCGTGGTTCGACTGGGAGGTCGGGGTGCTCAGGTCGAGATCGAGGGGGAAGAAGAACCCTGCAACGAACTCCGGGCATATCGTCTTACTGGTCAGCGTGTTGACGACCGGGGTCATCAGGGCGATGACCACGCCGTTGCCGTCGATGTCCGAAACCGGGCCGAAGACCGCGGTGTCGACGGGATAGAGCAGCGTATCGAACACCTGTTTCAGTGTGTCGAGGTGCGCCGCATCGAGCCCGCCTCCTGGCGCGAGCGTGTCGACGTAGATCGCCACATGCTGGCCGACCGCCTGGGCGCGCGCGCCCACGCGCTTGAAGAACGTGCAATTACCGAGGGACGCGCACACGACGAAGGTGCGGAGGCTCCCCACCGTGGGGGGGGTGGCGAGCGGTTG
>DATEGE010000056.1:0-9554 GCA_035280265.1 Gemmatimonadales bacterium | reverse complement strand
CGCGCTCGCGCCGCTCGCTGTCGGCTCGGCGCCGCGCCGCCTCTTCCTCGAAGGCCTCGCGCGCGCGCAGCAGCTCTTCCTTGGCCGTCAGCACGAGGTGCTGGCGCGCCTCCCCCAGCTGCCGCTCGCTCTCGGCGGCCGCAGCGTGCGCCGCCGCCTCCGCCACCCGCCGCTCCACCCCCCGTCCCACGACATAAAACACCAGCCCCGCGGCGGCACCACCCGCGAGGGCCGAACCCATCGCCAGCCAGAGGTTCATACGATCTATCTCCAACAACGCTCCGCGGGAGGCGGAGCGACACTATTCAGCTGATGACCGACGACTGATGACCGAGCACGGCTTTGCGTTTCGCGGGCGGCAGCAGCTTCGTCAGATCATCCGCCAAGGCCGCCAACCGCGCCGCCACCTCTCGCTCGCCCTTTTTCGCCTGAAACAGCTCGTTCGTGATGTCTAGCGCCGCGAGGATCGCCGCCTTATGCGTCTCCACGATCGGTCCCTGCGACAGCACCTTCTTCAGCGCCTGATCCACGTACGAGGCGACGTCGCGCGTGTACTCGGGCGCCAGATCCGATCGCACGGTGTATTCTTCGCCGCCGATCATCACCTTGACCGCGTGTTTCTTGGTGCTCACGCGCCGCCCGCACCCGCGGCGGTACTGCCGCTGGCACTCCCGCTCCCTGCCCCGCGGCCGCCCCCATTCCCGCCGGCTTCGCGTGCCTGCTCCTCGAGAAACGCCAAGCGCGACAACAGATCGTGCACGCGTCCCTTCGCCGCTTCCACGCGTAACCGCAACGTCTTGTTCTCCTGCTCGAGGTCAGCGACGCGCGCCCGTGTCTCGGGATCGAGCTTCGGTGGGGCGGTCGCCGCTCCCGCGCGGCCGCCGCTCTCCTTCAGGTCGGCTTCCGCTTTGCTCGCGCGCGCGCGCCACAAGGCCAGCTCATCCGCCACGTGGCGAAGGATCGTCTCGAGCTGGTCGACCACCGGTGCATCAACCCTCTCTCCGTCGTACGCCAAGCTCATCCTCCAGAACCGCGAGGCCGTGCGTTAACAGCCCGTCGACGTCGCGTTCGCGCAGGGTCCGCGCGGGATCGCGGAACGTGCAATGCCACGCCACGCTGCGATGCTCCGCCGGGATTCCCGGCCCGCGGTACTCGTCGAACACCTCGAGCCGTTCCAGCAGCGGCCCCACCGCGCGCCGCAACACGTCGGCGACACGAGCGGCGGGAAGGCCGGGCGGCAGAACCAGGGCGAGATCGCGCTCGACTGGGGGATGCTCGGGCAACGACCGATATGCCAGCAGCGGGCGTTCGCCCACCTCGAGCCTCAGCTCGAACCCGTACAGCGGCGCCGCCCATACCGGCCGGTCGGCCTCGAGGGGACCCGCCCATCCCATGGGTTCTCCGCCCCGCCCCACCGCGACCCACCCGACTGACCCGCCCGACGCCGGTTGCACGGTACAGCCGGGCGCGGTGACCTCTGCCGCTAACTCAAAGTGGTACTTCAGGTCCCATATGTCCATATCAGGTGGTTTCGCACCGTCAGTCCAGTGCGGTGGCCGCCGCGCGCCGGTCAGGACTGCCGCCACCGATGTCCATTCCTCCGGGGGGGGCGTCGCCTGGCGGCGAAACACGGTACCCACCTCGAATAGCCGGACATCTCGGTTACGATTGGCCCAGTTGTGCTCCACGCGCCGGACCAACCCCGGGAGCAGCCGGCTGCGGAGATGCGCCTCGTCGGTGGAGAGGGGGTTCCGGATCGCCACGGCGTCGTCGCTATCCGGCGGGCCGAGCGGTATGGTTCGGGCCTCGAATAACCCCGCACGAACCAGGACTTCGCGGACGCGCGCACGGGCACGCTCTTCCGGAGCGTCGGGTACCGTTCCAGGCCGGTAGGCGCGCACCTCGTCGGGGAACGTGTCGTAGCCCCTCAGGCGCGCCACCTCTTCGATCAGGTCCACTTCACGCGTTACATCGGGCCGCCAGCCAGGCACTTGAACCGCGAAGCGCGACTCCTTGGGCGCCACGAAGAACCCGACGCTCGAGAGGAGTCGCTCCACGTCGCCACGCTCCACCGGCACGCCGAGCAGCTGCGACACGCGCTCGGGGCGGAGGAAGATGGTCGGCTCCGCGTGAGGCTCGGGCCAGAGATCGAGCGGCGGCTCACGCATCGCGCCGCCCGCCACGGCGCCGATCAGCTCCACGGCCCGGCGCAGCGCGTCCGGCATGCCGAGCATGTCGATCCCACGCTCAAACCGGTAGCTCGATTCGCTCGACAGCCCCAGGGCCCGCCGGGTCCGGCGGATCCGGGTCGGCTGAAAGTACGCGCACTCGAGCACCAGGTCCCGCGTCGCCCCGCTCACCTCCGAATCGGCACTCCCCATCACGCCGGCGACGATGGTGGGGCGGCGCGCGTCGCAGATCGCGGTCATGTCGGCGGTCATCGTGCGCGTCACACCGTCGAGCGTGACGATCCGGTCGCCCGGCTGCGCGCGCCGCACCACGACTGCCGGGCCGGCGAGCTTCGCCAGGTCGAACGCGTGCAGCGGCTGGTTCAGCTCGAACAAGATGTAGTTGGTGGCGTCGACCACGTTATTGATGGAGCGCTGGCCCACAGCGGTGAGGCGCTCGGTGAGCCACGCCGGACTGGGGCCCACCTGTACGCCTCGGATCACGGCGATCATGTAGCGGGGGGCGCCTTCGGGATCTTCCAGCCGGACCTGCACTCCATCCACCACGCCCCGGTCGGATTGTCGGACCGTCGGACGGTCGGACAGTGGCTTCGCGCCCGGAATCGACGGCAGTTTCACCGGCACACCGAGCGATGCGCCCAGTTCCCGGGCGACCCCCTTGTGACACAAGAGATCGGGCCGGTTCGCGGGCACGTCGATCACGATCTGGTGATCGGCTATGCCCATCGCATCGATGAAGCGCGTGCCGGGGGCGGCGGTGGTATCGAGCTCGAGGATGCCGGCGTGATCAGCGCCGAGCCCCAGCTCCTTGGCGGAGCAGAGCATGCCATTCGACTCGACGCCGCGGATCTTCTTGCGCTCGAGCTTCAGTCCGCCGGGCAGCACCGCGCCCACGGGCGCGTAGGGGTAACTCTTGCCCGCCTGGACGTTGGGCGCGCCGCACACCACCTCGACCGGGCCGGCGCCAGCACCCGTGTCCACGACACAGAGCGAGAGGCGGTCGGCGTCGGGATGCTGCTTCACCTCGAGCACGCGGCCGATGAGCACGTCGCCCAGGTCCTGGTGAAGCGGGACGACGGCGTCGACTGCGGCCGTGTGCAGGGTGAGCTGCTCGGCGGCGACGCGCGCGTCGAGCGGTTGACCCAAGAGCGCCTCGAGCCAGCGCCGCGAGACGATCATCGGGTGCCGCCCACTCCCCCGGCGAATTGGGACAGGAACCGCACGTCGCTCTCGAACAGCAGCCGGATATCCGGGATGCCGTGGCGCGTCATGGCGATCCGCTCCGGCCCCATGCCCCACGCGAAGCCGGTATAGCGCTCGCTATCGACCCCACAGTTCTCGAGCACGGCCGGGTGCACCATGCCGGACCCGAGGATCTCCATCCAGCCGGTCTGCTTGCAAGTGGCGCACCCCGCGCCGCTACAGATCTGGCACTGCACGTCCATCTCGGCCGACGGCTCGGTGAACGGAAAGAAGGACGGGCGGAAGCGCACGCGCGTGTCCGCCGTGAAGAAGCGGCGCGCGAACGTCGCGACCGTCGCCTTGAAGTCGACGAACGTGATCCCGGCATCCACCGCCAGGCCCTCGATCTGCTGGAACACAGGCGAGTGCGACGCATCGAACGGGTCGCGGCGGTACACCTGCCCAGGGATCACGACGCGGATCGGAGGCGGGTAGCGCTCGAGCGTCCGGATCTGCACGGGCGACGTATGGGTGCGCAGCAGGAGGTCGCCCTCCAGGTAGAACGAGTCCTGGGCGTCGAGCGCGGGATGGTCCTTCGGGAAGTTGAGCGCGAAGAAGTTGTAGCGCTCTGTCTCGACCTCGGGCCCCACGGCGCGCGTGAACCCCAGCTCGCGGAAGATGTCGCAGATCTCGTCTATCACCTGCGTGACGAGATGGGACCCGCCGCGCCAGGAGGCGCGGCCCGGCATGGTGGGGTCGATGCCGGCGACGGTCGCGGCACGCTTGAGCGCCGCCTCGCGCGCCGCGACGGCGGCCTCGAAGTCGCGCTTGAGCTGGTTCGCCGCCGCCCCAACGGCCTTGCGGGACGCCGGATCGAGCTTGGGTAAGTGCGCCAGGATCTTGGTGAGCGCACCGGCTTTGCGCCCGAGGATCTCGGTCTTGAGATCAGCGAGCCGGCGCTCGTCCGCCTGCGGAATCGCTTCGAGACGCTCCCGCAGCTCGGTGACGGCTGCTAGGAGGTCGGCCATGGTCAGAGCGCCTGCTTGGCGACCTCCGTGAGCTGCTCGAACGCCATGGGATCGCGAACGGCGAGGTCGGCGAGCACCTTGCGGTTGATCTCGACGCCGGCGCGCCGCAGGCCGTTCATCAGACGACTGTACGACAGCTCATGGAGCCGCGCGGCCGCGTTGATCCGCGTGATCCACAGCCGGCGGAAGTCGGCCTTGCGCCGCCGCCGGTCGCGATAGGCGTACTTCTGGGCCCGCTCGACGGATTCCTTCGCGGCCTTCCACAGCTTGGAACGCCCGCCGAAGTACCCTTTGGCGAGCTTCATCACTTTGTTCTTGCGCTTCAAACGCGCGACGTTGCTCTTGACGCGGGGCATGGGAGTGGCTCCTTACGCCATCAGCAGCCGCTTGAGTCGGCGTTCATCGGCGTGCGATACCAGCGCGGCCCTGCGCAGATGGCGCTTCCGCTTGGGATGCTTCTTGGTGAGGATGTGGCTCTTGTAGGCGCGATGGCGCCGCAGCCGGCCGGTCCCGGTCAACCGGACGCGCTTGCGCAGCGCGCGTTTGCTTTTTTGCTTCGGCATGTGAACCTCTCTGGGACTCGAGACTCTCGGGGCTCGGAAGGCCCGAGGCCCCAGTCCCTATCCCCTCGTCCCTATTTCGGCGCCAGCACCATCGACATGTTGCGGCCCTCGAGCTTGGGATCCTGCTCGATCTTGGCGACGTCCTTCAGCTCGTTCGCGACGCGGTCGAGCACTTCCCGTCCCAGGTCGATGTGCGCCATCTGCCGGCCCCGGTACATCATCGTCACCTTGACCTTGTTGCCGTCCTGCAAGAACTCGCGCGCGTGGCGCGTCTTGAACGCGAAATCGTGGTCGTCGATCCCGGGCCGATACTTGACTTCCTTCAAATGGATGACGTGCTGCTTCTTCTTCGCCGCCCGCGCCGCCTTCGCCTGCTCGAACTTGAACTTCCCGTAATCCATGATCTTCACGACCGGCGGTCGAGCGAGCGGTGCTACTTCGACCAAGTCGAGCCCTCGCTCCTGTGCCGCCGTCAGGGCTTCCTCCACCGTCATGACGCCCAGCTGGGCGCCATCGGGAGCGATCACCCGGAGCGGGCTGATGCGGATCTGCCGGTTTACGCGGATGCGGGGGGCTTTGTTGTTCGTACTTTCGGGTGGCAGGTGGTCGTCTCCTCCACTAAGAGAAAGAAAAAGCGGACTCCGGCTGCCTCGGAATCCGCTTCACGGCACCCTTCATCCGTCCACCGTCGTCCGCAGAAACGGGTGACGGAAAACGGATGACGGACGACGTGCATCGAACCCTAGAGCACTCCCCCACTGGGAGGCAGCAGGTGAGGCGCGCGCGGCGCCCGCTTGCCGTATTGTCGGGGCTAAGTCTAGTCGGCGCGGAGGGGCTCCACAAGGCCGAACGCCTTGCCGTCCCGCCCCAGCCGGCCGGCCACGATCTCCGGGTCGTGCTCGAACACGAGGAGCCACCCCTCCGCTTCGGCCCGCGCGTACAACGCCCGGCGTGACTCGAGCGTGACGAGCGGCTCCAAGTCGTAGCCCATGATCCACGGGAGCGGCAGGTGCGCGCTCGTGGGCACGAGGTCCGCCAGGAAGCACGCTCGCTCCGCGCCGCTCTCTACGAGCACGGATTGGTGATAGGGGACGTGGCCGGGCGTCGGCACACAGCGAATGCCGGGGAGGGGCTCTGCGGGGCCGTCGAGGAGGGTGAAGGACACGGGCTCGAAATTGTGCGGGAGGTAGCTCGCCGCCGTGCGCTCATTGGTGTGGCGCGCGAACGCGAGCTCTCCTTTCTGCACCAAGTACTTCGCCCTGGGAAAACTGATCCGAATTGCTCCGCCATTACGGCCTGCACCTCCAGAACCTCCACCATCCTCCACAACCTCCCGATACGTATTTCCACCGGCATGATCGAAATGCAGATGCGTATTGATCACCCACCGCACGTCCTCAGGAGCGTGGCCGAGCTCGGCCAGCGCGTCCTCGAGCTGGGTCCGCCCCGCCGCGCCGGCGTTGGCAACGCCGTAGATGTCGTTGAACTTGGCGTCTTCCTTGTTGCCGAGGCCCGTGTCGATGAGCACCAGGCCGGCGTCGTGCTCGACCAACAAGCAGCGGAGCGCCAGCGGGATGCGATTCCGCTCATCGGGAGGGATGCGTTTCTGCCACAGCGGCTTCGGGACCACACCGAACATGGCGCCGCCGTCGAGGCGCTGGGAGCCCGCCTCCAATGCGTGACAGCGGAGGCGACCCACCTGGAAAGTGGTGTGAGCCATTCAATCAAAGGTGGAGTGCGGAATGCGGAGTATACGTGCGGGCATCGTGGCGCGAACGACTCGTCCCTGAAATTCCGCACTCCGCACTCCACTCCGCACTCGCCTCACAAATCGTCTCTCCGCAACGGGAGCGTCATACACCTCGGCCCGCCCCCACCGCGCACCAGCTCGCTGCCGTCCATGGTGATCACAGCACGCGTGCCCTCCGAGAGCTCCGTTTCCCCAGCCAGCACGCTCGCCGCGCCGATGGTGGTGAACCCGGCGTGCTCGAGCTCGCGCAGCGTGACCTCGTTGCGCGCATACGTCACCGTCACACCCGGCCGCACGGCGAAAAAGTTGCACGCCGACGACCATTGCTCCCGCTCCTGGAGCGAGCGATCGGTTCCTCCACAAAACACCGGCTCCAGCGGCTGATCGACCGCCTGCATCGCCGCGAAGAAATTGGGCATCTCCTTCACGCCTTTGGATTTCCGGCGGCGGTGCAATACGGCGAGGCGCTCGGGGCCCACGAAGTGCGGCGGGTACACACAGCACAGCTCGCGATCGAGCTGGGTGAAGATCATGTCGAGGTGAATGGCGGTGCGCTCGTTGGGGAGGACCACGACGATCACGTCCTTGACATCGCAGTGCTCGAACACCAGGTCGCACAAGTGGTCGAGCGCCGCCGGGCTGGAACGCTCGCTGAAGCCGAGCAACAGCAAATCGGGACGGAGCGGGTGTACGTCGCCACCTTCGAGAGTGTAGTTGTTGCGCTTCTCCTCCGAGCCGTCGTACAGGATGCCGGCGTTCTCGAGACACGGGTGGTAGCGAAACAGCGCCTTGACGAGCAGCTCCTCGGTCCAGCGCACCCCGTAGCGCATCGACCCGATGATCGAGTGTTCGCCGATCACGATCCCCACGTCGCGCGTGAAGAACAGATTGGGGAGCGGTGGGAGCGCGTACCGGGTCTCGTTCAGGGCCCGCGCGATGGGCCCGGCATCCTCCAGCGCGCCCTCGACCATGACCCCGACGAGTGCCTCGGGCGTGAGCGCGGCGAGCTGCTTCGCCAACGCATCGGACGGCACCACTTCCAGTGCGCGGGTCACCAGGAACTCGCGCACGTCGGGCCGCGCCACGAGCTCCGTGAGCAGGGTGCGGACCTCGTACACTTGCGCGAAGCGCTCGAGCACGGCCACGAAGCGAGCGTGCTCGCGCTGGGCGAGCTCGAGATCGATGATGTCGTCGTACAGGTAGTCTTCGCGGTTCCCCGGAGTGACCGCGACGAGCTCGCGACCCGGGGGGTGGACCAGCACGGCCCGCAGCGGGCCGATCTCCGACGTGACGTGGACGTGGGCCATGGGCGGGAATCTAACGCGGGAGGCGAAGCCCTCGAAACGCGGAGCGCGGAAGTCGGAACGCGGAGCAGGAAGACCACCCCGCGCCGCGAGCGACCTTCCAATGCTGTTCCGCGTTCCGCGTTCCCCCTTCCACGTTCGTGTTCCTACCGGTTCGCCAGACTGTAGCTCAGCGTCTCCAGCTCCAACGCCATATTCACCGACCTCACCACCACGTCGGCGGGGACCGCCAGCTGCAGCGGCGCGAAATTGAGGATCGCCTTGACCCCGGCGCGCACCAGGCGGTCCGCGACGTCCTGCGCCGCTTCCGCCGGCGTGACGACGATGGCGATATCGGTCGGCTCGCGCGCCAGGTCGGCCTCCATTTGCCGGACGTCGCGCACCACCAGGCCGTTCCACCCCGACCCGATCTTCTTGGCGTCCTTGTCATAGATCGCGCTGACCTGGAAACCGCGCTGGCGAAACCCGGGATACTGGATGAGGGCGCCGCCGATGCGGCCGGCGCCGACGAGCACGACCCGGTAGGTGCGCCGCAGGCCGAGGATGTCGCGGATCTTGGCGGCGAGCTCCGGGACCGAATATCCCAATCCCCGTTTCCCGAAGGAACCGAAGAAGGACAGGTCTTTTCGGACCTGCGCCGACGTGGTGCCGCCCCGACGCGCCAGCTCGGCTGAAGAGATCGTGGCTTGCCCTTGCGCGGCGAACTGCTCGAGGAACCGCAGGTAAAGCGAGAGCCGCCGCACGGTGCTCTCGGAAATCTTCCGCATATTGTGAACTATTTCACAATCGCGTACTCCAGCGCAAGAGCCGCACGAATTGGGCGGGTGCCATGGTCTCCGGCCGGGCCGCGCGGTCGATCCCGAGCTCCACCAGGGCCGCCGTCACCGCCGCGCGCCCCTCCCCCGTCACTCCCATCAGCACGTTCCCAAGCTGTTTGCGGCGACGGGCGAAGCAACCCGTAACGAAGCGGCGAAACATCGCGAGCTGATCCGCGGTCACCAGCGGCTCGGCGAGCGGTGTGAGCCGCAGCAGCGCGCTCGTGACCCGCGGCGGCGGCGTAAACGCGCCGGCCCGCACCGTAAAGAGCCGCTCGACCCGACACACGGCCTGCACGCCCACGGAAAGCGCGCCATACGCCCTCGACCCCGGGGTCGCGGCGACGCGATCGGCGACCTCGGCCTGCACCAGGAACACGACACGCTCCGGTAGCGGCGGGGTGAGGGCTTTGTCGATGAGAGGAGAGGTGATGGCGTAGGGGATGTTGCCGACTACCTTGAATTGCGGATTGCGGATTGCGGATTGCGGATTGGCACCGTGAGATCGGACGAGGGCGTGCCAGTCCTGCCGAAGCGCGTCCCCCGTAACGACGGTGGCATTGTCCATTCCGCAATCCGCAATCCGCACTCCGCATTCGACTGCCAGCCGGCGGTCCCATTCGATTGCGATGACCCGCCGCACGCAGGGCGCGAGGACGCTTGTCAGGCTCCCCCGCCCCGCGCCGATTTCGAGCACGACATCGCCGGGCGCGGGGTCCAGCG
>DATEGE010000055.1:0-1124 GCA_035280265.1 Gemmatimonadales bacterium | reverse complement strand
CGACGAGATCGCCCACATGAAGGACGATCATTCGACCTACTGGTTCGCCCCCCTGGTGGCGGACGCGGAGGCGGGGTTCGGCGGTCCGCTGCACGCGTTCGAGATCATGAAGAACATGATCGACGCCGGAGCGGCGGGCGTCCACTTCGAGGATCAGCTCGCATCCGTCAAGAAGTGCGGTCATCTGGGCGGCAAGGTGCTCGTGCCCACGGGCGAGTTCATCACGAAGCTCGTCGCGGCGCGCCTAGCGGCGGACGTGTGCGGCGTGCAGACGATCCTGATCGCACGGACGGACGCGAACAGCGCCACCCTGCTCACCAGCGATTGCGACGAATACGACCGGCGGTTCCTGACCGGCGACCGCACGGCCGAGGGATTCTTTGGCGTTAGGGACGGCGTGGACGCGGCGATCGCGCGGGCGCTCGCCTACGCGCCATACGCCGACCTGCTGTGGTTCGAGACCTCGAAGCCCGACCGCACGGAAGCGGCCAAATTCGCGGAAGCGATCCACGCCAAGTATCCGGGGAAGCTGCTGGCGTACAACTGCTCGCCGTCGTTCAACTGGCGCAAGCATCTGAGCGAGGCGCAAATCGCCTCGTTCCAGAAAGACCTCGGCGCGCTTGGATACAAATTCCAATTCGTCACCCTCTCGGCGTTCCACGCCCTCAACCACGCCATGTTCTCGCTGGCGCGCGACTACAGGGACCGGGGCATGGCCGCCTATGCGGAGCTGCAGAATCGCGAGTTCGCCTCCGAGAACGACGGCTACGCGGCGGTCCGCCATCAGGAGTTCGTCGGCGTAGGGTACTTCGACGAGATTACCCAGATCGCCACCGGTGGGACGTCCTCGGTGACAGCGATGCAGGGATCGACGGAGCAGGAGCAGTTCCGCAAGGCGGCGAGCTGAGGCGCTCGACCCTCTACGCGCTGGCCGCGGTGCTCGCCGTAGCCGCGCTGTTTTTCGTCATGACGACGGCCCGCGCCAAGGCGCAGTGTCGCGTGTGCGTCGAGTTCCGCGGCCGCTCCAATTGCGCGACAGCCGTCGGGGCCACGGAGCAGGCGGCGCGCGACGGCGCGCAAACCACGGCGTGCGGCCCGATCGCGAGCGGCATGGACGAGCAAAT
>DATEGE010000054.1:0-7954 GCA_035280265.1 Gemmatimonadales bacterium | reverse complement strand
ATCACGGATCGTCGATTGCAGATTACTGGCGATGAGTCTCCTCGAGCATTCCCGGCCGCGGCCGAGCCTTCAATATGCGAAGAAGCGGGGGGTTCGGCTGCCCTGCGCGGTCGCCCCGCCAAGCGGCGCGTGAAGATCGCCCTCACCATCGCGGGCTCGGATTCGGGCGGCGGCGCCGGGATTCAGGCGGACCTCAAGACCTTCCACCAGTTCGGCGTGTTCGGCACGAGCGTGGTCACCGCGGTGACGGCGCAGAACACGGTCGCCGTGCGCGCCTGGGAGCCGGTTTCAGTCGACCTCGTCACGCGTCAGCTAGAGGCGCTCGCCGACGATCTGCCCCCCGCCGCAATGAAGTCCGGCATGCTGGGCTCGGCAGCGATCGTCGAAGCGGTGGGCACGGGCATCGTCCGGTGGAAACTTCCGAACTACGTGCTCGATCCGGTCATGGTCGCGACTTCAGGTGACCGGCTACTCGATCGTGACGCCGAGCGGCTGATCGAACGGCTGTTGGTGCCCCTGGCGACCCTCGTCACGCCCAACCTCGACGAGGCGCGCGTTCTGGTGGGCTACGACGTCTGCACGCCGGACCAGATGGAGCGCGCGGGCCGCGATCTGGTCGCGCGTGGCGCAAAGGCGGCGCTGATCAAGGGCGGGCACCTGACGACTCCGGCCACGGAGGTGGTCGACGTGCTGGTGGCGGAGGGCGAGGTGCGGCGCTTCACGCGACTGCGACTCGACACGAGCTCGACCCACGGTACCGGGTGCACGCTCTCCGCGGCCATTGCCGCCGGCCTCGCGTTGGGCCGTCCCCTCGGCCGCGCGGTCGAAGACGCGCTCGACTTCGTACATCGGGCGCTGGCGGCGGCTCCCGGCCTTGGTCGGGGACACGGCCCCTTGAACCACTTTGTGCCGGCGCCGCCGCGGCCACCCACGGATGGACTCTGAAGAAACGGACCCTAGCTGCGCTGAGATGATACGCCGGATGATCATCGGCCGGCCCATGTTCATCGCGTGGCTGGCGACCGCACATCTCTTCGAGTCTCTTGGGAGCGACGTTCACCCAGGCTGCCTGGATTCGACTATACCCGGCCGGGTAGCTATTTCGTCACGATCTGTGCGGCGGGCCGACATCACCTGTTCGGAGACGTTGTGGCCGGACACGTACGGCTCAGTGACGCTGGCCGGATCGCGACCCGTTGCTGGCTTGAGATCCCGCGACATTTCCCCAATGTGTCCCTGGATGCGTTCGTCGTGATGCCCAATCACATACACGGGATCATTGTTGTCCACGCGGTGGGTCGACGTGCTGCGTGCAGGGGCGCGGACCCACACCCACGGGTCGCCGCCGGATCGCTCGGGGCCATCGTTCGCTCCTTCAAGGCCGCTCCGACGAAACGAATCAACGAAGCTCGCACGCCGGGGAAGCCCGTCTGGCAACGCAACTACTACGACTCCATCATTATCGACAACCGCGCGCTGCGACGCGTGCGGCGGTATATCCACCTGAACCCAAGACGGTGGACCAGCGCAGGCAGGCGTTGATTGCCCCGCCCGTTTCTTACCGCGCGCTGGTCGGACATCGTCCTGCTCACCTTCGAGGCACCGGAAGGTCTGCTCCGGCGATTGATCCCGGCCGGTGTCGAGCCCGACCGTTGGGAGGGCCGCACGCACGTCAGCATCGTCGCCCTCCGGATGCTCGCCGTGCGCATCAAAGGCTGGGCGATTCCCGGGTTTCGCGCGCACCCGCAGGTCAACTTCCGCACGTACGTCCGGGTCGGCGGCGAGGCCGGCGTGTGGTTCATTCGTCAGCTCGTGCCGAGTCGGGTGATTGCGGCCGTGGGGCGGCTGGCGTACGACGAGCCGTTCTGGCCCACGCCGATTCAGTGCCGCGCAGTTGCGACCCCGATCGAGGTGCGCGCCGAGTATAGCGTGGGCCCGGCCGCCCTGGGCTGGCACGTGAGCGCGACGGCCGCGCCGGAGGCCCACCTCCCCACGGCCGATTCGGCGGAGCGCTACTTCACAGACCGCGTGCTCGCGTGCCGCGCGCGGGCCGACGGCAGGCTCGCCACGTTCCGCGTCGCGCATCCTCCCTGGGAGGTGCGGGAGGTCCGAACCGTCGATTACCGGTTTGACTTCGGGTCGCTGTACGGGGCGGAGTGGGAGTTCTTGAACCGCGCCCAGCCGACGAACGTGGCGTTCGCCGCGGGGTCAGGCGTCGCGGTGTATCCGTCGACGGATCTCACTCGTACTGCTTAGAGCTGCTTCACCACCCCCCGGATCAGCCGCTCGAGCTGGCCCGCCACCTGCTTCCCGGCGTCCAGCACCTCCGTGTGCGACAGCTTCTGCGCCGACAGCCCGGCGGCAACGTTCGTGATGCTCGAGAACCCAAGGCAGCGAATGTCCCCCCCCCGTCCCCGCGCCGCGATCACCTCGGGCACGGTGGACATGCCCACCGCGTCAGCGCCCAACCGCTGGAGCATCCGGATCTCGGCGGGCGTCTCGTATGAGGGGCCGAGCAGCGCCGCGTAGACGCCCTCCTCGAGCGGGATGCGTTCCGCCTGCGCTACCTCCCTGGCAAGCGCGCGCAACGCCGCGTCGTAGGGGTCGCTCATGTCGGGGAACCGCTCGTCCCCTTGTACCACGGGGCCGACGAGCGGGTTGCGGAACATGAGGTTGATGTGATCGGCGATCAGCATGAGGGTGGGCGGGCGGAACGTCTGGCGGATGCCGCCCGCCGCGTTGGTGACGATGAGCGTCGTCACGCCGAGCGCGGCGAACACGCGGGTGGGAAGGGCGGCGACATCCGCCGCGTGGCCCTCATACAAATGAAAGCGGCCGCTCTGCACCACCACCGGGACGCCCTCGAGCGTGCCGCCGACGAGCTCGCCCTTGTGCCCGGGAGCGCCGGGCTGGGGGAAGCCTGGAATTGAGGAATACGGAATGCGGGTCGCGGATTGGACTGCAGCAGCTACGGATCCCAGCCCTGAGCCGAGGACGATCGCCACACGCGGCTTGAGCTTGCCGAGTCGTGCAGCGACGGCGTCAGTCGCCTCACGGAGGATCCCGCTCCCCGCTCCCTGCTCCCTGGCTTTCACAGCAGGATGCCCGCCAATGTCGCCGAGAGAAAGTTCGCCAGCGTCCCCGCGATCATGGCCCGGAAGCCCAGACGCGCCAGGTCGGGCTTCCGCTCGGGCACGAGCGCGCCGATTCCGCCAATCTGGATACCGACGGAGCTGATGTTCGCGAACCCACACAGCGCGAAGGTCGCGATGGTATAGGACAGCGGGTCGAGCGCCGCCTTCATTTGGCCGAGCTGCGCATAGGCGACCAGCTCGTTCAAGACCATGCGCGTTCCCAGCAACCCTCCAATCGCCCCACTGTCGTGCCACGGCACACCCATCGCCCAAGCGATGGGGCCGAAGATCCAGCCCAGCACGGTCTGAATGTCCGCCGGAAACCAGGTTGCGTGACCATGAACCCAAGCGAACCCGCCGTTGACGAGATAGATGAGCGCGATGAACGAGATCAACATGGCGATCACATTCAGCATCAAGCTCAGGCCTTCGGTCGTACCTCGCGCCGCTGCGGCGACAACGTTCACGTCGGTACGGGGGATGTCCACCTTCACGCCACCGCGCGTCTCGGGTATGCCCGTTTCCGGCTCGAGAATCTTCGCCATCATGATCGTCCCGGGCGCCGTCATGATGACCGCGGTGAGCAAATGCCGAGCCTCGATGCCGTAGGCGATGTATGCCGCCATGATGGAGCCCGAAACGTGCGCCATCCCCGCAGTCATTACCGTCATCAGCTCGGACTGCGTCATCTTCGGCAGGAACGGGCGGATGGTGAGGGGAGCTTCGGTCTGTCCCATGAATATCGAGGCCGCGACGTTCAAACTCTCGGCACCGCTCGCGCCCATCACCTTCGTCATGACCACTGCGAATGCTCGCACCACGACTTGCATGACGCCGAGGTAATACATGATCGCGAACAGCGCGGAAACAAAAATGATGGCGGGCAGCACTTGGAAGGCGAATACGAAACCCGCCCCGTGGTGCGGCGTGCCGAGGTCGCCGAAGACGAAGCCCGAGCCAGCGTACGAGAACGACAGGATCGCAGTGATCACGTCGCCGAGCTGTTTGAACAGCCGCTGACCCACGGGAAAGAGGAGAACGAGAATAGCGAACCCCAGCTGCAGTCCCAGCCCCCACGCTACGACGCGCCAGCTGATGGCCGAGCGGTTCCGCGACAGGCCGATCCCGATCCCCAGGATCAGCGCAATGCCGAGCAGCCCTGTGAGTCGTTGCGGGATGGAGCGCGGCGCCTGCGGTGGGGCTTGTGGAGCCGGGGCCGCGGACGACGCGGGGACGTCGGGTCGCGTCGCGCTGTCCACCGCGGCCGGCTGTTGGGATCGGGTGGCGGCCCGGACGCTATTCCACACGAACCGCGGGAGCGTGAAGACGACTAGCGCGCACACGAAGGTGATCGCGAAGGCGAAGACCGTACGGCGCAGCGACATTAGAGAGCCTCCAGTTCGCTCTGCACGCGGGAGACTAACGCCACCTTTTCGAACTCCGGGAGAAACGCGCTCTCACACGCGTTGAGCACCACGCGCCGCAGCTCCGCCTGGGTCAGACCCAGCACGCTGTGGGCGGCGAAGTATTCGTCGGTGAGCGAAATGCCGTCCATGAGGCGTCCGTCGGTATTGAGGGTGACGAGCGCACCCTGGTCGAGATACCGCTTGAACGGATGCGCCGCGAGTGAGGGCACGGCGTGGGTGTGCAGGTTAGAGGTGAGGCACATCTCGAGCGGAATCCGCCGCTCGATCACGTACGCGAGCAGCGCCGGGTCCTCGCCGATCCGCGTCCCGTGGCCGATGCGCTGAGCGCCACACTGATGCAGCGCCTGGTGAATCGAATCGGCGCCGTCGCCTTCACCGGCGTGACAGGTGCACGCCATCCCGTGCCGCGCCGCGTAAGCAAAGGCCGCCGCGTGGTCACGTGCGGGGAAGCCACGCTCGGGCCCCGCGAGGTCAAACGCGACGACGCCGGCCGCGCGGTACTCCGCCGCCGCCCGCGCCAGCTCCAGCGATTCCGCGGGCGGGCGCGTGCGAATGGCGCACACGATCAGGCCCACCTTGGTGCCGGTCTCACCCTCGCCCCGCTTGAGGCCGGCGAGCGGGGCCTCGATCGCCTGGGCCAGCGTCAGCGCCGGCTGGTGCAACAGCGGCGAGTACCGGACTTCGACGTAGCGCACGCCCTCGGCCGCGGCGTCGAGCACGAACTCGTAGGCGACGCGCTCGAGCGCCGCGGCCGTCTGCATCACCGACAGCGTGATCTCGTATTTCGTGAGATACTCTTCGAGGTTGCGCGCGTGCTTGACGTACAGGGCCTGCGCCAATCCCACGGCGGTGTCCGCGGGCAGGCGGACGCCCTGCGCGCGCGCCAGCTCCAGCATGGTCGCGGGCCGGAGGCAGCCATCGAGATGGACGTGCAGCTCGGCCTTGGGCCAGCGACGCAACGCGTCTTTGGTGAGACGCGGCCGGCCCTGGCGCGCACTCACCACGACACGAAAGATCGCGCCTCCCTCGCCTACTGGGTCTGCTGCATCCACGGGCCGCCCCACTCCGTCTGTCACGTACGCCGCGCCGCGAGCGAGCAGGTCCGCCAGGTCGTGGTCCAGCCCCGCCACGGCGTCGCGCACGCTGGCGCCCCGCGCCACGGTGACAGGTCGCTCGTTCACGAAGACGCGGATCAGCGGCCCCTCCTCCCCCTAGGTGCCTTCCCGATGCCAGCGCTCGTCCTCGGGGGCCGCAATCGGCTGGCGCAGCACGGCGAGGTATTGGATCAAGGCGTCGAGGTCCGTCACTCCCACGTCCCCGGACACCGCGCCGCGCAGCATCGCATAGCCGCTCCCGCCCGCCGCGAGGAAATCCGCCACGGCCAGCGTGTAGGTGCGCCCGTTCTCGACATCCTTGCCGGTCGCCAGGCGCAGCCGCTTGATGCGCTCCCCGGCCGGCTTGCGCGGGTCGTACCACACCTCGACTCCGGCGACGTGCGCGTCCGGGCGATCACCCGCGATGGCGTGCTCGAGCGCGTCTCGCAACACCTTCCCCGAGACCACCAGGCGCAGCAACCGGTTCTGGAACGGCTCGACCTCGTACAGGTCGCCCCACGTCGCGAGTCCCGCCGCGACATCGGCGCGGATGCCGCCGTTATTCACGAGGGCCACGTCGGTCTTGGCGACGTTGCGCTGGGCGTCGGCGATGAGCCGGCCGAGCCCGTACTCGTCGCCGCTGCGCCGCAATGTGCTCCCGAACCTCGTAACTGGCCGGCTGGTGATGCTCGCGATCGACTGCTGATCGAGGCGCAGCGCCTCGGCCAGCCCGGGATCGGGGCGCACCCGGTCGGCAAAGGGGGTCTCGATGCGCGCGCGGACCTCGCGGCGCGCCCCGCCCGGTTCGCTCACCCGCACGAAGTCCACGACCGCGATGCCGGCCCCCGACGAGCGGGCCTGCACAATGGGTATGCCGTTCACGACGGTGTTCACCAGCGAGTGGGTGTGACCACTGACGATGAGGTCCACCGAGCCGGAGTCGAGCCCCCGGGCGAGGTCGATGATCTCCCCACGACACGCCCCGCCGTCGACGGGCGTGGCCGCAGGGTCGCCGCTGCAGAACGCCCCGACGTGCGCCACCACGATCACGTAGCTCGCGGCCGCGCGCGCCTGCGGCAGCACGCGCCGCACTGCTGCGGCGCCGTCGCCGAACGCCAACCCCCGGACGTTGCTCGGCGTCGTGGTCTGCGGCGTCGCTCGGAGGGCCAGACCGATCACGGCGACTCGCACCCCGTTGCGCTCTACGACGGTGAACGGCTCCGCCCAGTCGGGGCGCGCGGTGCCCGCGGAATCGGTGATGTTGGCGGCGAGCAAGCGGTAGTGCGCCTCGGCCATCCGGGCGCGCAGCGTGTCCACGCCCCAGTCGAACTCGTGATTCCCGATGGCGGCGGCGTCGATGTCGAGCGCGTTGAGGGCGGCGATCGCCGGGCGACCGAAGTTGAAGTTGGAGACAGGCGTCCCCTGCATCTCGTCGCCGGCATCGAGGCGGATGCTGGTGCAGCCGCACGCTCGGGCCAGGCTGTCCAGCCACGGCTTGAGCGCGGCCGCGCCGCCCACGGGACGGCCCTCGGACCACGGCCACACCTGTGAGGCGAGGGCACCGTGGAAATCGTTGATCGCGAGCACGCGGAGCAGCGTACTGTCGGAGCGGGACGTGGTTGGCACGGGCGGCGCGACCGCCTGACGGAGCGCCGCCAGCGCCTCGGCCGGGGCGATCGACCAACTGGGTGCGTGGACTTGCACGGCGACGCGGCCGCGCGACCGAATGTCGTCAGCCAGCAGTCGGCGAATCGACTCGCCCCGGTCGTACACGACGCGCGCGCCCGCGAGCATCGTGTATCCGCCGCCACCCGATTGGCGGTAGCTCGAGAGCGCGAGGGTGAAGCTGTCGGTCGGCGCCACGGCGCGTCCGCGAACCGCGAGGCCGCGGATCCGCCGACCCACGGGTTGCGTCAGATCGATTACGTACGTCGCCCCGCTCACGACGTCGAAGTCGTAGCCCGCCACGCTGTCATTGAGGACGGGGGCGCCGGGCTGAAAGGTCCGGAAATAGCGCGCACAGTGCTCCAGGTACGCCCGCAGCTGGTCGCCCGAGATGCGCACGGCGCGCAAGGTATTCTCGTACGGATATACGCCGGCGAGGTCGCGCTCCCGCACGTCGCCTTCGGGGAGTCCCGCCGCCAAGTCGTAATCGGCCGTGGCCGAGAGGTCGGCGCCGGCGTGGCGCCGCTGCACGTCGTTGATGAAATCGAGCAGCGGTGTGTCCTCGACGCGGCCGTAGCGCGCGGCGAAGCCCGGCCCCGCGGTGCCGAGCGGCGTGGCCGCCCACGCGCGCACG